>JADYYE010000107.1 GCA_020853815.1 Phycisphaerales bacterium
AACATCAGGGTTTCCTTGCCAGACTCGTCGCGGAACTCTTCGGACATGGTGAGGGCCGACAGCGCGAAGCGGAGAATAGCGCCCGGCGGCTCGTTCATCTGGCAGAAAACCATCGCGACCTTGTCGAGCACGTGGGCCTTCTGGCCCTTCTCGTCGGTGTACTCGGCCTCTTTCATTTCGCGCCAGAGGTCGTTGCCCTCGCGGGTGCGCTCGCCGACGCCGGCGAACACCGAGTAACCACCGAAGTTCTTGGCGACGCGGGCGATCATCTCCTGGATGACGACGGTCTTGCCGACGCCGGCGCCGCCGAACAGGCCGATCTTTCCGCCGCGGACGAAGGGGCACAGGAGGTCGATGACCTTGATGCCCGTCGGGAGGATCTCGGTCTTGGGGTTGAGCTGGGCGAACTCGGGCGGCTGCTTGTGGATCGACGACTTCTTCGCGGTCGTCACCGGGCCCATCTTGTCGATGGCCTGCCCGAGCAGGTTGAAGACGCGGCCGAGGACGTTCTCGCCCACGGGCACCTGGACGGAAGAGCCGGTGTCAACACAGGAGAGGCCGCGGCGCAGGCCGTCGGTCGAGCCGAGCGCGACCGCGCGGACGCGTCCGCCGCCCAGGTGCTGCTGGACCTCGCCGACAAGGAAAAGTTCGCCGACCTTCGTCTGCGCCTTGACCTCGAGCGCGTTGTAGATGTCGGGGAGCTGATCCTCGGGGAACTGGGCGTCGAAGGTGGAGCCGATGACCTGCGTGATCGTGCCGTTGGTGGGCATGGAAACCTCGCGTGAAACGTGACGTGTGAACGGGGCCAGAAAACGGGGCCAGTAAACGGGGTCCGTGGTCGTGGCCGGTGAGCCTGTCCTGATGCCTCGCGAGCGCGGAGACCGAGCCCGCGGAGCGACTGAATAAATACCGAACAACCCGCGCCCTGCGCAGGGTCGAAAGGATAGGCATGGCAAGGCGTGGCGGGGAGGGACGGAGCTGCCTCAGATCAGGCCGTGCCGCTTCGGCTGTGGTGGTCGCCAAACCCCAATTCGTGGCGTAGGGACTTGAGCGATGAAGTACCGGTCACGAGCTTGGCGATGCTCTTGAGGCGTCCTCGGATCGTGTCCTCGGACTTGGATACGGCACGGACAATCTCCGCGACCTCGTTCCCGCACAGGTAGAGCGCCAACGCGGGACGCATCGCCGGAGTGAGGGCGCCGAGCACCCGAAGCGAACTCCGATTGCGTCCTTCGCCGTTGCACGCGGGAATCAGTCCGACCACCCGATGAACGACGGCGGAGTCACGGTATGTGAAGGGCGGCCTGCCCGTGCGTCGCCAGAGGGTAACGCCCGAAAAGCAACGCATCTCGTTCTCAACCTTGACCAGCCACTTGGAGTACATGACGTCGTCGAAGCCGGAGCGGGCGGCATAGGTTCGCCGTTCCTCCGAGTTCCACCACTTGTCGCTGAGAACGCAGTGTTCGGAGAACGTCGCGCACTCACACGACAAGAGGGTCTTGTGGATCACGAAGTTCTCAAAGGGAACTTCATACCAACAGAACACGCGTTGCAGATAGATCGCCCGCTGGCGGGCGGACCTGGCCCCGAAGTACTGATGATCCAGGTTGGTCGGGCGGAGCTCTCCTTCTTCCGCGGCGCTGTAGGCCCAGAGCCAGTCGTCGGCGTCGACCAGCCGCATCAAATCGAGGAAGGCCGCGTGACGCTGCGCTCGCGGGTCCGACTGCCGGCCCGCCGCGTCGATGATCGCGTCGCACCGCGCCACATCTTCGGGCGACAGCCGCAGCGATTCATGATCGTTGGGATCGAAATCCACGAACATGCATCACAGCCTAGGCGAAGGTCGGCCGAACGCAAGGGAATTCACGGCGCAGTATTTGCGCGCGGGGCCCGGCACGGTGTCGCTCGTGCGAGCCATTGGAACCTCTGAGTATTTGGTGGCCCGCCTCTCCGAGGCGGTTTTTCAGCCCACTGGAAGCGGACCTCGCGGCTGAACTCGAATTGTTCAGAGGTTCCGGTTGCCTCAATTAATATGTTTCAACCCATGGCGCGGCATTGGAATCAGATTGTTTGATATTGACGCACGAAAGCAGAGTTGTAGCCTGTCTCTCCATGGACGTTGGTGTCCGACAAGGAGTGTGTTTCATGTGCAAGAGCTTGCTGAGGAGTGTGCTGGCCGCGTGCGTGGGTCTCGTGCTGGGGCTTGGCCCGCCGGCGGCCAGTGCCCAGCCCATCGCGGAGTGGAAGTGGGTCGACCACTCGGTCCCCAATGCGCGGTACCGTCACGCGGCGGCCTATGACTGGGAAAGCAAGGTCATGGTCATCTTCGGCGGCGACACCGGCGAAACCGACGTCGCCGAATACAACTGCATCACCGGCACATGGTCGATCTTCACCCAGCCGACTCCGAACACCCCCTGGCCGAGCCGCCGGGGTGGGCTGGCCATGGCGTATGACTCCGTGCGCGACGTGGTCGTCATGGCGGGCGGCGATTTCAACGGCGTCGCCTACAAGGACACATGGCTCTGGAGCGTCCAGACCCACTCGTGGACCCAGGGCCTTGACATGCCGCAGGCAAGGTCCGGGCACGCCATGGTCTTCGATTCCGCACGCGGTAACATCCTGGTCTATGGCGGCGGGGCGGGTCTTCGAGACCTCTTGGTGCGCACCGCCGGGCCGTGGACCAGCGTTACCACCGCCGTAAACGCCAATGACCAAACCGGGCACACCATGGCGTTCGACGCGGTCCGCCAACGCACCGTCCTGGTCGAGGGTGCTTCGTCGGCGAACGTATCGGCAAACGTCTTTGAGTGCTACTGGACCGGCTCCGCCTACGACTGGATTCAACGATCTTTCAACAACGTATCGCCCAAGCGCGGCCGCGATCCGTCGATCACGTTCGATTCGGCGCGGGGTGTCTGCGTCCTGGTCGAGGGAGACGACAACAACGGCTCTCAAACCGAGACCTGGATCTACCCCGATCCCGGGTCGAGCGGAGCAGAATGGAAGCTCGTGTCGTCGGACTTCTCGGTCGGAGGGGGAGACAAGAACACCGAGGCCTCGCTCGTCTTCGACACCTACAACGCCCGCGCCCTGCTGTTCGGCGGCGTACACGACGGGCGCGCACCCCGGCGCTATCTGCTGTCCTGGAACGGATCGTTCTGGGGATCGCTCATGCCCAACAGCGGGCCGCATCCCATCGCGTTCTCCGCGATGGCCTTCGACCGCAGTGCCGGTCGCTCCCTTGTTGTGGGCGGGCACAATTTGACCATCTATGGAACACAGGGGTCCAGAAGTGATGGCTGGACCTGGGACGGAAGCGAGTGGCTGTACCCCACCCTCAGCTCCTTCGCCGCACGAGGTTCCCATTCGCTTGTCTACGACCCGACTCTCCAGTCCTGCCTCATGTTTGGCGGAGGGACGCCGAACGGCAATCGGCGATCAGATCTGGTCGAGTTCAAGTACTCCATCGCAACGGGCCAGTGGGCAGTGTCCACGATCAACGCGAGCCCCGCGCCGCAGGCGCGTTCCGAGCACGCTGCCGCCTACGACCCAGTCAATCGGCGCATGATCCTCTTCGGCGGGTTCGGCAATCAGGGCGCCCTGTCTGATACGTGGTCATTCGACAGCCTTTCCGCCGCGTGGGTTGACCTGACGCCCGGCCTTTCTCATTCACCGAGCATCCGGGGGTCGTCGGCCTTTGCCTACGACACGTTGCGAGGGGTGTTTGTGCTCTTTGGAGGGAACAATGCGACCTCGAACTACGCGTTCAACGACACCTGGGAGTTTGATGGCCTCGATTGGAAGCAAATCGTCACGCCGCACTCGCCCCCGGGACGTCGCTCTGCCTCAATGTACTTTGAACCGCGCATTCAGAAGATCGTGATGCTGATGGGGGCCAATGGTCCGAACGGAACGCCCGGCCTCAGTGATCTCTGGGTGTACGACGGCCTGGACTGGGAGCAACTGGTTCCGGCCGGGGTGTCGCCCGGGGGCCGCTTCGGTTGCGGCGGCGCGTACGACACCCAGCGTCAGCGATTTGTGTTGGTTGCGGGAAAGGACGTCACGGGAGACCAGAATCGTTATTACAATGCCCAGTCTTGGGAGCTCGAAATCCGCTGCCCCGCCGACTTCAACCGCGACGGCTTCGTCAACGGCAACGATTACGACGCCTTCGCCGAGCTCTTCGACACCGCCGACCCCGACGCCGATTTCAACGCCGACGGCTTTGTCAACGGCAACGACTACGACGAGTTCGCCGATCACTTCGATACTGGCTGCTGAACGAGCCCGGCGTTCTTCCGCGTCCTCTCGCGCTCCTTCGCGTTCTACCGCGTCCATGGCGCTGCACGGACTCGCATCCCCTCTGTGTCGTGCCTCGTTACGCGCAGGCTCACCTGCTCCTGCCGCGGGCACGACGTTGAACCCGGTACGACCCAACCCGAGGCCCCGCCTCGGGTTTTTCGTGCGCGCCACGTCGCGCGCTTCCCGGTCGACTCACGGCCACTCGTCCACCCGCGTCACCCGCGACCCCGTCCCTTCCGCCGGCTCCAGCACGCGGTACGGGTCCGCGCCGTCGTCGTGAACGCTCGCGATCGAGCGCCGCAGCCCGGTCGGATCGTCCTCCAGAAAACGGGTCGTCTTGATGACGCTGGCGTGCCGCCCGCCGACGCGCCGCACCGGGTTGCGCCGATCCGGCGTCGTCAACGTCGCCGTCGCGCCCGCGGTTCGCACGGAATCGTCGGTGCGGCGGCTCCGTGGGGGGGTTGCCGGGCCGCGCCGGGCGGGTCGCGGACGCCAAACGCCAGGAAACACGAGCCGGAAGAGTCCACTACCCTCTTCTCCGCCGTGATCCGAGTCTGTTCCCCTTTCGGCGGATGCATGGCATTCGTGCTCGCCGTTCCTTCATTCCGCCGGCTCCTTTCTTCAAGTCCTTTGTCGGTGAGTTCCTCCTGGTTCCTTGGTGTTCCGGTCGTCTCTGGCGTTCGGTGGGGTCTCTGGCGTGAGACGGTTCTTTCGCCCTTCCCGAGTTCCCGTTCCTTGCTCTTCTGTTCTCTGCGTCCGTGGCGTTCCCCGCGCTGAATCTCGGTGGGATTACCGTTGATCAACCTCGACCACAATGCGACGACAAGGCCTACGCCGGGCGTGGTGCGCGCGGTGGAGCGGGCGCTGGTCGAGCTGTGGCACAACCCGTCGAGCGTTCACCGCGGCGGGCAGGCCGCCCGCCATGCCGTCGAACTCGCCCGCGCGTCGCTCGCCGCCCTCGTCAACGCCAAGCCCCGCGAGATTATCCTTACCAGCGGCGGGACCGAGGCGCTGGACCTTGCGATCCGCGGGCGGCTCGAATCGCTCGCGGGCGCGCGGGGCGAGAGCCGAGTCGCGGCACCCCTCAACATCGTCACCACTCCCGTGGAGCACCATGCGATCCGCGACCTGTGCGAACACCTTGCCGCCGGGCCCGGCGGATCGCGTGTCGAGATTCGCCGTGCGCCGGTGTCGCGCGAGGGCGTCGTCGACCCCGTCGCGCTGGCGGACCTGATCGACGCCAACACCGCGCTCGTCGTGGTCCAATCCGCCAACAACGAGACGGGGACGATTCAACCGATCGAGCGCATCAGCGCCATCGCCCGGCAGCGCGGAGCGCGATTGCTGATCGACGCGACCCAGACCGTGGGCAAGCTCCCGTTCGACGTGCGCCGCGACCCAAGCCCCGACGCGGTGGTCTTCTCGCCGCACAAGTTCCACGGGCCCAAGGGCGTCGGCGTGCTCTGGCTGGCGCCGGGGTTCCGCGTCGTGCCGCAGGTGCGCGGCACGCAGGAACTCGGGCGTCGCGGCGGGACGGAGAACGTGCCGGGGATCGTCGGCGCGGGCGTGGCGGCGGACGAGGCGCGGGAATGGCTCGCCGACCCGTCGCGCCGCCAGGAGATCGCCGGCCTGCGCGATCGGTTCGAGGAGCGGGTGCTGGCGGGCGTGCCCGGTGCGCTGGTGAACGGGCCGCGTGACGCCGCGGGGGCGGCAACCGATTCGGCCCGTCGCCTGTGGAATACGAGCAACATCGGGTTTCCGAAGCTCGAGGCCGAGGCGCTCTTGCTGTTGCTGTCGGAGCGCGGGGTGGCGGCGTCGGCGGGGGCGGCGTGTTCGTCGGGGTCGCTGGAGCCCTCGCCGGTTCTCTTGGCGATGGGGATCGACCCTGAAATCGCGCACGGCTCACTCCGATTCAGCCTTGGGCGCGACACCACGCGCGAGGAAGTCGAACAGGCCGCCGCCATCGTCGTGGAGTGCGTGGGCGTGCTGGCCCGATCGGGAAACGTCCGGCAATGATTCGCCGGGGGCGCACTTCGGAGGTACCCTCTGTCCATGAACGCAAACAACCTCGACGTTGAGTCGTTTGATTCCGAGATCGCCGCCCCCCAGCGCACCAGCATCCTGGCGATCCTGTCGCTGGTCTGCTCGCTCATCTGCCTCATCCCCGGCACCGGCGTGCTGGCGGCGATCTTCGGCATCTCGGCGTTGATCGGCATCAAGGGCTCGCGCGGCCGCGTCGGCGGCACGGGCCTGGCCATCGCCGGGCTCATCGTCGGCCTGCTCTTCACCATGATCTGGGTCGGCCTGGCGATCGGCGCCACCAAAATGATGCAGGGCTTCACCAGCCAGTTCACCGGCCCGATGAACCAGTCGATCGTCGCCCTCGACACCGGCGACGCCTCGCGCGTGCGCGGCATGCTCACCCCCGAAGCCAACGCCGCCATCACCGACCAGCACATCAACGACTTCCGCGCCGCCTACCAGGCCGAACTCGGCTCCTTCAAGGGCGTGCCCACCGACATGATCGAGTTCTTCTCGGCCTACGGCACCGTGGCGCCCATGATGCAGAACCTGCAGGGACGCCAGAACCTCATGCCCGTGCCCGGGAACTTCGACAAGGGCGCCGCCCTGCTCGTCCTGGTCATGGACAACACGCGCCAGCCGACCCAGGGCCCCGACGGCAACATCAACTTCCCGATCAGCAACATCGTGATCTACACCGCCTCCGGCAAGAAGTTCTCGATCGCCCCCTTCGCCGATGGGCTCAACTCCGGCGCCCCCTCGGACCCGGCGCTCCCGCCTCCGCCCGAAACGCCCGCCGCCCCAGCCGACGCCCCCGCGGAGAAGCCCGCCGACCCGCCCGCCAAGCCAAGCGACAAGTAAAGGGCGCGGTATCCTGTCCCCGATGGCGCCCACGCCCGTCATCTCGTGCTCCGAGGTCGTCAAGAAATTCGACGGGCGCACCGTCCTCGACGGCGTGACGCTCGATGTCTTCGCCGGCGAGACGGTCGTCATCATGGGCGGCTCGGGGTGCGGCAAGAGCACGTTCCTCCGCCTCCTGATCGGCTCGCTCCAGCCCGACGCCGGGCACATCAAGCTCTTCGGGCACGACATCGCTCACATGGAGCAGCGCGCCTTCAACGACGTGCGCAAGCGCTTCGGCATCCTCTTCCAGTCCGGCGCGCTCTTCAATTCGATGACCCTGGCCGAAAACGTCGCCCTCCCGATCCGCGAGCACACCGATCTTTCCGAAGAGATCATCGACATCCAGGTGAAGATCAAGCTCGAGCTCGTCGGGCTGCGCGAGCACGCCGGCAAGCTCCCGTCCCAGATCTCGGGCGGCATGAAGAAGCGCGCGGGCCTGGCGCGGGCGCTGGCCCTGGACCCGGAGCTTCTGTTCTATGACGAGCCTTCGGCGGGGCTGGACCCCGTGACGAGCGCGGAGATCGACCAGCTCATCATCGCGATGTCGCGCCAGCTCGGCGTGGCGTCGGTCGTGGTGACGCACGAGATGGACTCGGCCTTCGCGATCGCCGACCGCATGGTGATGCTCGACAAGGGGCGGGTGCTCCACTCGGGCGAGCGCCGGTGGTTCGACGACCTCCGCAAGCAAGGCGAGGGAGAGGTGAGCGCGCTCCCCAAGGACCAGCAGTTGATCCGCCAGTTCCTGCGCGGCGACGCGGAAGGACCGCTCTCGGAGCGCCGCTCGCTCTCGAGCTTCGAGGCCGACCTGCTCGGACCCTCGGTGACGATCACGCACACGCCCAGCGTGGAACCCACGAGGCGGTAGAAAAGGGCGATGGGCGAGGCGCTCATCGCACACGGCCAAACGGCCATTTGAGCCCGGCTCTCCTCCTCCTCGACACTCCACGCGCGGGCGGGTACGCTCCCGTCATGCCGCGTGTGCCGCAGCGAAACAGTGTGTTGGCGGGGCTCTTCCTCGTGTCGGGGCTGGTCCTGGCGGTGCTGGTCAGCTTCGTGCTGTCGGGCGTCGGCGACAAGCTCGAATCCCGCACGCCCTACATCGGCGTCTGCACCCTCGACGACGGGGCGGCGGGCATCAAGCCCGGCTCGCTCGTGCTCCTGGGCGGGCAGCCGGTGGGCAAGGTTGAAAGGGTCGAGCTGAAGCCCGACCCCGACGCGCCCAGCATGTTGGCGATCCACGTCACCGCGGGCGTCCGCGCCGAGATCACGCTCTACGACGACGCCGAGTTTCACATCGAGCGACCCCTCCTGGGCTCGTCGGCCACCATCAACATCTCGGGCGTCGGCACGCCCGGCACCACGCCCATCGCCGGGCCCAACCGCGTGCTCGAGGCCGGCGAGCGCGTCCGCCTCACACCCGCGCCCCCTTCCTTCCTGGCCCAGGCCGGCTTCGGCGACGACGAGGTGAAGAAGGTTCAGAAGATCGTCGACGACGCCCAGGTCGCGGTCGAAAACCTCTCGAAGTCGATCGACCGCGCCAGCCCGCGCGTCGAGGCGGCGATCGAGGACGTGGCGGCGTCGGTCGCCGACATCCGCCGCCAGCTCCCGGACTGGACCAAACGCGTCGACTCGACGCTCTCCAACACGGAAAGAGCCAGCGAGCGCTTCGATCCCCTCGTCGCCGACGCCCAGGCCGGCGTGGCCGACGCGCGCGCGATCATCAAGGGCCTGGGCGAGGACATCGACCGCTGGGACCCCAGGATCACCAGCATCTTTGACAACACCGACGCTGCCATCGTCAAGGTGAACACCCAGACCGTGGACAAGTTTAACGGGGCGCTCGACGACGCCCGGGTCGCCCTCGACGAGTTCACCAGCGCCGCCCGCTCCACCGGCGCGCTGGTGAAGGAGCAGAGCCCGAACCTGCGCCGCGCCATGGCCAACGCGCGGTTGATGAGCGACCAGCTCAAGCTCGCCGCCATCGAGATCAGGAGCCAGCCCTGGCGCCTGCTCTACACGCCCTCGCCCAAGGAATCCGAGGCGACCGTGCTCTACGACGCGACGCGGGCCTACGCCGACGCCGTCAGCGACCTGCGCGCCGCCAGCGAGGCGCTGGAATCCAGCATGGCGGACGCCCCCGGAGGCGCGGCGGTGGTGGACCGCGCCACGATCGAGGAATTGACCGCCCGCCTGCGCGACGCCTTCCAGAATTACCGGAGCGCCGAAGACCACCTCATGGACAAGCTGGTCAACACGGCCGGCCCAAAATAGGCGAGCCCGAACCCCCAACAATGCGACGGGCCGTTTCCGCGCGCCCGCATTGGAGGTCATGAACCATGCGAGGTTGGTTGGATTTCAGGTCGGGATGGACCAAGGCCGCGCTCCCGACGCTCCTGGCGGCGGGTTTCGGGCTCGCGGTGGCGTCCTCGGTGCTCGCCACGGGCGCTGCCCCCCATCAAACCCCAATCCAGCCCCCCGAGGACGCCGCGCCCGCGGGCAACTCCACGAGCGAAAGCGCCGACACAAAGCCCGGATGGCTCGATCGCCTGCGCGCCGGCGCCCGGACAACGCTCGACAAGTCCGAGGCGATCTACGACCAGTATCTTGGCGATCGACCGCCCATGCTCATGCTGCGCGGGGCCTACACCCTCGATCCCCTCTCGCTCAAACCCGGCGCCGATCTCGCCTGGCGCGAAGTGACGCCCGATATCGCCATGACCCACAGCGCCGTCGTCCTCATCCACGGCCTGGACGACCCCGGCACCATCTGGGACGAGCTCGGCCCCGTGCTCCGCGATCGCGGCGCGACGATCGTCCGCTTCGAGTACGCCAACGACGGCCCGATAGCGCACAGCGCCGACGAACTCGCCTGCGCACTCAAACACCTCTACGCCGCCGGCGTGCGCCGCGTCGACCTGGTGTGCCACTCCATGGGCGGGCTGGTGGCCCGCGACACGCTCACGCGCCGCGACTATTACAACGCCGACGCCCGGAGCCACCCCGACCTGCCCGAGGTCTCACGCCTGATCCTCATCGGCACGCCCAACGACGGCTCGTCCTGGGCACGCCTGCGCTACGCCACCGAGGCCCGCGAACGCCTCGTCCGATGGTGGAACTCACAGGACCACAACCTGCGCGACCTCGCCCGCTTCGACCGCGACGGGAGCGGACAGGCCGGCGACGACCTCCTGCCCGACTCCGACTTCCTCCTCGACCTCAACGCCCGCCCCGCGCCCTCCAACGTGAAGATCACCGCCATCGTCGGACGCATGGCCTCGCCCGCCGACGCCAAGCTCGCCGAACTCCTCAGCCTTCCCGAGGTGCGCGGCGTGATCGGAGTGCGATCCAGCGAGCGCCTCGCGGGCGCGATCGAAGAAGTGTCGCGCGGGCTCGGAGACGGCGTCGTCTCCATCGCCTCCGCCGCCCCCGCCTGGATCGGCGATGTCGCCTTCGTCGACGCATCGCACCGCCTCATGCTGCGCCACTCCGAGATCAAGGACGCGGTGGACGAGCTGATCAACAAGGGAATCGAGTCCGACGCGTGGGAGCCGCTCCCCTCCGCGGTGCCGATCATCCTGGACCGGCTGGCGAAGTAGCAACGCCCCAGATCGGCATGGTGGCACAAAGGCCCAGCGGCGGACAAACCAGACGGTGCGCGCCGCGCGCGTACGGCTCGGCTTTCACGAATCGCCCTCGCCGAGACGCCGTCGCATCCCCCCGTGTGAGGGGCTCCTCTCCGTGTTCCCCGCGGTGAGTGTTCCGCCCGGCTCCGCGAACTTCACACGTTCGCTCGGCCGGTTCGTCACTTTGCCGCTTCGTTCTTTCTGCTTCCGCGGTAAGCTGGCCGCATGGCCCAGCGTCGCCATCACTACGAGCAGGCCTTTGAGGCCCACCTCCGCGCCCAGCGCGTGCCCTACGTCGCCGTCGATGAAGCACGCAAAGCCCTCCTCCCCGAGGCCGGCGCGATGTCGATCTCCGTCCCATCCCCCGAAGGCGGCGTAACCCAGAGCTCGCTCAAATCATTCGACTTCGTGATCTACGGCAAGCCCGGCGGGCCTGCCGCCCATGTCCTGGCGGAAGTGAAGGGCCGGCGCGTGGGCAAGCGACCCTCGGGCGGACGCTCCCCCGAGCACGCCGCCGCCGGACGCGCCTCCGTCAGCGCACGCCGCCTCGATTCCTGGGCCACGCTGGAAGACATCGAATCGCTCCGCGTCTGGGAACAGCTCTTCGGCCCCGAGTTCCGGGCCGCGTTCGTGTTCGTCTACTGGTGCGACGAGGTCATGCCCGACGGCCTGTTCCAGGAGAGCTTCGAGCACCGCGGGCGCTGGTACGCCGTCCGCGCCGTGCTGGTCGAAGACTACGCCAAGGTGATGCGGACCCGCAGCCCGCGCTGGGGCACCGTGCATGTCCCGCCCCAGGTCTTCGATCGCATCAGCCAGCCCCTGACCCTCGGCCCCAACGCCCGCCTCTCTCTGGCCCAGCCCGACGCCCTGCCGCTCCTGGACACGATCTGATCCGCGGCCTCCATGGCCCGCGCGCCGAAAGGAACCGCCCACATGTTCATCATCACGAGGCGTTGGGCGCTGGCGCTGGTCTCCGTCCTGGTCGGGGCCGCGGCCGCGTCGGGCAAGCCCACGCCGCCAATCACTCCGGCAACGGACGCTCACGCCGCCCCGCCAGTCAAGGTCTTCCTTCTGCTGGGCCAATCCAACATGGAAGGGCACGGGCGGATCCACGCCGATCCGAAGCGCCACGACGGCAAGGGCAGCCTCGAGTGGCTCGCCAGGAACCCCTCCTCGCCCGAGAAACTCAAACGCCTGCCCGATCAGAACGGGCGTTGGGTCGTGCGCGACGACGCCTGGATCCACTACCTCGATCGCAAGGGCCGCCTCGCGCCCGGCTTCGGCGTCGGCGAGGATTGCATCGGTCCCGAGCTCGGCTTCGGGCAAGTCGTCGCCGATCACTTCAACGAGCCCGTCCTCCTCGTCAAGCTCGCCTGGGGCGGCAAGAGCCTCGCGGTCGACTTCCGCCCGCCCAGCTCGGGTGGTCAGGTCGGCCCGTTCTACACCGAAGTCATCACCCGCGCCAAAGACCTGCTCTCGAACCTCCCTCGCGAGTTTCCCGAACTGGGCACTGAACTGGGCGATCGCGCCGTCGAGATCGCCGGCATCGGCTGGCACCAGGGCTGGAACGACCGCGTCAACGACGCGTTCGTCGCCGAATACCAGGAGAACATGGCCAACTTCATCCGCGACATCCGCAAAGACCTCGGGGCCAAGGACGCGCCCTTCGTCATCGCGGAAACCGGCCAGGGCGGCCCGAACGAAAAAGACCCGCAGGCGCTCGCGCTCATGGACGCCCAGGCCAACGCCGCCAATCTGCAAGAGTTCCGCGGCAACGTCGCCTTTGTTCCCACCCGCGCGTTCTGGCGCGACGAGCGCGAGTCCCCCTCGGATCAGGGCTACCACTGGAACTCAAACGCCGAGACCTATTACCTGATCGGCGAGGCCATGGGCAACGCGATGGTGAAGATGTGCCGGCATCCCGTCCCCGCGGGCGAGCGCGCCCCCGCGCGGCCGCCTTCACCCGCCCCAGCCAAGCCGGTCCCCGGCGAGCTCTCCGGCTATCTCCTCGTGCCCCACGAAAGAGTCCCCAGCGATTTCAACGCGGGCTTCTCCATGTACGTCGCCGCCTGGCCCCTCCTCCGCCACTACCCCGGCAACGATTTCCAGTCCGGGCTCCCCGGCACCTGGATGTTCGCCCAACAGGACACGCCCCTGAAAGGCGAGCATTACTCCGACATCGAGGGCGGCCTGGGCTGGTGGCGCGACACCCGCTTCGCCACCACCACTCCCAAGTTCATCATGGGCGGCGTCGCCCTCAACTTCCGCGAGTGGGCCAACGGGCCGGGTGCCGGCAAGGGTCGAGACTGGGACAACCCCGCCGGACACTACGCCATCGCACAGCTCAGCCCCTGGGTTCTCTGGCCGCCCGACGGCCTGAACGTCAAGCAGGGAGCCGCCGGCGAGCTCTTCGGCTATGGATACCTCCCCCTGCCCCTCGCCACGCCCAAGGCAACGACCAACGGCAAGGACATCCCCACCGGCGAACAGTGCTGGACGCTCTTCCTCAACACCGGCAACTTCAAGGGCCCCGTTGCGTTCTTCACGCCGTATTTCTGGAGCAAGCCGACGATCGATCACCCGGAGTTTGCCGGCAAGTTCCTCGATGCACGCCCATCCGATCCCAACAAGGCCCTCCAGATGGAGACGCAGTACATCCCCGCGTCGTTCGCCAAAGACGCCCAGGGGAACGCGTTCGCGCGCATCGCGCCCGTCAACTTCCCGCGCGACGCCAACGCCGACTCCGTCCTGGTTCATCGCATGACCGCCTACAAGCGCGACGCGCTCTGGACCAGCGTCCAAAGGTGGTTCGAGGGCGGCGCGACGGCGTCGGGCACGATCGACACCAATCACGCGTCCACGCACTCTTTCGGCGCGCAGGGCGATTCCACCTGGCGGCTGCATCCTCCCAACACGCCCGACGACCAGCGACACCCGATCAATTGGCGCTCGTTCGCCACCCCGGTCGCGATCGACCAATTCACCTACGGCTATCGCTGGTCCGACGCCGCCGTCACGCCCAAGGGCAAGGTCACCACGCTCCCCGAGTACTTCCGCCTCGGAACCGACACGCACAACAAGCCGCAGTGGCAGGCGGTCCGCGCCGCCGACGTGCCGCCGGAAACCGGCCTGCACAAGCTCTCCTTCCGCCGCCCGCGCCAGACGCAAAGGCCCGAGCCCTACGTCACCCCCGAAGCTCCCGATAGCTCCTGGAAGAAGCCCGGCCCCGCCGCCGGCCCGTTCACGCGCGCCCTCGCCGACGGGAGCGTCGTGACCTACTCCTGGTACCGCTTCGCGGACCAGCCCTCCATGCTCAACGCCGACCTCTCGCCCGCTGAGCGCGAAGAGGTGCAGCGAAAGGTCGAACTGATCCACCGCCACTGGGCCAAGGACCGTAACTACCTCCCGCCCAACACCACCGGCACGCTCGCCGAGATCGATCCGGCCCTGCTGGTCACGCCCCCCAAGGGACTCGAAGCGGGGTATGTCCCCATCGTGACCAGACAGGAGGCCAGACGGGAAGCCAATCAGGAAGCCAAACAGGAATCCAAACGGGAAACCAAGTAATCTCGGCGCGCCGATGCGGTCCACCGGAACCAGCCCGCCGCCGCCGCGTCGATCCCCAATGCCCCGGCAGGCGCTGGAACGACGCCCCGGCACGCTCCGGCACGCCCCGGGCCGAAACCGCCACGCCCCTTCCCGCGAATCGGGTCGGCTTTACTCGCCCGGCCCCTTCACTTAGCATGACCCCCGCCCCGTCTTTCGCCCGTCTTTTCACTCGGTTTTTCACGCGACCTTTCACGCGGCCCAACGCGGAGGTTTTCACACATGACCCGCTTCGCCCGTTCGCTTGTCCTCGCGTCCGCCTTGACCCTCTCCCTCGCCTCCGTCGCCAACGCCCAGCCGTCCAAAAACCTCGCCCTCCCCAAGGCGCCGACCGCCAAGATCCCGGACAGCCCGCCCGTGCTCATGTCGTACCTTTTTCTCATCGTCATCGTGGGCGGAGCGGTGGGGGCCGCCCTGATCCCAAGCAAGCGCGGACACCAGGACTGATCCATCGGGCCGCATTCCGCGAGCGGTCTTCCGCCGCCCGGAACCCGGCGAAGTCAAGAATCGCGCCCGCGTGTGCCGCGGCGTCGCGTCGGATCGTGATTGCCCTCTGTTGAAAGGTTCGAACATGCGCGGCAAGCCGAGCGTTCGAGCGCTCGCCGTCGTCAACGGCGTGCTCATCCTGGCCCTGGGCCTCGTCATCCTCTCGACCCCGGTTGTCGCCCAGCCGGGCGGAGCCCCACGGGCCCGAGGCGAATACACCATGGTCGCCGGCAAGACCAGCGCCGGAGGGAGCAACTCCGCCGTCTTCATCCTCGACGCCGCCAACCGCGAAATGGTCGCCGTCCGATGGGACCAGAGCAAGAGGTCGTTGACCGGGATCGGGTACCGCAACCTCGACACCGACGCTAAGTCCCAGCCCGGGAGGTGATGCCATGAACGACCCAGCCCACCGCCACACCGACGCCGAAAACCCGACCACGCCCGACGCCGCTCCGGTGCTGAACGACGCGGGCCCCGTCGTCCCCGCGCGAGATCGCGAGCGAGGCGTGCGCTGGCTGCTCTCGGCCAGCGCGGTCATGCTCGCGGGCCTGCTCGCCTGGAGCGCCCAGGCCATGCAGCTCGGGCGCGACGGGGGGGCGGGCTCCGGGATGGTGAGCAACGTCGGCGACTACACCATGATGACGTTCAGCGCCGGCAACGAGGACATGCTGATCACGCTCGACAACCGATCGGAAGAGCTCTACGTCTACCGCGTCGAGAACCAGAACGCGGTGGCGCTCTTCCAGAAGCTCAGCTTGCCCCGCCTGTTCAGTGAGGCACGCACGCGGGCGCAGGGGTCGTCGAAGTAGGGGCCCCATGTCGGAGGGGCTTGGGCACCAGAGAAT
This sequence comes from Phycisphaerales bacterium, assembly GCA_020853815.1. Classification (GTDB taxonomy): domain Bacteria; phylum Planctomycetota; class Phycisphaerae; order Phycisphaerales; family UBA1924; genus JABWBC01. The sequence goes on from JADYYE010000107.1 coordinate 15,791, forward strand.
GGAGGCCTTCTACCGTGCCTTGGTCAGCTGCTCGCGGAACCACGCCTGGGGGAAGAGTTCGCCCGGGCTGGTGGTCGTCGCGATGTCGCGGTGGAGCACCACGCGATCGGCGGGGATGTTCAATTCGCGGCAGAGCGAGTTGACCAGCCCGACCAGGCGCGTCATCTGCTCGGGCGTGAAGGTCTTGCGGTCGCCGTCGCCGATCACGCAGATGCCGATGGTGTTGAGGTTGTACCACTCGCCGCTCTTGCCCGCGGCGTGGGCGCCGGGCTTCTGCTGCATCCAGCGGTAGCCGACGTGGACCTCACCGTCGCCGATGCCGCTCCCGTTGCCGAGAACGAAGTGATAGCCCAGGCCCTTCAGGCCGCGGGCCTGCGCTTCACTGTCGAGCGAGGCGGGCGTGCCGACGACGGAGCCGGAATGGTGGATGACGAGGCCCTGCCAGCGGCCGGGGGTGATGGGGGCCTTGGTTGAGAAGATGCCTTCGTAGGAGCGAGGACCGGCGGACGCGACCAGGGCGGGGAGCGCCCAACCACCGGAAGAGGGGCCCTTGGCGCCGTCGAGCGTCCAGAGCAGACCGCCCACGACCGTCATGGCGCCGAGGAGCGCGCCCCAGACGACGCGGGTGCGCCGCGCGGCTGACGAGCGGGAAGCTGAGGAGCGAGATGACTTCGCGTTGCGCTTCATGCGACCAGTTCCCCCGGCGCCTCGCCGTGCGGCCTTGGAGTCTTGCGCCCCGTGCCGCGATCAACAAGCATACCGGGCTTTCTCATCGTCAGATAGATCGAACGGCGCTCAAACTGCGCTCCGTGTGAATCGAGGAAATCAAAAGAATTTTTTCGCGCTTCGTCACTGCTTCTCAAGCAGGCGGGCCCGGAGATTCGGCTGGCGACGGCCGAACTCATCCTCGATGTACGACGGCGCGCGCTGGTCGCGTATCGCGTCGTATCGGTCGAACTGCGAACGCTCTTCATCGGGAACCAGCAACGGGTCGTAGCAGCCCGCGAGGAGACCCACAACAAGTAGAGCGCCGAGCGCCAGAACCGCGCCGACCGCCCTCCGAGAACCCGCGATGTTGGTGTTCCGAGAATGCACAAAAGCAGTGTACCGACCCCAAACGATCGGGGCCGGTCCACTGCCGAAGAGAGGAGGATCGATGAAGCTCAATCAACGTGCTCACAAGCACTTACGCACGATCTGCCCGGCATGTTCTGGGGCTTTTGGTCGTCCGGATAACTTTTTCACTCAATCAGGAGGCGGCCATCCGCCCCGATTTCGATCTCGCCGCGGGCGCGGAGCTGACGCACGCCCTCGTAGACCGCGGCGCACACCGCGGTCGCGAGGTTGAGCGATCGCTCGTTTCGCACCATCGGGAACGAGACGCATCGATCGGGGAAGCGATCGAGGATGTCGCGCGGCAGGCCCGCGGTCTCGCGCCCAAAGAGCAGGTGGTCGCCGCGCCGAAGCTCGGCGTCAAAGACGCTGCGCGACGATTTGGTGGTGAAGACCCAGAGTCGCGCGGGCGCGGCACGCTCGATGTACGCGTCGAAACTCGCGTGCTCATGGACCCCGAGCCTGGGCCAGTAGTCCAGGCCCGCGCGGCGGCAGGCCTTTTCCGAGAGATCAAAGCCCAGCGGGTGAATGAGGTGCAGGGCGCAGGCGCACGCGACACAGGTGCGCCCGATGTTCCCCGTGTTGTTGGGGATCTCGGGCTGGTGGAGCGCACTGTGGAAGAGCGGCGAGGGCCGCGGGGGTGCGTCGCTCACTTCTTCTCGCTCAGGTACTTCTCTTCGGCGGCGCGCCGGGCCTTGACGCCCGGGTCGGCGCGGAGGACGCCCTCGATGGCGGCCCGATAGGCCGGGGCCGAGGGCGGGCCTTCCCAGCGGACCACGCCGTCCGAGCTGCACACCGCGACCCAGGGGATGCGGACCTCGCTCCCGGAGTCGCTGTTGAAATCTCGCCCCGCGATGTTGCCGGCGTAGAGCGTGATCGCGTGCTCCAGGCTCATGTTCTTGGAAAACTTCTTGGCCTGCTCGATGAGCTTCAGCGGATCGACGTTCTGCTCTTCGTTGCCGCTCGAATCGCGATCGCGGAGCTCGACCATGCCGCCGATGACCGCCACGTCGCGCCCGTACCGCTTCTGCTCAAGGTCCATGTCGCGCAGCAGGTTCTCGTAGCTGGAACGGACCTTGGGGCTCCAGATGTACATGATGACGGCCCGCCCCTTGGTCAAGGGGTCGCTCGGGAAGCATGAGCCCGGCGCGGGGAGCGTGATGCTCTTGGGCCCCTGGCTATCGCCGGACGAAGAATCTTCCCGGCTCGCCTTCTCGGGCTTGGGCCAGGGGGCGGCGGCGTAGGTCTCGGGCGAGGGATCGGAGAAGCTCTGCTCGGGGATGTTCCGCGTGTCGACGTTGCTGCGGATCGCGTCGGTCTTCCGCGCCTCGCGGTCGGCCTTTTCCTTGGCGGCCGCGATCGCCCCGTTGATCCCCGCCGCCTGCTCGCTGGTCTCCGCGAGCAGCTGTTTCACGGCGGCATCGACCGACTCGGTGGCGATGTCCGCGAAGCGCATCTGCCCGGCGCGATCGATGACGTAGAAGTCGGGGTCCTGGTCGGACTTGATCGCTTCGCGGAACTTGCCGTCCTTGTCGTGCCCGAGGAAGAGGTTGACGCCCTCCTTGGGCCCGTTCTTCTTGGCCTTGTCCCATTCACGCGCGTTGTGCGCGCCGATGACGACCAGTCCCTCTCCCGACTTGCTGCTCGCCAATCGCTCCGCGACCGCGAAGGCGCGCGACGCGGCGGGGTACCAGTCGGAATAGGTGCAGATCAGCACGACCTTGCCCGACAGATCGCCGGACGCCGGCGCTTTGCCCCCCACCCAGTCGGAGATGTTCTTCAATGCATCGCTGGACCACGCGGCCAGCTCCATGGCGTCGAGCGACTTGCGGCGCTCGCCGGTGCCCTCGCGGACGATGCTGGGGCTGACGACCTGGGCCGAGGCCGAGAGGGCCATGCCGCTGATCCCGACCACGATTGCCGCACGGATGATCCGGTTCACAGAGCGTCCTTTGGGCCGCTGGCCCCGCCACAAGCCCCGCCAAGCCCCGCGACCCATGCCGCGCGGGCGAATCGATCTCCAAGCGTATCGCATCCGCCCGCCCAGTCGCAGGACAATCCTGGCGCGGCCAGCGTGGGAATCCGCCCGAAGACCGATCCTTGGTCTTACGAACCCGCGGGCGGCGAGTTCCCGTTTGGCGCGGGAGTTGTGACACCCCCCGCGCTCGGAAACTCGCGTTTCTTCAGGGGTCTGGCAGGGTCGCCGGCCGCGATGGTCCATTCGGGCACGTCGGTGTCGACCATGCTGCGGGCGCCGATCACCGCCCCCGCGCCGATCGTCACGCCCGGCAGCACCAGCGCGTCGGTCGCCACCCAGGCGTCGGCCCCGATGGTGATGGGCTTGTGGACCGGCGACGCGCCGGCGCGCGTGTGGTCGCGGGCCTCGGTGAGCAGGCTGGTGCGCTGGCTGACGACGGCCCGGTCTCCGAGCGTGATCGGGCAGCGCGCCAAGAGCAGCGCGTAGTCACCGACCAGCACGAACCGGCCGCAGCGCAGGTTCCAGGGACGGTCGAGAGCCACCGTGGGGCGGAAGTTGGTGGTGTCGGAGATGATGGCGCCGAAGGCGCGGAGGATGCGCCGGCGGAAGGCGTACCAGTTGTGGTACGACATGCTGAAGAGTCGTCGCCCGAAGAGCTTCCACAAGAAGCTGCGGATGGGGGGATCGGGCTGGCTCTGTACGTCGTGAGACATGGTCGTTCAACGCACCGCCCTGGAGAGCGGCGCCACCAAGAAGCGCCGGGCGAAAGTTCAACCGCCGGCGTTGAGCTGTTCCTCGCTGGTGCTCCCGATGGGCGGGCGGAGCTCCGTCACCGCCCGGGCGGGATTGCCCTGAATCACCGTCGAATCCGGGAAGCTCCGGTACAGGCTCGAGCGCGGCCAGACGCGGCAGTCGGCCCCCAGCGTCACGCCCGGCGCGAGATAGCTGTCGATCCCGATGAACGTCCGCGGGCCGATCGTGATGGGCGGCGTGAGCAATGGGAAACGCGGGTCGGTGAAGTCGTGCGTGCCGGCGCAGAGATGGGCGTGGTAGTCGATCACCACGCCGTCGCCCAGCGTGATCACGCCGAGGTTGTAGAGAAGGACGCGGTGCCCGATGTCGCAGTCATCGCCCGCGACGAGGTTCCACGGGATCGTGACCTCCGACGTGCTGGCGAAGCGGCAGTTGCGGCCGACCTTGGCGCCGAACAGCCGGAGCAGCGGCACGCGCAGCGAGGAGAAATACTTCCAGAGCGGCTTGGCGAACGCCATCCACAGAGCGCGGGCGATGTTCTGTCGGCGCGTCCAGGCCGAGTGGCGGATCGGTGCAGACGAGACCGCCTCCGAGTGGATCGGGTCGGAAATGTTCGACATTTGATCGGTGGTGCGCACACGCCCTCCGCGGACCTTCATCCTATCGGGAGCGCGCGTCCCGGAGGAACACCGAAGCTGGTGCGGAATATCAAGAGGAGGGCCTGGCGGGCTACAGAGACCCCCCGCACGGTCCCGATACACTCGGAGCCCCATGATCGTCCCGGAAGGCCAAACGAACCACGATCAGACCTCGGCGCCAGCGGTGCCGGAGACGCCCGCTGGTCCGATGAAGTCGGGGCCCACGGGACCGACCGCACCGCCCACCCCGTCCGCTCAAACTCTCGCACCCGGCGCGCCTGTGGTCATCCTGAACCAGTATTACGTCCCCGACGTGGCGTCGACGGGGCACCTTCTCCACGAGCTGGCCCGCGAGCTGGTGACGATCGGCTGCGAGGTTCACGCGCTGACCGCCTGGCCCTCCTACGGCCCGCCGGACACTTGGGAGCCCTGCCCGCTCCGCGAGATGCGCGACGGCGTGGACGTTCGCCGGATGAAGACGACGCGCTTCAGCAAGGACCGGCTTCTGGGGCGCGTCGCGAACTTCACGACCTTCACCATCCCGCTGGCGTTGCGCACGCTGATTGGCTCGCGGCGTGATCGGGTGTATCTGTACACGACCAATCCGCCCTTCCTGGGCGTGATCGGCGCGATGGTGTCGCTTCTGCGTCGTCACACCTATGTGCAGCTGCTGCACGACGCGTACCCGGACATGGCGGTGTGGGTGGGGACGATCAAGAAGGGCGGGATCGCCGAGCGCGTCTGGCACGCGATGAACAAGCTCATGTACTCGCGGGCCGCGGAAACGATCGTGCTGTGCGACGCCGCCAAGGAGCTGGTGTGCCGGAACTACGCCATCGACCCGGCGCGGGTGCATGTGATCTCCAACTGGGCCGACGGCGAAGTGATCGTTCCCAAGGACAAGCGCACGACCAAGTTCTCGAAGACACACGGGCTGGTGGAGCCCTTCACCGTTCTGTACTCGGGCAACCTCGGGCTGTACTACGAGTTCGAGACGCTGATCGGGGCGGCCGAGCGGCTCAAGGGCGAGAACGTCAAGTTCGTCTTCGTCGGTTCGGGCGGGCGCAAGGCCTGGATCGCCGAGCAGATCCAGAAGCGCAAGCTGACGAACTCGATCCTGCTCCCCTACCAGCCCACGGCCGAGGTGCCCGACTCGCTCCCCTCGTGCGACACGTCGGTCGTCTCGATCGCCAAGGGGATCGAGGGAATCAGCTATCCGAGCAAGCTGTATACGTCGCTGGCGGTGGGCAAGTCGGTGCTGGCACTCTCGGAGCCCAGGAGCGAGCTCCGCGAACTGGTGGAGAAGCACAAGCTCGGGCGCTGGATTCAGATCGGAGACGTCGACTCCTGCGTCGCCACCATCCGCGACATGATGGCCCACCCCGAAGAAGTCGCGGCCGAGGGGCGACGCGCCCGCGAGATGTTCGACCGCGAGTTCACGCGCCCCATGGCGGCCCGGAAGTACGCTCATGTGCTGGCGCTGGCCGCCCGACGCGCCGGGCTGCCGATCCGCGACGTGCCGTGACGCCTGGGCGAAATCGCGCCCGAGTCCACGACGATCCGGGCCTTGGAAGGCCCCGGTGTCCTTCCCCGCGCCGACGGTGAACAATCGCGCCGACTCCACGGAGCCCCGCGTGCCATCCCCCCAAGAAAAGTACGGCTCGCTCCCGTCCAACGCCGCCATGACGATCGAGGTCGAGGACTGGTTCCACGACGATCTTCTCTCGCGTGCCGTGGAGCCCGGCTCGTGGGACACCCTCGAACTCCGGGTTGACCGCGCCGCCGACCGGATGCTGACGCAGATGGCCCACCACGGCGCGGCGTCGACCTGCTTCATCCTGGGCTGGTGCGCCGAGAAGAAGCCCGCGCTCGTGAAGCGGATCGCCGCCGCCGGGCACGAGATCGCCTGCCACGGCTACGGGCACCTGCCCGTTTCCGTTCTCAAGCCCCACGAGTTCAAGCGCGACGCGGAGCGCGCCAAGAAACTCCTCGAAGACCTGACCGGAATGCCGGTCAGGGGCTATCGCGCGCCGGCCTTCTCGATCACCGACTGGGCGATCGACGTGCTGCAATCGCTCGGATTCGAGTACGACTCGTCCACCTTCGCCCGCCCGGCCCGCATCCACAACGCGAATCTCCGCGGCCTGTCCGACGGCGCGCCGGTCGTCCAGCTCCGCAAGGGCTTCCATGAAATCGGCGTCTCGTGCGGGAGCTTTCTCGGGAGATGCACGCCGTGGAGCGGAGGATACCTCCGTCTCTCTCCATACCTGTTCTTCCGCGCGGGCGTGAAGAAGACACTTCGGGCCGCCGGGCCGTTTGTGTTCGCCATCCGCTCCTGGGAGACCGACCACGGGCAGCCGCGGGTCGCCGGCCTGAAGCGCTCCCACGCCTTCCGGCACTATGTCAACCTCGCGCGCGGCGAGCGGGGCTTCAACAACCTCCTGCGCGATTTCAACTGGACCACCCTGGGCGACCTGCTCGCGCGCTCGAAGCCCGACGGCCCGCCGACGCAAAGCCCTTCCGCCGCGTAGGAATCGTGGCGGGTGTTGGTCCTGTTCCCACCTCCAACGACCGCCCGGGAGCAGGCCCGCCGCCCGAGTTCCGACCTCCGTCCGTCGGCGGGTTGGCACACCCCTTGGCGTGGGCCCCGTTGCGCGTTCCGGCGGCACCACTCGCGCTCGCCGGGTCGATGGACTCTCTCTCGTCGTTGTCCCTTGCCTCCAACAATCGCGCGTGCCATGGGGCGGCGGCGTCATCATCGAACGGGTCTTCGCGCCGGGCGTGTCGGTCGCCGCGTGGGCGCGGGCGTTGTCGGGGTGGGTCAGCGCGGGCGAGCCGGGGCGCGTGCTGAAAAGCGACGGTCCAAATGTCGTGATTGCGGCGCGCCTGTTGGGGCGGGGCGTGGTGGTGAAGCGATGGCGGCCGTCGGCGTGGGCCAGGTTTCGATCGCGGATCAGCGGGAGCAAGAGCGAGCGGCACTGGCGCGGGGCGGCGTGGCTGGCGCGGCACGGGATCGACACCGCGCCGTGCCTGGCGATGGGCCACGATGCCGCGCTCGCCGCGCGCCGCGATTACCTCGTCATGGAGGAGCTGACCGGCCCGACGGCGCTGGAGGTGCTCGCGGGGCACGCGGAGCCAGGGGCGATCGGTGTACGAGAAGAACTTGCGATCGCGCGCGAGGTCGGGCGGCAGGTTGCCCGCATGATCGCGCACGGGCGGTTCAATCGCGATCACAAGCCGTCGAACTTGATCGTGGCGTGGCGCGGCGGGCGGTTCAAGTTGGCGGTGATCGACTGCGTGGCGATCCTGCCCTTGTGGCGTGGCGGCGGCGCGGGCGCGGCGCAGGAGCGGATGCTGGCGTCGCTGTGCATCGAGCCGACCGAGCTCGGCGTTGGGCCGCGGCGGTCGCTGGTGTTGGCCGCGCTGCAGTCGGCGCTGGGATTGGAGCGAACGGTGGGGGGTGCGGTCGGGAGCGGGGGAGAGCGCCCTGGCGCCCGCACCGCGCTGAGGCTGAACCCCGCGGCGAAGCACGCGCTGCGCGGGCTGTGGCGCTCGGTCGCGGCCCGGGTACGGGCGCACGCCGGGTCGGCGGGCGGGTAATGGTGGGGTTGAGGACGGTTCGAGCTTTGGACGCCAACCATCGACCGGATCACGCCGCCGCCACACCGTCGTTCGCGGCGTCGGATGTCACAAATCGGCCGCTGGCGCTCGGCCCGCGTGGGGAATATCCTTCCTGCCCGCATCGATCGTCATGGAAGAGAGGACTGTTTCGGATGAGCCTGGTGCCACGCCCGCCGGTCGTGCTCCCCAAGAACCCTGTGTCGCGCCAGCAGTACGGGTTCTTCCCGACCTACGCCGATCGCCCGCACCCGACGCGCTGGGAGTTCCCGGCGTATCTGGACAATCCGAACTGCCGCTGGCTGCGGTGTCTCAAAGAGATGTACGAGATGCCGATCATCTTTCCCTCCTCGCTCTCTCCCGAGGCGGGGCTGATGATCCACGCGCTGGTCCGCAACATCCGCCCGCGCGTCGTGGTGGAGGTGGGCACCTATCTCGGCGTGAGCACGCACTGGATCGGGTCGGCGCTCCAAGAGAACGGCGACGGCGGCGTGATCCACTGCTTCGACAATTTCGGCCCGATCCACAAGGGAGAATGGCGCGACGCGGAGATGCTCGAAGGGCGGCTGGCCTGGGTCAAGGATCGCCTCACCAAGGCCGGGTTGATCGACCACGTCCGCTTCCACCCGGGCGACAGCTCGACGCAGATCGTGGCGGAGCGGAGCATGCTGCGTCTGGACGGCGGGGTCGATCTGGCGTTCATCGACGGCGATCACAGCGTGCCCGGCGCGTGCAAGGACCTGTGGGCGGTCGAGCCGGCGCTCAACACCGGCGGCTACGTGCTCCTGCACGATACCTATCCCGAGCTGTGCGGGAGCCACGAGGGACCGCGCCACATCCTCGACACGATCAACGTCATCTCGCAGGGATGTTATGAGAAGTGCGAGCTCAATCTCTCGCCCTTGAACTACGGCGTGGGGCTGCTTCGGCGCGTGGGCTGAGCCAGTTGCTTTGGAAGCCGCGTGGAAGAGAGAGGTTGACGGATGGCAGGGCGAAAGAAGTCAACAGACGCCAACGTTGTAGCCGGCGCGGGCGGAGCGGCGGCAAAGCCCGCGCGCGGCCGCGCGGCGCGGAGGGCGGGCGAGAAGTCGACGCCAAGGGAGAAGCCCGCCAACGTCGCCGCGATGCACGACTCCAAGGAAGTCCGTCAGCGCGAGCATCGGGCGCGGGTTGAGGAGATCGGGCATCGCGAGGTGTACGAACTCGGGGACCCGACGCTGAGGATTCACGTCGGCGATTGCCGCGAGGTTCTGTCGAAGCTCCCCGAGTTTCGGCGCAGCGAGGTCGACCTGGTGTTCGCCGATCCGCCGTTCAACTGGAGCCGGGCGTACGACAAGTGGGACGACTCCATGCCGCGCGAGGACTATCTGAAGTTCACGCGCGAGTGGCTGGACGTGTGCGTGGATGCGCTGCGACCGACGGGCGCGATCTGGGTGAACATCCCGGACGACACCTGCGCCGAGATCGTGATGCACCTGAAGTCTCGGAACCTGGCGATGGTGAACTGGTGCATCTGGCACTATCGCTTCGGGCAGAACACGACGGACCGGTTCATCAACAGCAAGGTCCACGCGCTGTATTTCTGCAAGGGCGGGAAACGCACGTGGAATCCGCGGGAGGTGCTGGAGATGTCGGACCGGGCGGCGATCTACGCCGACCCGCGCACGCAGAACAAGGCCGACGGCATGCCGCCGGGGATGCGCGTGCCGATGGACGTGTGGTACGGGCAATACTGGGGACGCATCCAGGGCAACAACGCCGAGCGGCGCGCCAACCACGACAACCAGCTCCCCGAGGTGTACCTGGAGCGGGTGATCCGCGCGTGCAGCAACGAGGGTGATCTCGTGGTCGATCCCTTCACGGGCTCGGGGACGACACCGGTCGTCGCGCACGCGCTCAAGCGCCGCTTCATCGGGTCGGAGTTCAGCGTCGACAACGCGCGCAGCGCGTTGGCGCGCATCAAGGCCGGCCCGGTCCGGATCGGCGCGGCGATCGGCGCCAGCACCGCGATCTTCGAGCATCGAATCAAGGACAAGCGCCGGGGCCGGGCCGGGATGTTTGGCGTGGATGACGCTGCGCCGGCGACGCCATGACCGCCGTCCTCCGCGTCAAGGTCGTGCCGGGCTCGTCGCGCGAGGCGATCGCGGGGCGGCTTGGCGATCGACTCAAGGTGCGCGTGAGCGCGCCGCCCGAGGCGGGCGCCGCGAACGAGGCGGTGTGCCGATTGATCGCGGCGGCGCTGGGCGTGCGGACCCGCGACGTGCGCATCGCGTCGGGCCACGCCCGCCCGGAAAAGACGCTCGAAATCGACGGCGTGGACCAGGCGAAGGCCGACGCGCTGATGAAGTCGTGAGTGAGACAGGGAAGCAGCGAGACACCGAGACACGCGGAAGAAGTCCACCTTGATAGTCGGGCGACTGAAGGCGGCTTCAGGGCGAACCAGGGTAAAGCTTGGGGATTGACGCGCGTGGAACACACACGGCGCCGTTCGACGGCTCGATTCCGCAGTCGCGCCCGCGTTTTCATTCAGCTCGGCCCGTCGCCGTGCCACCCGCCCACTTCCTCGTTCGTACCCGCATTCCCCGTGCGATTCCCTACCATGCTCCGCCGCACCACCCGGAGCACGCGATGGACCCCAACCTGATCAAGCCCGTGAAGGCCGCCCTTTCCGCGGGGAACAACGACGAGGCGGAGCGCCTGGCGCGGGAGCTGCTGGATCAGCACCCGGATGACGCGGTGGCGCTCAACACGCTGGGTGGCGTGCTGGCGATCGCCAACAAGTACACCGACGCGGTCGAGTATGCGCGCCGAGCCGTCAAGGCCGCCCCCGACAATCGCGCGTACCACCAGACCCTGCTCACCGTGCTCACGCACGCCGGTCTGCGCATGGAAGCACTCGAGGTGATGGAGTTCATGCTCCAGCACACCAACCCCAAGGCGCCCGAGCACGCGGGCCTGTGCCTGTCCTACGCGACCCTGCTCTACAACCTCCTCCGCTTCGACGATTCCAAGCTCGCCTTCGAGACCGCGCTCTCGGTTCACCCCGACGACTTTGGTCTTCATCTTGGCTTTGCCCAGATGATGAACTACCTCCCCGACGCCACGCCCGAACAGGTTTTCGCGCGCCACAAGGCCCTCGGCGACCTGATCGCGCCGCTGGCGCCGCCCACACCGCCGCGATTCGGCAACGCGCTCGACCCGGAGAAAAAGCTGAAGGTGGCGATCGTTTCTCCCGACCTGCGTGGGCACTCCGTCGTCTACTACCTCGAGCCCGTGCTGGAGCACGCCGACAAGAGCAAATACCAGTACATCTGTTATTCGACCGCGATGCCCCAGGACAGGATCACCGAACGCCTCAAGACCTATGTCTCAAGCTGGCGGCGAATCCCCGAGGGCTCCGCCGCCGACCTGGCGGCCAAGATGTGGACCGATGCTCCCGATATCGTCATCGACATCGCGGCCCACACCAACCCGCCCGTGCTCCACCTGCTCAATCTCCGGGCCGCTCCCATCCAGATGACGTGGCTGGGCTATCCCAACACCACCGGCGTGAAGAATTGCGACGTTCGTCTCATCGACTCGATCACCGATCCCCCCGGCGCCGAACGCCTCGCCACCGAACGACTCGTGCGCCTCGACCCGTGCTTCCTCTGCATCCGCCCCTCTCCCGAGGTGGGGCCGGTCATGCCCGGGCCCTCGGAATCCGGGGCGTTTGTCTTCGGCACGTTCAACAACATGGTGAAGTTCAACGACCGCGTGGCGGCCCTGTGGGGGCGCGTGCTGAACGCGGTGCCCTCGGCCAAGTTCGTGATGAAGAACGCCGCGCTGAACGAGCCCGCCTTCCGCGAGGTGATCGTGCGCATGTTCGAGAAGCACGGCGTGCCGCGCGAGCGCATGGAGTTCCTCCCGCGAACCCAGAGCGTCGCCGACCACCTCAACCTGTACCGAAAGGTCGATGTCGCGCTCGACCCGTTCCCCTACAACGGCACCACCACCATCAGCGAGGCCGCCTGGATGGGCGTCCCCACCATCTGCCTCGAAGGAAACAGCCACGTCTCGCGCGTCGGCATCAGCCTCAACGCGGGGCTGAACCTGCACGAGTTCAACGCCAGGACCGAGGACGAGTACGTTCAGGTCGCCGTCAAGTGGGCGAATGACCTGCCGAAGTTGCACGAGCTGCGTCGCACCATGCGCGATCGCATCCTCGCCTCGCCGCACGGCGACGCCCCGGGCTTTGCCCGCCGCTTCGAGGCCGCCCTACGGAACGAATGGCGGCGGCATTGCGCCGCGCGTTCCTAATTCTTCGGCTCATGCCCTCGTTGCTTTGACATTCCCAGCCGGTGCCGTCGCGTTCAAGTGGCCTCCGCCTTGATCCTTACGCCCGCCATCCCGCCGCGAGCTCCAATCAGAGGGTCGGCCTAGGCCACCAGCGCGACCTGCTGGCCGCCCGCGAACTGCACGGCGACGGCCTGGTGGTGTTCGAGCGACGCCGCCACCCGAACCACGGTCGCGGGAACGAGCTCGCCCGAGTTGACGACCGGCTTCTTGCCCCAGGCGATGAAGACGTCGAGTTCGTCGCCCGGGTTGATCGGACGCGCGGAGTCGATGCGGACCAGCGCGCCGCTCGACGAGAGGTCGCACGTCCGGGCCGCCAGGTACTGGCGCGAGGCGCGGTGGTACACCTTGCAGGGCCGATCGATCGGCGTTCGTGCGTGTTGTCGGCGGTCGGGATTGGGTCCCACGCAAACTCCCGGTGTCGGCGGCCGAATGGCCGATGAAGTTGGAATGCGTATCGGACCAACCGCCGCTTGACTTTCAACTTTGCCGCGTCGCACCCGGTAATTCACGGCCTCCAAACCATCTTGTGGTGAAACACCTCCCAAGAAATCCACCGGAAATCGAGCCCCCATGCCCCACCTCTCCGTGCTCATTCCGACCTTTCAACGCCCCGCCAAGGTGGCGGCGTGCCTGGCCTCGCTTCGGGCGCAAGTCCTTGAAGGTCTTGAAGTTCAGATCATCGTCGGGCTCGACGGTCCGGACCCCCGCTCGCGTGAAGCCATCGAACGTGCCTGGCCCGGTTCGACCCCACGCCGCGCAACACCTGCGGGCGCGACCCTGACCGTCATGGAATTGTCCAAACAGGGCTACATGGGTGTCCGCCGCGACATCCTCGCCAAGGCCACCGGGCAGGTCATGGTCTCGCTCAACGACGACGTGGAGCTGTGCCCCGGCTTTCTGGCGGCCCACGCCCGTCGGCACCTGGCCGCCCCGGGGCCCGCGATCGTGGTTGGCGATTCGCCCTGGAAGGTCCACGCGGGCGACACGCTGTTCGATCGCATGGTGCGTGAGACCTCGTTGATCTTCTTTTATGACCAGATGTACGCCAAGGCCGCCACGCTCGGGCCCGGGCACGACTGGGGCTATCGATTCTGCTACGGGCTGAACTTCTCCGCGCCGCTCGATCTGGTCCGCGAGGTCGGGGGCTTTGCCGATCACGCCGACACCTACGGCTATGACGACATCGAGCTGGCGTTCCGGCTGGCGCGGGCGTTCAAGACGCCGGTGCTGTTCGAGCCCAAAGCCGCGGCGTTGCACGACCATCGATACACGCCGCGCGACGTGATCCGTCGCGAGTACAACCTGGGGCGGGCGGCGTGGAAGTTCGCGAAGACGAGCCGCGAGTTTGCGCTGGACCTTTTCGGGCGCGATATTACGAGCGAGGGCGAGCTGGCGTACTCGCGCGAGTTCGTGTCGCGCGAGCGGAAGAGCGCGATGGGCCTGGCGCCGGAGTTTGTGTCGCTGGGCGAGACGCCGTCGGGCTTGGTTGCGCCATCGGGCGCGGTTGCACCGTCGGGCTTGGTTGCACCGTCGGGCTTGGTTGCACCGCCGGGCGCGGTTGCACCGCCGGGCGTGGTTGCGCCGTCGGGCGTTCCTTCGCCGAACTCTGGCGCGGCGGGCATCGTGCGTGCCCTGGCGCAGCAGTTCATGCTGCTGAAGCGCTGGCTGTGGCGCCGCGGCCTGCTGGACGAGAGCGAGAATGCGCCCACGCGCGAAGTGCTGATCGAGGGATAGGGCTCGACGCGCCCCCAGACGCGAATCCCGGGAAAAGTTCCGCCCGCGTTGTTAGTGTACACTATAGCAATCCCCGCGGCGTACACTCGCGCCGTCGGGTCATCCGCCCCGGAGGCGATCCCATGCTCGCCGGCCAGCTCCCCCCTCGTCCGCACCCCCGCCGCCCGCCGCACCTTTACCTCGCCGGCCTGACGTTCAAGCGCGCCGACTCCGCCGACGAACTCCGCCAGGTCCACGAACTGAACTACCTCACCTTTGTCCGCGAGATCGGGCAGCACGAAGACCCCGGAGGCCCCGCGCTCGTCGACAAGTTCCACGATCGAAACCTCTACCTGATCGCCAAGCGCGGCCCGGAGGTGGTGGCGATGCTGGCGGTGCACGATCGGCCGCCCTTCTCCGTCGAGTCGCGACTCGATGACCCCTCCTGGATCGACCGCCATTGCCCGCGCCCCCTGGAAGTCCGCCTGCTGGCGGTGCGCCCCACGGAACGCAAGAGCGTCGTGCTCCCGGGGCTCCTCCTGCTGCTCTACCGGCACGCCGGCGACGCGGGATACTCGCACCTGCTCGCGTCGGGCGTGCGCCGGCAGCTCGGCATGTACCGCAAACTCGGCTTTGAAGCGATCGGCGCGGAGCGGGCAACCGGCCACGCGTTCTTCACGCCGCTCGCCATGGCGGTCGACAACCTCCCCGCGCCCATGCGCCGGATCGCGGCGCGCCTGGAGCGGCACGCGGAATCGAACGAGACGCCCACGCCGGCGGAACGCGTGATCTCGCTGCTCCCCGGGCCGCCGGAGTTTTCGCCCGAGGTCGAGCGGGCGCTGGCGGAGCGCGCCGTCTCGCACCGGACCTCGGCCTGCGTCGCGCGCTTCGAGCGCTGCCGCGACGTGCTGGGCGCGATGGCGGGCGGCGTGGACGCGGCGATGATGATGGGGAGCGGCACGCTCGCCAACGAGTGCGTGGCGGCGACGCTCGCGTCGCTCCGCCCGCGCCGCGCGGGGCTGGTGCTCGTCAATGGCGAGTTCGGCGCGCGGCTGGCCGAACAGGCGCGGCGCTGGGGGCTCGAGTTCAAGATGCTCGAATTCGCGTGGGGGCGTGCCTGGAACATGGACGAAGTGGACGCCGCGCTGAAAGGACTCGATGCCGGCGCGTGGGTCTGGGGCGTTCATGGCGAGACCAGCACCGGCGTGCTGAACCCGATCGACGATCTCCTCGCGCGCGCACGCGGTCGCGGCCTGCGCGTGTGCCTCGACTGCGTCAGCACGCTGGGGAGCGTGCCGCTCGATCTCGACGGTGTGTTCCTGGCGACCAGCGCCAGCGGCAAGTGCCTGGGCTCGCTGGCCGGGCTGGCGATCCTGCTCGGGAGCGCCGGCGCGCTCCGCGGGCTGCCGACGAACACCGTGCCGCTCGCGCTCGACGCCCGGGCCGCCTTCGACACGCGCGGCCCGCGCTTCACGATCGCGTCGACGCTGATCAACACGCTCGACGCGGCGCTGGAGCGATTCGCCTCGCGAGAAAAGCGCGAGGCCGAGTACGCGCGCCTGCGCCGCCTCGGCGCGATGGTGCGCGCCGGGCTGCGTCGCGCGGACGCCCGGCCGATCGCGCCCGACGCGTGCGCCAGCCCGACGGTGACGACCTTCGAGCCGCCGCCGGGAGAGTCCCCCGAGCGATTCGCGCTGGTGTGTCGGGCGGCGGGGTTCGAGATCAACGTGCAGAGCCCATACCTGCCGCCACGCGGCTGGGCCCAGATCGCGACGATGGGAAACGTGCAGGAACACGACGTGGAGCGCGTCTTCAAGGCGCTCCATCAATGGCATGGCGCGCGATAAGACACGCGGCCGCCCGATCAGATTGATGCGGATCGCTCAGGCGACTTCGCGCAGGCGACGATCGAGGCCCACGCGGTAGCCATTGCCCATGGGCAGGCAGCGAACCACCATGCCCGACGCGCTCGGGAACCGCGAGCCCTCGGAATACACCGCGACCACCGTGCCGTTCGCCAGCGGCGTGTCGCTGCGCAGGCCCACGCCCGTCGTCGAGATGTCCTGCAGGCGCACGCGCGCCAGCGTGGAATCGCCGTCGGGCGTCGTGATGGTGGCCATGACCGTGCCGGCCGCGATCCGCCGACGCGCGCGCCGCCGGTCAAAGGGGAGCGTCTCTCGAATCTCGGGCTCGTGAGACATGGTCGGGCCTCGCGTAAACCGGGAAGGCGGTCGGGGCGTCCTTGCCCCACCTGACTTCCCATTGGGATTCCCACCGGGCTTCCCCACTGGGCTTCCCCGTGAGGGCTATCGGCGCTCACATGCCCCGACTTGACCGGGAGTTTCGCGGTTCGCGCCCCCACCGCGCCGACCCGAGCAGCGAATAACGAGAGCGGACGTGGAATCGTGACGGCGAGCGGAGTGGCGCCGAATTCTGGACGAGCGCGCGGCGGCCATGGGCCACGAGCTCACATGAAATACCTTCACATGGCACATGAGCAACCGCGTGGAGAGGCCTTGGCGGCCACTCATGACTTCCTCGGCGTCAGCCGGCGCGCCACGATGAACGCCAGCTCCAGCGCCTGCTGATAGTTCAGACGCGGGTCGCACAGCGTCGCGTAGTTGCGCGTGAGGTGATGCTCGGTGATGCCCGCGGCGCCTCCCACGCACTCGGTCACGTCGTCGCCCGTCAGCTCAAAGTGAACGCCGCCCAGGTGCGTGCCGCACGACTGATGAGCGTCAAAGGTCTCTTCGAGCTCGCTGGCGATCGCGTCGAACGAGCGGGTCTTGATGCCCGAGGCGGTCTTGATCCCGTTGCCGTGCATCGGGTCGCACACCCACAGCACGCGGACCTCGGCCTTGCGCGCCGCGTCGATGAGCGCCGGGAGCACCTGCTTGGCCCTTCCCTGGCCCAGGCGCGTGATGAGGATGATCTTCCCCGGCTCGTTGCGCGGGTTGAGCGCGCCGCACAGCGCCAGCACGTCCGACGGCGCCGCGCCCGGCCCGAGCTTGATGCCGATGGGGTTCTGAATCCCCCGGAAATACTCCATGTGCGCCCCGCCCAGCTCGCGCGTCCGCTCGCCGATCCAGGGCAGGTGGGTGGTGAGGTCGTAGTACCCCTCGCGCCGCGGCACGCGCCGCGTCTGGGCCTCTTCGTAGTACAGGTTCAGCCCCTCGTGGCTGGTGAAAAACTCCACGCGGTTCATCTCGCCCACCGCGCGCTCGCCCAGCGCTTCCATGAAACGCAGGCCGTCCGCCAGCGTCGCGGTCATCTGCTCGTACTCCGCGCGTCGCGCGGGCGGAAGCCCGGCGGCCCCGAAGAACGAAAGATCCCAATACTCGGGGTGGTGCAGGTCCGCGAAGCCGCCCTCCACCAGCGAGCGGATGAAGTTCAGCGTCATCGACGAGTGCTTGTACGCGCGGACAAGCAGGTACGGATCGGGCCGCCGGCTCTTGGCGTCAAACGGCGCGCGGTTGACCAGGTCGCCGAAATAGCTGGGGTGCGTCACCGGCTGCCCGTCGATCGTTCGCGTCTCGCTCATGCTCGAGCGCGGCTTGGCGTACTGGCCCGCGAAGCGCCCCACGCGGATCACGGGCTTCTTTCCGCCGTGAACCATGACGAGCGACATCTGCAGAAGGATCTTGAGCTTGTTGGTGATGATGTCGGCCCGGCAATCGTCGAGGGTTTCGGCGCAGTCGCCGCCCTGGAGCAGGAAGCGCTGGCCGTTCTGGGCGTCGGCGATCAGCGACTTGAGCCGCTCGATCTCCCACGACGTGACGAGCGGGGGAAGCGAGCGGAGCAGCTCGACGCTGGCGTCGAGCTCCGCCCGATCGGGATAGTCGATCATCTGCGAATGCGGGAAACGACGCCACGATTCGGGCGACCAGGGTCCGGGCGTGGCGGTTCGATCGGCGGTCATCGGCGGCTCCAGTGCGGTCTCGCTCCGAAAAGGAGCGCGAAACCGCGTCCTCCTCTATCGGATTCTTGCGAGGTTGGCTCATGCGGGCTTGGCCCCATGACGATTTGCAAATCGGCCGATGTAACCACGCAGGGGCGTGGTCGGCCCAGTCAAGGGCGAGCGCCTCCGCCGCCCCGTGAACGGAGTCACCAGAATGGCTTTCAGCAAACGCCGCACGACCAAGAACACCAAACGCACCACGGCCCGCAAGAACGCTCGCAAGACCACCAAGTCCACCGCCCGCAAGTCCGCTACCCGCAAGAACTGGCGCGCGACGGCTCGCAAGACGGCTCGCAAGACCACCAAGTCGACCACCGCCAAGGCGTGGACGCCCGCCAAGAACAAGACCTGGAAGCGCACCAGCGCGAAGAAGGCCAGCCGCTCCAACTCGACCAAGAACAGCCGCACCACCGCGAAGAAGAGCTTCTTCAGCTTCTCGCGCACGACGGCCAAGAAGTCCTTCCGCCGCGCCGCCTGAACGACAGGCCAAGCCACCTCGTCGCGCGATCAGCCGCGCGAAGAGCCGAAAGCCCGGTCCGCCCGGGCTTTCTTCATGCGCACGCGGAGTCGGCGTGAACCTCCGGGCTCGCCTCCCGCGCCGCGGGCGTCGTGCCGGTGTCCACGGGCGCACCGGGCACGTCGGCCTTCCGCCCGCCGAACCGATGCTTGCGCCACGCGTCCTCGTGTACACGCCAGAAGTGCTCGAAGGATCGCTCGATCGACATCGCCCGCATCGACTCAAACGCCGCCTCGCCCATCGCGCGCCGTCGCTCGGAGTCGGTGACGAGCGACGCGATCTGATCCACCCACAGGTCGGGCCGGTCGGCGGGCAACACAAAGCCCGTCCGCCCGGCGTCGACCACTTCCTTCGGCCCGCCGACATCGCTCACCAGCACCGGCAGCCCCGACGCCTGCGACTCCATCACCACCTGGCCCAGCGTGTCCGTCACCGAGGGGAACACGAAAAGATCGCTCGACGCGTACAGCGCCGACAGCTCCGCGCCGTGCCGGAAACCGAGGAACACCGCGCCGCTTCCCTCCAGCTCGCGCTCCATCGTCTCGCGAAAGGGCCCGTCGCCCACGATCACAAGCTGCGCCCGCGCGCCCGCGGCACGGAGCCTCGCCGCCGCCCGCTTCCACACCGTGTTCAGCAAGGGCAGGTTCTTCTCGATACTGACGCGCCCCACATACAACACGCGCACGACGCCGTCGCCCCGCGTTTCGTCGCCGGGCTTGCTGTTGCCGGTCGTGTCGCCGCCCGCCGTCGCGGGGTATCGCGACCAGATCGATGGATCGCGGAATCGCCGATCGAAGACACTCGTGTCCACGCCCGGCGCCAGGGCCGTCATGCGCTCGCGGGGCAAGCCCAGCGACACCAGGCGGTCCGCGTAGTCCGCGGAGCGCGTGAAGACCGCCTTGAACGGACGGTAGAACCACGTCATGTACTGGCGCGTCGTCCACGTCATCGCGTGGTCGTCAAAGAGCTGGTCGATGTACGCCGGGAAGTCCGTGTGATACACGCCCAGCACCGGCACGCGCAGCATCCTGGCCGCGATGTACCCGATCAGGCCCATCGGCCCGGGCGTCGAGATGTGGATCACGTCGGGCTGGTGCCTGTCCAGGTGACGCAGGATCTTCGTCAAGGGCGGCAGCACCAACTCGAGATTCTCATACTTCGGGATCGCGCCCGCGACCAGCGGCGCAAAGTTGTAGATGTTCGATCGCGTCGGCACCGGCAGACGCGTCGAGGTGATGACCTCAAGATCGCGTCCCGTCCGCTCGGCCATCTCGGCGACGTTCTGGATGAAGCGGCACACGCCGTTCACGTCGCCCAGCGTGTCGGTGAAGAGAGTTACGCGCATCACGCCGCCCCATGGTTCGCCTCGCTCAAGCGTACGGCCCGCGCTCGCTCCAAACACGACGCGATCCGGCAATCCCTCCATGACGCGACCCACGAGACGCGCCCCGAGTGGCGCAACCACCCACCGCCGCGAACCCCCGCCCGCAACGGCGTACCTTTTTCCGGGAACCCACACGCACCCGCGCGCCTCCAAGGTGCGACGACCTTTCACAGGAGACCCACATGGCCCGCATCACCCCCGTCGACCCCGCCACCGCCACCGGCCGCGCCAAGGAGATCTTCGAAGGCCCCCTCAAGGGCAAGCACTTCAACATCTTCCGCTCCATGGCCGCCGGACCCGCCGCCCTCGATGTCTACCTCGGCATGTCCGGCGCCCTCGCCCGCGGCGAACTCTCCGCCAAGGAGCGCGAAGTCATCCAGCTCGCCGTCGGACAGGCCACCAACTGCGACTATTGCATCGCCGCCCACACCGCCATCGGCAAGGGCGCCGGGCTCACCGAGGCCCAGACCATCGAGGCCCGCCGCGGCACGCTCAGCGACCCCAAGCTCGACGCCCTGGCCAAGTTCGCCCTCAAAATCCACGAGAAGCGCGGCTTCGTCAACGACGCCGACCTCGCCGCCTTCAAGAAGGCCGGATACTCCGACGCCCACGTCGCCGAAGCGATCGCCAACTACGCGCTGGCCCTCTACACCAACTACTTCAACCACGTCAACGACACCACGTCCGACTTCCCCGCCCCGCCCGCGATCTGAAACAAGCGGCGACCGCGGCGCAGGGTCGAATGAACGTAGGGAACTTCTGAGTATTTGGTGGCCCGCTTCTCCGAAGCGGGTTTTCTGGACCAAGGGAGGCGATGTTCGCTCCGCGGTTTGAATTGATCAGAGGTTCCGTGGTACTGTGATCGAACGATACGGCGTTTCCGAGAAAAGACTGCAATCCCACGGCACCCAGGTTGACAAGCAGGGAGGGGGGGGTATTCTGCGCACGATCGTTGGGCCGGACTCCTGACGTACATTATTCAAGGGGAGTGTGATGAAGCGTTCCTCTCGGGTGCTGAGGCTTGGGTTGTGCTTCATTGCGGGTTTGGCGGGCAGGGCGTTTGCCGACGAATGGCCGTTTCCCTGGCCGCCGGACCCCACCCCGGGGGGTGCGCTGTGCGGGCACAACGCGGGGTGCTACGAGCGATCAAGCTTCTACGACTGCCGTCGCTGTTGTGAGGCAAATTGCGACGACAGTAACAATTGCAACAATGCCTGCTGGAACCACTTCTGCCGCTTTAGTTCCTCCGATCCGACCTGTCCGCAAGCGTAAGACTCCCGGTGGTTGTGGCCGCAACCGTTGCGGACCATGAAGTATCGCGGCGGGGGTACGGAGAAAAACATGCGGGGGCGTCGGCTCACGAGCGCGTTCGGTGCGTTGAGAGAGCGTCCGAGGCGGACGATGGTTCTGTTCGGCGTCGTCCTGATCGGGGGTGGGTGGCTCGTCGGAAGCTGGTTGCTCGGGGAACGGCACCGGAAGGAGCGTGATGAGCGCATCCGCGCCGAGGCCGTTGAGTTCTCCAAGAAAACCGGTGCAGGTATGGACGCGTCGGTTGCGATCTGCACGATGGGCGTGGACCCCGACCAGCTCCAGAAGCTGCCGCTGGATGAGTTGAAGCGCTGGAGCATTTGGTACTCGGAGTTCGAGGGCAAGGATCGTCGCCGGGTGGCCGGATATTGCAACGCGCTGTTCCATCCCGCCTCGATCAGGAATTTCAGACAGGAACAGCTGGAGATCGCGCGGAACGCCACCAGGGAGATCATCGGAGAGTTCTGGAACGATCCCAAGATCATCGGGCAGGCCTATCTCATCGCGGTCGGCCTCGGGATGCGGGACGAGCCATACATTCAAGAAATGGCGCTCGATACGATTCAAGCCCCGGGGATGGCGCCCGAGTTGATCAGCATGATCTCCCACTCCGTACTTCCCAAGAAGAAGAGCGAAAAGGAAAAATAGCCATGCCGACGGGAAACCACTCGGCGCAACGTCACCACTCTCTCGCTCCGAGGGGGAGACCGCCGGGGCGCCGCGGGGGTTTCTCTCTAGTTGAGCTGCTGGTCGTGATCGGGATCGTTGCTGTATTGGTCGGGCGTACTCTCCCGGCGCTCGCGGCCGCGAAGGCGCGCGCCGCGCGGGCGGCGTGCTTGTCGAATCTCAGAGGACTCGGGCAGGCTGTTGCCCAGTACCGAAGCCGGCACCAGGATCGCTTCCCGGACGCGGACTTGCTCCCGGACATCCCGGCCGGAAAGCCCGGCGTGATCGAACCCCTCTCACCTTTCTTGGACTGCGCCCTTCCTCGCGTTGGCGCGGCGGGCGATGTCGAAACGGACGCCCCGTGGCGCTGTCGCTCCGACGCAGTCGTCGCGCGACGCTTCGGAATGAGCTACGAGTATGAACTCGCGACGCTGATCATGGCGTACAAACTTGGCGGCACGCAGAACCCGCACGCCAAAGTCGCGAACACGGCGGACACCGACGGCGGCCTGGTCCTCTTCTCGGACGCAGGCGCCGCCGCGCGACTTGCCGCGGGTGATTCAGCCCCCTGGCACCGCGGCCCAAACGGAAAAGAGCGCAACTCGCTCTTCGCGGACGGCCGCGCGGATTGGGAGAAGAATTCGCCGACCCGCGCAACACGCCGCGGGCCGCCGCTTGCCCCGCGCCGACGACGGACGAACGGAGAGCCGATCCGCCTCCTCTTCGCCCTCAGTCCACGCTCGCCCTCGCCATCGGCCTCGACAACTCCAGCATCCGATCAACCGCCAAGAGCGCCTGCGCGCACCTTCTCCGGCACGCTGATCTGGTTCACAACCTTCGCCTTGCCGTCCTTCGACAACGCGCCCGCCATCGCTCATCGCGCCGACGAGCGGGAGGCATCGCGAACCCGCACACCTCGGGCGGGACGGCGGATCAACATGCCAGCACTGGCGAAGAAAAGAGTCACGGCCCCCGGCGCGGGCACAACCCGCCAGACCACATGGTTCGTCAAATCGGAGACGTACAAATGCCCGGCGTCGTCAAAGGTGAGGCCGCTGATCTGGCCGAACCCCGAACCGACCTGTTGTACCGCGCCGCCGGCGCGCGGCAGCGAGTAGAGATTCTCGCCGTCACCGACGATGAACGAATCGGTCGACGGCTGATACACCATCGCATCGGGGAGAGACCAGGCATGACCGCCATCGGAGACCTTGGCAATCGACCCGTCCGGCGCGATCGCCCAGACGCCGAGGTCTTCCAGCGTCTCGGTGCAGTACAGGCCGCCCGCCGCGAACTGGATGGAACGCACGACCGACAATTTGGGCGAGGAAACCAGCGTCTGCGCAGGGCTGCCGGCAAACAACAATTCAACATCGGCGCCGTCCCGTGCGTTACCGACAACCGCCGTTCCAGCGGTGAAATACGTGCCGTCCTTGTCAATGACCATGCTCGACTGATTGGGTGATCCGCTCGCGCTCGCCCAGAGGGTCGTTATGCCGGTCGTAATCTCGGTGCGATACACCGGGCCTTCCGTCGAGGCGTAGACATAGCCGTCGTACACATCAATCCCGTCGGGGTCTTCGGGTGTGATCGAGCCGAACGCGACCGCCGCGCCCCCGCCCGCCGGAATCCGATAAATATCGGCCGCCCCGTTGCTCGGTGAGTGGTGTCCGGCGAAAAGAACCCCCCCCGGCCCGAACGCGAGCTCGAACGGGTTCGTCGCCGTGGCATAGACGCTCGCCGGGTTGCCCAGCCAAGTCGGCTGAGCGCACGCCGAGCTCGTCACAAAGACACAAGCGCAAACAGCGATGAGCGCGCTTGAACGAGAAAACGATCCGCCATTATGATTCTTTCCCATCTCTCTTCTCCTCAAAGGACACCGCCGAGACTACTGGGTGCTTGACCCCACTTCAAGCACAATTCCGCCCGGCTCTCCTTTATTTTCAGGATCACACAATCCCAATTCTCGGACCTTGGGACTTCGCTTTCGCCGCGTTGCGACGCGCGGGGGAGAGGTGCCGCATCAAGGGCGACCGGCCTACGCGCCCAGTTCACCGCTTCAGCTCTACGTCCTCGAGCCCCGCGCCTTCGGACGCCGGACCTGATACGGATTCTGCTTGGAAACCGCGCGTGACTTGGGCTACCCCCACGCTCCGCGTGGGGTTCCTTCAGGCCCTCCAAGCGCATGTTCCAACGAGAATCCGTATGAGGCATTGCGAAGGTCCGGGTCGACGCAACGAGATCGCCCGTTCGCGCCGAACTCACTCGACCACTTGACCACTTTGCCACTTTTCGCTTGGCCTCAATCCACGCCCGCCTTCGCCCCCGGCCTCGACAACTCCAGCATCCGATCGACCGCCAACAGCGCCTGCTCGCGCACCTTCCCCGGCACGCTGATCTGGTTCACGATCTTCGCCTTGCCGTCCTTCGACAGGCCGCCCGCCAGGTGATCGAGCACCCACAACAAATGCGGCTCATCGATCCGGTACATCGTCGTGCACAGGCACTGACAATCGCTCAGGATGCGCACCTCAACGCCCCGTGCCGCGGCCTCTTTCGCAAGCCTTCCCACCAGGTGCGTCTCGGTACCAACCGCCCAGCGCGATCCCGGCGCCGACGCGCGGATCGCCTGGATGATGAACTCCGTCGACCCCGACAAGTCCGCGAGGTCCACAACCTCTTTGCAGCACTCCGGGTGAACCAGGATCTTCACGCCCTCGCGCGTCGCGCCCGCCGCCTTCTCGCGCTCGTTTTCCTCGCGGATCGCGCGGCAGTGCTCCGGGCGGAACAGCTTGTGAACCGAGCAATGCCCCGCCCACAGGATCACCTCCGCCCGCTCGATCGCCCCGCGCGATGAGCCGCCCAGCTCCTTGCCCGCGTGCGCCGCGCGCGGGTCATAGAGCGCCGCCCGCGTGGCGACATCGATCCCCGCCGCCGCGGCCGTGTTCCGCCCCAGGTGCTGATCGGGCAGGAACAAAACCTTGATCTCCTCGCCCGGGCGCGTCGGGATCGTGCCGCCCGCGCGGGCCCACGCGAAGACCTGCCTTGCGTTCGAGCTGGTGCAGCACGCGCCGCCGTTCGCTCCGACAAACGCCTTGATCGCCGCCGACGAGTTCACATAGGTGATGGGCACGACACGCGCGTTCAGTTTCGCGTCCTTGATCACGCGCTGGATCGAATCCCACGCCTCGACCGTGTCGTCGTACTGCGCCATGTCCGCCATCGAGCAGCCCGCGGAAAGATCGGGCAAGATCACCGCGACATGGTCGGGCGTCAGCATGTCCGCCGTCTCGGCCATGAAATGCACGCCGCAGAACACGACGTACTTCACCGGGCGTTCCTTGGCGACGCGGGCGGCGACCTGCGAGAGCTTGAGCGAATCGCCCGTCGCGTCGGCGTGCCTCACGACCTGATCGGTCTGGTAGTGGTGGCCCAGGATGAAGAGCGAATCGCCGAGCTCCTTGCGGCGCGCGTCGATCCGGGCCGCGAGCTCGTCCTCGCTCAGCGTGCGATACACCTCGGGGAGTGATGGTTGCCAGAGCACGCGGGGATGGTAGTAATCCCGGGGTTAGACGGGATGCCAAACTCGACTTGACGGGTTGAGGGGGGGGGGGGGGGATAGGCTCGGAGGAGGGTCGTGAACGATTCTGTGCGATAGACCAGCTTGTTGAAGGGACTCGAACTGATGCAAACGCGAAACATCACCCGTCTCGGCCTGTGCTTTGCCGCTGGGATTGCGTGCTCCGCCATCGCCGACGGGTGGCCATATCCTTGGCCACCGGACCCGAACCCAGGCGGCGCTTTGTGCGGCTACCAATCCGGGTGCCAAGACAAGGCAGACTTCAACTCCTGCACGCGTTGCTGTGATACCCATTGCGACGCGAGTAATAATTGCTATAATGCGTGCTGGTTCTTCTTCTGCACCAACGGCAAGACCAGTGCCGGCTGCCCACAGTGACAGGATTAGACGATGCGGACCAACGACCTCACGCGTGGCGCGTCTTCGCAGAGTCGGCGCCGAGTAGCGGTTGTGCTGGCAGGGTTGTCCTTGATCGCCTCCGGGTGGCTTGGCGGCCGGGCGATCCTTCGCGAGATGCACCGGCGGGATCGGGCGTCCCAAGTCCACGCCGAAGCAGTTGAGTACGCCCAGAAAGTTCATGTGAGCATGGAGGTCGCAACCGCCATTTGTGAACTTTGCGGCGACCCCGGCGCGATTGCGCGCATGTCCCCGACGGAGCTGCGCCGGTTGGCGACGCGGTACGCGGACTTTGAAGGCCCCGACCGCGCACGCGTCGCCAGGTATTGCAACGGGCTGTTTCATCCCGCCTCCATTCGAGAGTTGAGTGACGAGCAATTGGAAATCGCCCGGAACGCCACCCGCGACATCATCGGTGAGTTCTGGAACGACCCCAAGATACTGGGTCAGGCGTACCTCGTCGCGGCCGGACTTGGTCTGAGGGATGATCCATACATCAAAGAGATGGCAAACCAGACCTTGCAAGAGCCCGGGCTTGATCCAACGCTCGCCGACACGGTCATCGTGGCCATTCTGCGCCCTCAGAAGTGACGCCGGGACCGGAGTACGCAGTGCACGCCGCCTCTCAAATGCTCGCTCGAATGGCGGCCCGCAGGCCGTCCTCCCAGCCCACTGGGTTCACGCTCATCGAGCTCTTGGTCGTCCTTGGGATCGTGGCTCTCCTGATCGCGATCTCGCTTCCCGCGCTGGCTTCAGCTCGCGCCACGGCCGCCAGAACAACATGCCTGTCAAACCTTCGAAGCCTGGGGCAGGCTCTTGCGTTGTACCGAAACGCCCACCAGGGGCTCTTTCCCGATTCCGCGATCCTGCCCGATCTTCCCGCCGGGAAGCCCGGACTGATCGAACCTCTCTCGGCACACATGGATGGCGCCCGTCCTCAACTCGGTCCGACGGGCGAGGTTGATGCGGCGCTCCCGTGGCGCTGCCCGCCGGATCGGGTGGTGGCAAACAGGTTCGGAATGAGCTACGAGTATGAACTCGCGGCCTTGGTCCAGGCCTACAAGATGGACGGCATCCAAAACGCCATGAGCCGAGTTTCACGCCAGGCCGACGACACGCGCCTGATCGTCCTCGCCGACGCGCCGATCTCCCTCCGATATGCCGCGGGCGATTCGACACCCTGGCATCACGGGCCGGACGGAAAGGACCGCAACGCCCTGCGCTCCGATGGCGGCGCGGACTGGAACTGATACGGCACCTTCCCCACCCACATCGTCCGCCCGCCCCTTCCTGCCACCCGTGCCACGCCCGGCCCCAACGCCTCCTGCCCTCCTCAATACCCCGCCTCCACGTCCACGCAATTGAGCAGCGCTTCCCCCGCGCCGAACCGCCGCACGTTCTCCTTGTACAACGCCCACCAGCGCTGATCCGTCAGTTCCCCGTCCGCCGCCACATGCGGCGTGATTACCACGTTCTTCAGCCCCCACAGCTCGTGCCCCGCGGGCAAAGGCTCCGGGTCCGTCACATCCAGCCCCGCGCCCGCCAACCGCCCATCCTTGAGCGCCGCCACCAGCGCCGGCGTGTCCACGACCTTCCCGCGCGCGATGTTGATCAGGTACGACCCGCGCTTCATCGCGCCGATCATCTTCTCGTCGAACAGCCGCTCTGTTTCCTTGGTCAACGGCACGCAGATCGCGACCACATCCGCCCTGGGCAGCATCGCCGCAAGCTCGTCCGGTTTGCCCACATGCTCCACAAACTCGGGCGAGGGCGCGTCGCTCCGCCGCGTCGCGATGACGCGCATGTCGAATCCGTGCGCCCGCTTGGCGATCTCGGTTCCGATCCCGCCGATCCCGACCACGAGCATCGTCTTGCCCGCCAGCGCCACGCCGCGCGTCGGCGGCTCGTCACGCGTCCACGCTTCCTTCTCCTGCGCGTCGCCATACCACGCCAACTGGCGCGTCAGCGAGAGCAGCATCGCCATCGCGTGATCGGCGATCGCCGGGCCGTGGACGCCGCGAGCATTGGTCACGACCAGCGATGCGTTCTCGCGCAGGCCGGGGATCGTCAACAGCCGATCCACGCCCGCGCTGGGCGAGTGGACCCACGACAGCTTCTTGGCCTTGCCCAGGAACTCCGCGCTCACCCAGCGCCCGTCGACCCCGTCCGCCTCGGGCGCGAGCTTCATCGCCTCGTCGCGCCCCTTGGCGCGCACGATCTTCACGTTCGGCGCGACCTCGCCCAGTTCCTTCACCTGCTCGTCGCTCAGGTCGCCCGCGATCAGCGTCAGCAAGACCCTCGCCCGTTCGCCAACGTCCGCCGGGAGCACCCGCGCCACGCGCGCGTTCCGCGTCAAACCGGGGAGATCGTTCTTGTCCTGCCGAGCGATCGCGTCGGGAATAATCACCGCCAGCGCGAGGCACGCCGCCACCAGACGAACCATCATGTTTCGCATGGGCGCAGCATACCGGCGCGCCCGCCCCCACGCCCACGCCCATGCCCTTGCCCTTGCCTTCGCTTTCGCCGCGCTCTCCCGCGCCCGCCCTCAATACGCCCTGCGGATCG
The DNA here is from genome assembly GCA_020853815.1 of Phycisphaerales bacterium. GTDB lineage: Bacteria > Planctomycetota > Phycisphaerae > Phycisphaerales > UBA1924 > JABWBC01. The sequence goes on from JADYYE010000107.1 coordinate 44,316, forward strand.
AGCACCCCGGATAGAACGCGCGCACGCACGGCTGCCACTTCTTCCCGCGCTCCACCATCCCCTTGGCGCACCACTGGCACATCCCCACGCCATGCCCGAACCCGCGCCCGCGGATCCGCACCGTGTCGGCCCAAACCTCGATCGTCATGTCCCCGCTGTACACCCGCGTCTCTTTGGTCAACGGCGCCGCGCCCTCGGTCTCCGTGTTCAGCGCGTTCCGGAGCTCCTCCGCCGCGATCTCATAGCTCGTGTTCGAGTCGTCCGTCACCACAAACCGCGTCGGCCGCCCCGCGTCACCCGTGCGCTTCACGCTGAACGCGCGCACGCGCCGGATATCCGCGATCGGCTTGCCGCTGGCCCTTCCCCACGCGCGAAGCCGCCGCGACACGTCGTCGTCGCTCCGCACCACGTCCCAGCGGTAATAGGTCGCGCTCTCGCAGAACGCGTCGCGTCCCTTGGTCTGCAGCGGCCCGACCATGTTGAACGAACTGGCGCTGTCAGTCGGGAACACATCCCGAGCCGACGCCGCCCGCCCCCCGCATGTGCTCGAGTAGTACGCCCGCACGATCTCCCCGCCGTAGGCCACGACCTGCCCGCGCGTCTGACGCACCGCGTCATACGCCGCCGCGTTGGCGTGCGATCCTCCATACACCTGGTCCGCCGTCGTCGCCTCCACGTCAAACCACCGCCCCAGCTTCCGCGCCCGACCACGCTCGTGCAGCGCATAGCTCCGAGACGCCACCGCCTGCACCGCGAACGCCTCCTGCGGCCACTTGGGGAACATCTCCTTCACCACCACGCCCGGCAGATACTCCTCCATCTGCATCACCGCGACCACGTCGAACCGGTCCGCGCCCTCGTCCGACCTCGGACGCACCACCAGAAAGCCTGGATGCCCAACGCCATCCAGCTTCAGCTTGGGCAACCCACCGATCACGCTCTGCTTCGAGTCGCGCGCCCGATCCTGCCCGCCCGCCGCGATCGTCGCCGCGCTGTCAAACGAGTTCGGCGCACCCGCCCCGTCCCATGGAATGATCTCCAGGTCCGTCCCCGCGCCCAGCTCGGCCTTGGTCCCCGCGACGTCCGTCACCGACAGCCCGCCCGCCGTGCTCGCCAGCATGATCGGGGCGCTCAAAAGCTGCACCTTGCCCGAGTTCACACCCCGCACAACAAACTTCGCGCTCCCGTCGATCTTCGCGGCCGTCGCGCCCTTCCGCACGCGCACGCGAACGTCCGGTTCCGAACGCATCAGCGTCGGTGCCGAGGCTTCTTCTTCCGTGAACAGCCCCTCGAGCGTGGAGCACCCGCCCAGCACGCCGCCAAACACGCCCGCCACGATGGCCAGCGCCGCGACCAGGCCGCGACGCGCCATCTTCATGTTCCGTCCCCAGGCCGACTCCATGGCCCACTGCATGTTCGCGCTCTCCCGGGCTTGCGCCCTGCCTACCGATCCGACTGCCACCTATTCGCGGGGGTCGCCCGCCCATCGATCCCTCACGCCGCTTCGTGTACCATCGCGTGAACCAGGAGGCCCTTCCATGCCCTGCATGCCCCGCACCCAACGCCACGCCCACGCGCGTGGCGTATCCGCGCTCGCCAAACCCGGGCTCGCCGCGCTCCTGCTTGTCACCAGTGTACGAATCATCGGCTGCGGGTCGACCCAGGGACCACCGCCGCCGAGCGATGCCGCCTTCCAGGGCCCACCCGTCTCGATCGAGCAGGCCAACGCTGAGCACATCGTCGTCGTGCAGGCCCCAAGCGCCGGCTGGACCATCGAGCGCGACGCCACCCAGGAGCAGCAGAATCGCTGGGACGTCTACATCACGCTCCGCGAGCCCGACCCCCGCTTCATGTACACCCAGGCCGTCGTTTCCCTCCGCGTCGTGACCGACGTGCGCTCCGCCGAGGCCATCCGCGTCCTGGCCCGCGTCGTCCCGTTCGGCGATACCAGCAACGAATCGCCGCACCACCCCGCCGCCAGCTCCGGCCCGGTCGCGACCCCGCCGAAGTAGCCTCTCGTGAGCGGCCACCCTTCCATCCCGCGCGACGAGGAGCTGCTCTGGCTCCTCTCCCTCACCTCGATCCCCGACATCGGCCCGATCCGGGCCGCCCGGCTGGTCGCCGCGTTCGGCTCGGCCTTCGCCGCCCTGCACGCCGCCCAGGCCCCGCTTGTTCAATCCCGGATCATCAGCAAAAACCTTGCTGCGGCCATCGTGGCGGCACGCCCCGCCGCCGTCGAACACGCCAAGGCAGAGCTCGATCGCGCCCACTCCATGTCGCTCCGCCTCATCATGCGCAGCGACCAGGAATACCCCGAACTCCTCCGCCCCCTCCCCGACGCCCCGCCCCTCCTGTACGTCCGCGGCCAGTTCGACCCCGCCGGACGCGATCGCTTCGCCCTCGCCATCGTCGGCTCGCGCGCCTGCTCGCACTATGGCATGGAACAGGCCGGACGCTTCGCCTCCGTCCTGGCGTCCAGCGGCATCACCATCGTCTCCGGCGGCGCCCGCGGCATCGACACCGCCGCCCATCGCTCCGCCCTCCGTGCCGGCGGGCGAACCGTCGTCGTGCAAGCCTGCGGCCTCTCCAACACCTACCCGCCCGAAAACCAGAAGTTCTTCGACGAGATCATCGCCGAAGGCCGCGGCGTCGTGATCTCCGAACTCCCCCTCAAGACCGAGCCCAAATCCGAAAACTTCCCCGCCCGCAATCGCATCGTCTCCGGGATGAGCCTCGGCGTGCTCGTGATCGAGGCCGACCTCCGCTCCGGCTCCCTTATCACCGCGCGACTCGCCGCGGAGGAACATGGTCGGGAGGTCATGGCCCTCCCCGGGCGGGTTGACTCTCCCACCAGCCGCGGCTGCCTCGAGCTCATCAAGTCGGGCGGAGCGGCGCTCGTCACCGAGCCCGGCGATGTCATCGCGCTCATCGAAACTCCCGCGCGCCATCAGCACAACGGCACGCACGCCGATCGGTACGCGCTCGCCGAACAACAACCGCTCTTGCCCCTCGACGCATCGAGTGATTCACCTCCCGCGCCCGAGCCAGCGCCGACCAAGGGCCGCCGCGCCAAGCCGAACAAGGCACGCGACGAAGCAGACCACGCGCCAATCACGCACCCCTCGATCGCCCGCGCAGAGCACTCGATCGAGGAGGGTGCTGGTGCGCCGACTGATCCTGTTCTGCGAGCACTCACCGAACCGCTCACGCTCGACGCGCTCATGACCCGAACGGGCCTGGACGCGGGAGCTCTCCGCGCGTCCCTGACCATGCTGGAAATCCAGGGAAGGGTCCGTCGCGACGGCCCGCACTTCGAAAAAACCTCGAAATAGCGTTCCAGCAAACATTTACACATCATCTTGCCACCCACCGGACCGCCTTGGTCCGAGAAAAACACCCCGCACGGGTGCCGGATGAGGCCATGCCCAATGCCGAACGAAAGGCGGAAAATGGCCTTGACGTGGGGGGGATGTGCGGCTATCTTCTACCAAACTAGTGGCACGAAATCTGATCGGATGTCGGTAGCTCGGCCGACGAAAGAGGAGCCAGACGAAACCGATTGCCGGGAACTGTGAGGGACACGGCAGCACGAATCGAACGGCACATGGGAGAGAGAAGTTCGGAAGCCGAGCGAGTTTGAGTGGTCCACGAGTTGAGCGAGCTTGAGTGAACTGGTGGGCAGTTCGTTCGAAGCGGCTCGGCGGGGCAGACGGGTCAGAGGACGTGCCGGGTTGAGTGGGTGGCGTGCGTCGGAGACGCCGCGGTCGGCGAGGGCAACGGACGCCCGAGCCGGAAAGTGCCAGGGTCGGGCGGGACGCTCGGCTCGGCAGCGCGGTGGTCGGAGAGACGGCGATGGATGGATCGATGACGCCCGTGATCTGCCTCGGCTCTGGCGAGTATCGCCAGGAGTTTTCCCCCGCGCCCGGGGACGGCGGCCCGTGGTCGCTGCTTCGCGCCCTGGGCGCCTGCCTCCGCGACCTGGCCCTCGACGCCGGCCGCCTGTGGTCACCCGCCGAATCGGACGAATTGGTCGGGTCGCGCGCCTCGGAAAAGGATTTCGATGTCGTGTGCGCCGAGTGCGGCGGGCTCTCCGAGTGCGAATGCAACGCGGCGATCAACGCCGAAGCGACGATGACCGCGGGGACGGTCACGGGGTTGGCCGCGCTGGCTCCGGCGGTTCCGGTCTCGGTTTCCCCGGTGGGAGTTTCGGCCATCGAAGTCGGGGCTTCCGATCCCGATCGCGCGCTACGGATCGCGTCGCGCTTGGGAGTGTTGGTCGCGTGCGAGCACCAGATGGTGGCCCAGCGTTCGGGCATCTGGCGGGCCCTCTCCGCCCTTCGCCCCGCGGCCTCGGCGTCGCTCCGCCGCGCCATCGAACGCCACTGGATCGACAGCCGTCCCGCGGATTCAGCAGTACATCAGGCTTTCAGGCCCGGGGCGGCGTTCGCCACCGGCGCGTGTTCGGAATGTTCGCCCACGGAATCGGGAGATTCCGGGGCGTGGGACTCGTCGGGACGCCGCGGGGCGACCCCGACCACCAAGGACGAGGATGGCCCGGCCAACTCCGGCCCGGGCGGATTCTCTGGGGAGCGTTGCCATGAATCTCACACCCAAGCAGCTTCGGATCCTGCAGCTCATCCGCGACTGGCGCGTGCGCCGGGGCTATTCCCCGACGATGCAGGAGCTCGCGGACGAGATCGGCGTCAGCAAGGTCACGGTCTTCGAGCACGTCGAAGCCCTCATCAAGAAGGGCGCCCTCATCCGCGAGCCCAACAAGGCACGCTCTTTGTCGATCGCTGACGGCATCGCCGTCCCCGACGAATCGCGCCCCCTCCGCTTCCCCCTGGTCGGCAAAATCGCCGCCGGCAATCCCATCGAGCGCGTCCCCGACATGGAAGAGATCGACCTGGTCGACGTGATCGGCTCGGGCACGCGCGGCGATTCCACCTTCGCCCTCAAGGTCGAGGGTGAGTCCATGCGCGACGAAGGCATCCTCGACGGCGACTACGTCCTCATCGAGCGCACCCAGGTCGCGCAGAACGGCGACAAGGTCGTCGCCCTCCTGCCCGATGGCTCGACCACCCTCAAGACCTTCTTCAAGGAGGACGACCACATCCGCCTCCAGCCCGCCAACCCCGCCTTCGACCCCATCCGCGTCAAGTTCTGCCAGGTGCAGGGCATCGTCAAGGGCGTCGTCCGCCGCTACGGGCGCTGATCGCCCGCCGATCGTGACGCCGATGTCGTCATCGACATCGGTGCTCTTGAGTGGCCCGGAGGTGCCCGCCGGTCTGTGGCCTCATTTGGTGAAGCGGCCTTCTCTTCATTTGTCCATTTGGCGCTTTGGCCGTTCGACGATCTCCTGCGGCGTGCCACGGACCCATCCTCGCGTCCGTGCTCTTCCCTTCCTCGTCTCCGGGCGGCGTGGGCTCCGGGTGGCGTGGCCAAGCCCGGCTTTGCGGGCTTGACCACGATCTGGGTGGGTCGGCGCTCCGCGCCGACATCTTCTCGCTCTACGGCCCTCATCGCGCGACGAGCGATGGAGTAAGGGAAGGCGTCGGCACGGAGCGCCGACCGGCCAAAGGCCTCCGCGCGTACGCGATCCCGTGCCTTGCAATCACTTCCGGCCCTGATGCCTCAGCTCACGCCCTCGGGCGCGCGCCGACGCGGATGGGCCGGATGCCGATGCCGCGGCGAATCGTCATGCCCAGGCTCGCGCCCCGCTCGCTCCAAGAGCTCGCGCGCCACCTCGACCATCGGCTCAACCACCAGCATGTTCTCGCGCGCCGTCGCCGCGGCTTCCGCCGCCTCGGCCCCCATCGCCGCCCGGTCGACGGCCTCTTCCACCGCGACCGCCGCCATCACCTCGTCGTCGCCCACCGCGACTTCGCCCGCGAAATCGTGATTCAACTCGTGCGCGACGCGATCGGCCGTGCCCATCGACTCGCGCCCGCGCGCCACCGGCGCCGCGTGACGGGCCCGACGCTCAAACTCCCACGCAGCCAGGGCGACGAACGGCAGCGTGAACAGCCCGATCAGCAGGAGCAACTGGGCCGTCCCAACCGACGCCAGCACGCCCGGACGGAACAGGTACCACGCCAGCACAATGCCCGCGACGAACGTCCCCGCCGCCACACATCCCACGGCCAGTTTTCGCGCTCGCCTCAACACAGCCTCCCCACACACACCGGCCCAACCCACCAGCACGCGTCGCCGGCAATCCGCATCGCACGCTCCGGGAAAACCCCCGGGACGACGCGGCGGACCCTATCCATCGGTCCGAAGCGCTCAGAGCGATTACACCGGGATTTCCACGATAGCAAAACACCCCAGCGACCAATCGACCGCATCATTCGCGCGGGGGTCGCAAGTTTCGACGACTGTTCGCTCCATCGCGCGCAAGCTGTTGAGCGTGATGGAATTAGACTTCTGAAGATTTTTCACCGCCCGCTCCGCCGACGATTCAACAGCTTTTCCACAATCCTCGGTCGGGGTCTCGAGCACCCCCGGTCCGGCCCGCGCATCACCGCCTTGGTGCGCAATTGTGCGGTGATGCGCGCAAACCCCCGTCCGGCATTTGTGGCCGGGACGCGGCGCGGGTATCGTCCCCACCAGTACGCACGTCCGACCCCGTGGCGGGGTGGCGTGGCGCGGCAAGGCGGGCCTCGCGGACCAGGACTTCGCCAGGGGAACGGGAACGGGTTGACCCACAGCAAGCGACCATTCAGGACGATGTTGACCCTCGCCCATCCGGCCCGTGGCGGGCACGCGCGGCGGCTGCTCGCGATCGCGGGCTTGGCCTGTTTCCTGGCCGCCCCCGCGCTGGCCCAGCCCGTCGAGCCCCCGACCGACGACGATCCCCCGACGCTCGAGAAGCCCAAGGATTCGCCCGCGAATCCCCTGCCGCAGGACCTGGAGGTTTACGAGGGACGCCCGGTGCGCGCGATCCAGCTGCGCGAGCCGACGGGCCCCAGGGTGAAGGACCCGGCGGACCAGAAGTTCCGCGAGCCCGAAGCTCAGCTCGACACGCTGGCGCGGGCTCAGCTGCGATCCAAGGTCGGCCAGCCCTTCCGCCCCGGCGCGGTGCAGGACGACATCACGCGCCTCAATCGCCTCGGGCGCTTCAAGCGCGTCGACGGGCGCGTCGCGCTGCAGGACGACGGGAGCGTCGTCATCACCTACACCCTCATCCCCCAGCCGGTCGTGCTGGCGGTGCAGTCCGTGGGCAACAAGGAAGTGAGCGACCAGGACATCCTGAAGCGCACCGAGGGGCTGGTGAACACGCCGGTGGATCGCTACCAGCTCGCCGCCGCCTGCCGCGACATCGAGGACGTGTACCGCCAGAAGGGGTACTACCTGGCGCAGGCGACGGTGGACGAGGAGCAGCTGGAGGAGTCGGACATCGTGGTCTTCCGCGTGCGCGAGGGCGAGCGCACCCGCGTCACCGACATCCGCTTTGAGGGCAATCTCGCGTTCACGGCCCGCGAGCTGCGCAGCCAGATCAAGACCAAGACCGCGTTCCCGATCCTGGAAAAAGGCCCGCTCGACGACGAGGTGCTGGACCAGGACGTGGCGTCGCTGGTGGCGTTCTATCGCGACCGCGGCTATCTCGACGTGCGGGCCGACCGCGTCTATCGCACCAGCCCCAACGGCAAGGAGGCGATCGTCACGTTCATCGTCAGCGAGGGCCCGCTCTTCACCCTCCGCAATCTCACCGTGATTTACCCCGAGCGCGGGCGCGAGTTCCCCACCATCGAGGAGGCCCGCGCCGACGCCAAGCCCGGCGAGCAGGTCTTCCCGCTGGGGCCGAACGTCTTCACGGTGTATTCCTACGGCGTGTACTCGCCCGAGCAGGTCTCGGGGCTGATGCTCATCAAGCCCGGCGACGTGTACTCCGACGACAAGCTGCGCAAAAGCATGGAATCGCTGCGCCAGGCCTACGGGCAGATGGGGCACACCGACGCGACGGTCGACCGGCGCGAGCTGCGCGACGTGGAGAAGCCGCTGGTCGACATCCTGCTCATCATCCGCGAGGGCAAGAGCTACAAGACCGGCGAGGTGATCACGCAGGGCAACGACATCACCAAGCAGTCGGTGATCCTGGGCGAGGTGGAGGTGAAGCCGGGGCGTCCGCTGGACTCAACGGCGATCTTCCACACCAAGCGGCGCCTCCAGCAGCTCCGCATCTTCGCCAATCCGATGCGCGACAACCCGGTGCCCATCGACGTGGTGCCGCAGGAGCCCGACCCCGACGAGCCCAGCTACCGCGACGTCCTCATCCGCGCCACCGAGACGAACACGGGCGAGCTGGCGGCGGGCGTGCTGGTGGGGTCGGACGCGGGGATCACGGGTCGGCTGGCGTTCACGCAGAAGAACTTCGACGTGGCGGACACGCCCGACACGTTCGAGGAGCTGATCAAGGGCAACGCGTTCCGCGGCGCGGGCCAGACGTTCCAGATCGAGGCGCTGCCGGGCACGCGCTTCGAGACGTACCGCATGTCGCTCTCGGACCCGACGCTGCTCGACACCAACTACGCGGGGTCGGGGTCGGTGTTCTACACGTCGCGGGACTACGACGAGTTCGACGAGGACCGGCTGGGGACGCGGTTTTCGCTGGGGCGGCGGTTCGGCACGCGCTGGCAGGCGACCATGCCGCTGCGCATCGAGAACGTGAACCTGCGCGAGATCCAGGAGGACAAGCCGCAGGACGTGTGGGACTACAAGGGCGAGAACCTCATCACGGGCCTCGGGGTGGTGCTGTCGCGGACGACGCTGGACGATCCCTACCGCCCGGGCAAGGGCTCGCGGGTGGAGCTGGGGGCCGAGCAGGTGGGGGCGCTGGGCGGCGACTTCACGTTCACCAAGCTGACGGCGGAGCTGACGACGTATTTCACGATCAACGAGGATTTCCTGGGGCGGCGGACCGTGCTGAAGCAGCGCACGGCGGCGTCGTACATCCCGCAGGACAAGAGCGACGTGCCGGTGTACGAGCGCGTCTACATGGGCGGGCAGTCGTTCCGCGGCTTCAACTACCGGGCCGTCTCGCCGGTGGGCGTGCGGCACGACAACGGGCAGATGGGCGATGACGTGGTGGGCGGGACGTACTCGTTCTTCCACGGCTGGGAGATCGACCAGCCGTTCGTTGACGAGACCGTCTCACTGGTCGCGTTCCTCGACACGGGCACGGTGACATTCGATCCGGGCTTTGACGCGTACCGCGTGTCGGCGGGCTTCGGCGTGCGCCTCTATATCCCCGCCCTGTCGCCACTCCCCCTGGCGTTTGACTTCGGCTTCCCGCTCATCAGCGAAGAGACCGACCGCGAGCGCGTCTTCACGTTCTCGCTGGACCTGCCGTTCCAGTAGGCTCTCGGAGGGCACATCATGAGAGGCGCGGCCGCCAACGCGGCAAATGAGGTGATCGAGCAGAGTCTGCAGGATGCCGCTCGGCGTGTCGAGAAGGTGTTTGGGGCGGATTTTCTAGCGTTCGTCGGCCCGATCGACGTCGGAGTGGACGACGTCGTGCGCGATGCGATTGAGCAGATCGATCGTCGGAACCCCGCACGACGGCTGGCCGTGCTCGTTGAGACCGAGGGCGGTTACATCGAGACGGTTCAGCGGATCGTGGAAACACTCCGCCATTTCTATTCTCATGTCGAGTTCATTGTTCCAAACTACGCGATGTCAGCCGGTACGGTGCTGGTTCTGTCTGGCGACGCGATCTACATGGACTACTACTCCATTCTGGGGCCAATTGACCCGCAGGTTCGCAGAAAGGACCAGTTCGTTCCGGCACTGGGGTATCTGGAGCAGTACAAGCGATTGATTCAGAAGTCCCGCGAGAATACCCTAACTGACGCCGAATTGAGCTTTCTGCTGGAGAAATTTGATCCCGCGGAGCTGTACCGGTACGAACATGCAAGGGATTTGTCCGTTTCACTGTTGAAGGAGTGGCTTGCCAAGTACAAATTCAAGGACTGGTGCGTGACGGAAACAAACCGAACCGCTGTGACGGACCAGATGCGTCTCCTTCGTGCCGAGGAAATCGCCACGGCCTTGAACGACGTCGAACGCTGGCATTCGCACGCTCGTGGGATTGGAATGGAGGCGTTGAGAACGGGATTGAACCTCAAGATTGAGGATTTGGAACAAGACAAGAAAAGGGCGGAGAGCATCGCCACGTTCTACCACCTTTTTATGGACTATTCGGCAAAGCAGGGCGTTGTTGGCGCGGTATATGTCACGGACAAGAGTGGATACAGAGTGTTCTCTCAGCGATCGGGATAAGGACATGGAGGAGCGCAAGCCAGCCATCGATGAGTTCAAGGGGTTGCACGTCGGCGATCAACAGGCAACCCGAGTCTTAAGGAAGCTCTCCGAACTTCGGAGCAAGGGTCTCATTCGTGGGACCACGTACTCGCTTGAATCACCCTTTTCTGGCAAGCGAGTGGCGCCGTCGGGCCATCGCGGCCTAACGCTCAGAAAAGTCTGATCGGCGAAGAACGTCGAATCACGCTCTCGATCCACAAGGGTCGATTGCCGGCCCGCGAACCGCGATCGAACTTGCTGGAGCTGACCATTCAGCTCAGGAAATCAAATCGGCATCACACGGAGATTCACGATGAAGAACGCATGGATGAACGGCAGGCTGGCGATGGCGGCGGTGCTCGCGCTCGGGCTCGTCGGGGCGGCGCAGGTTTATGGCTTGACGGGCGGCTTGACGGGCGGCGTGCCGACGACGGCGCGCGTCCAGGCCCCGGCGACGGGCGTGGCGGTGGTCGACGTGGCGAAGATCATGGTGGGGATGGAGTTGGTGAAGACCGAGTCCGCCAAGCTCAAGGCCGACTTTGAGACCAAGCAGAAGTCGCTGGACGGGATGCGGAAGAAGATCGAGGATCTGGTGACGCAGGTGAAGGCGGCGCCGAAGGACTCGGCGGAGAAGCGGGCGCTGGCGTTCGAGCAGATCAAGGCCGAGGCCGAACAGAAAATGACGGGTGAGCTGTTCCAGCGCGACCTGAACCTGCGCCAGGGCGATCTCTACAAGCACGCGTACACCGAGATCAAGGCGGCGATCGACCAGGTGGCCAAGCAGAACGGGTACCAGCTGGTGCTGCGGAACGACGCGGACGTGGAGCTGCCGGCGAACATCAGCGGGCAGGACATGGAGAGCTTCATCGCCAACCAGCGGGTGTTCTACGCCGACACGAGCGTCGACATCACCGAGCAGGTGGTGCAGCTCCTGAACAACCAGTTCAAGGCGGGCGGGAAGAAGAAGTAAGAGGCGCGGGAACAAGCGGAAGGAACCTCTGAGTCTTTGGCGGCCCGCCACTCCGAGGCGGGCATTCCGGCCCAACGGAGGCGATTCTCACGTCCGAACTCGAACGGTTCAGAGGTTCCGAATGCCGAAGAAAGCCGACGGATCGCCGGTGTCGCTGCGCGTGGGCGAGCTCGCGGAGCTGGTCAACGCGGAGGTGGCGGGGTCGCGCGAGGTCGAGATCACGCACATGGACGTGCTGGACCGGGCCGGGCCCGGGGCGCTGTCGTTCATCCGGTCCAAGCGGTTCGCGCGCCAGTGGCCGACGAGCCGGGCGTCGGCGGCGCTGGTGACGCGCGGGATTGAGATCGAGCGCCCGGCGGAGAACGCGGGGCGGGCGCTTCTGATCGTGGCGGACGCGGACCTGGCGCTGGTGCAGGTGCTGGAGCGTTTCGCGCCGGCGCCCGCGGCGAGGGCGGCGGGCGTGCATCCGTCGGCGCACGTGGACCCGACCGCGACGGTCGGCGCGGGGGCGTCGGTCGGGCCGGGCTGCCTGGTCGAGGCGGGCGCGTCGATCGGCGAGGGCTCGGTGCTGATCCACAACGTGCATGTGGGGCGGGACGCCCGGATCGGCAGGGCCTGCACGCTGCACAGCAACGTTTGCGTGCTGGACGGCTGCATCGTCGGCGACGGGTGCATCCTGCACTCGTGCGTGGTCGTCGGGACCGACGGCTTCGGCTATCGCCCCGACCCGCAGGGGCGCGGGGTGGTAAAGATTCCGCACATCGGGAACGTGGAGATCGGCGCGGGCGTGGAGATCGGGGCCAACTCGTGCGTGGATCGCGCCAAGTTCGGCTCGACCATCATCGGCGCGGGCACGAAGTTCGACAACCTCGTGCATATCGCGCACGGCGTTCGCGTGGGGCGTGGGTGCCTGTTCGCGGCCCAGGTCGGCATCGCAGGATCGGCGACGATTGGTGACGGGGTGCAGATCGGCGGGCAGGTGGGCGTGGCCGAGGGGCTCTCGGTCGGTCGGATGGCGCGCGTGGGCGGGCAGTCGGGGATCATGCGCGACGTGCCGGACGGCGAGACGTGGATGGGCTATCCGGCGGTGCCGATGTGGGAGTTCCTGCGCCATTCGCCGGCGCTGAAGCGCCTGATCGAGCGGCGCGAGAGCGGCGGGGAGAAAGCCTGAGCGAGGCAGCGAGGCAGCGGAGCAGCGTAACAGCGAGACAGGGAAAGAGAAGAAGAAGCCAGGTGGTCGGGGGGTTAGGAGCGCCGGCGAACCGATCATCGCGCCGAATCAGGAGCCCGACCGTAAGGGAGGGCGTGCTTGAACGGCGCGGTTTCGCCGCGGGCGAACGTGAAATTCGAATGGCCGAGTGAAGGCGACAAACGCGGCGATTGAGTCATCGGCGTGGGAGCGCGAGATGAGCGTTGGTGCGAGCGTGGTGCGGCGAACGTTGCGGGCGCCGGCGGCGTTCGATGGGATCGGGCTGTTTACGGCGGGCGCGGGGCGCGTGAGGATCGTGCCGGGCGAGCCGGGCACGGGTATCCGGTTCGCGCGCGTCGATGTTGACCCCTCGCGACTGATCCCGGCCTTGGTGACGCATGTGTTTGTCGATCCGCGCTTGCCGGGGCGGAACACGTCGATCATCGCCGATGCGTCGCGCGCGCCGGGGCAGGACAATCCGGCGATTGCGACGGTCGAGCATGTGATGTCGGCGCTGGCGGGTTTGCGCGTGACGGACGTGGTGGTTGAGGTGGAGGGGCCGGAGGTTCCGATCGTCGACGGTTCGGCCGGGCCGATCGTGGAGGCGATCTTGGGCGCGGGGCTTTGCGATGTTGGCGTCGCGTCGCCGGCGCGGGTGCTGGATCGCACGATCGTGGTGGGCGAGGCGCCGGGGCCGACCATCACGCTCGAGCCGAGCGCGCGGACCGAGTTCGAGTATCGCCTCGATTATGGCGGCGACAGCCTGCCCGAGCAGCGGGCGAGCTTCGTGATGGACGCGCCGGGGTCGGTCGAGGAGTACGCGCGCGAGATCGCGCCGGCGCGCACGTTCTGTCTGATGCGCGAGGCCGAGATGCTGCGCCGGGCGGGGCTGTTCGGGCACGTCACGACGCGCCAGATGCTGGTGGTGGGCAAGGACGGGCGGCCGCTGGAGAATGAATGGCGGATGGAGCACGAGGCGGCGCGTCACAAGCTGCTGGACCTGATGGGCGACCTGGCGCTGTCGGGTGTTGAGGTGCGATGCCGCGTGAGGTCGGATCGCGGCGGGCACGCGCTGAACGCGAGGGCGGCGGGGGAGTTGAGGAAGTGGGCAGAGGAAGGCACTAGGCACTAGGCACTAGGCATCGGGGATGGGCGGAAAGAGGCATCGTGGCGGACATGCTCGTCCGTTCGCTGTTTGCACGGGAAATCGTGGGGCCTGAGCGGAGACGTGCATCCGGTTCGGTCGGTCGGTCGATTCGATGGTGGGGGCGCGTGGCGGCGGGTGTGAGGTTGTGTTGACCCGGGGCGCGGGTTCGGTTGCAATTGAGGGCGCGGAGCGCGATGACTCGGTCGAATGGGCGCGCGGGGCAACCCGGGGCGTGTCGGTCGGTTGAATTGGTCCGAGGATGGCCTGTTGAGGCTGGCGGGGCGGCGTGATTGGGCGAGCGGCATCGGCGGTGCGTGGGGTTGAACATGCGTCAGTGGGTGCGCGTGACAGGGCGGCGGATGAGCGGCGGGCCTGGCGTTCGCCGGTCGTCGGGCGGGGCTGATTCGCGGGCGCGCGGATTCACGCTGATCGAGCTGCTGGTGGTCATCGCGATCATCGCGGTGCTGATCTCGATTCTGCTCCCGGCGTTGTCGCAGAGCCGCGAGGCGTCGCGGCGCCTGAAATGCCTGACGAACCTGAAGGGCATCGGGATGGGGCTGTCGATCTACATGCAGGAGAAGTCCAAGGGGGTGTTGCCAAGGGTTCGGCCTCTGCATGACGACAGTTCGTCGGAGAATGATCCGTCGCTCTTGGACATACTGGAGGAGTATGTGAGCGCCCCCAGGCCGCGCAAGGGGGAGGACGAGCTGTACATCGTGGCGGACCCGTACAAGTGTCCGTCGGATGTATCGTCGAACTCGGAGGAGGACGCGTTCCGCCCCGTATGGCAGACGACGGGGACGAGTTATGACTACATCCCGGCGATCTACATGCTGGCGGCGGAGGTGATCGGGCTGGTGAACCCGGACCGGACGGCGCGGGCGGTGACCAAGGCGTATGAGAAGTGGAAGGACTCGGGGAAGGACTGGTCGATCCTGGTGGACGCGGGGGACTGGCACACGCAGAAGAAGAACGCGATCCCGCGGAACGGGCTGTTCATGTTCGACTGGCGGGCGGACTGGGCGGGCGTGGCGACGGAGGAGGAGAGCACGGAGTTTCTGAAGGACGTGCTGAAGTTCGGGAACTCGCCGTTGAATTAGAAGGCACTAGGCACTAGGCACTAGGCACTGGGCACTAGGCACTGGGCACTAGGCACTTGGCACTAGGCACTAGGCACTTGGGAAAGAAGAAGAGGCAAAGAGGCAAAGAGGCAAAGAGGCAAAGAGGGGGAGTGGCGGAGTGACGGAGCGAAGCAAGCCCTGAGCGAGAGCGAGGGGAAACCGGCGAGACGATCGAGCGGCCGAGCACGCCCTCCCTGACGGTCGGGCTACTGAATAGAGAAGCGCAGCGAGCGGGCAACGGCGAGTGGATCATGAGTGACACGACCAACAAACCCGGGATGATGCCGAGCCTCTTGGACGAAGTGGCGGCGACGCCGGCGGAGAAGGCGAAGCGGCGGGGGCTGGTCGCGCGCACGCGGGCGTCGCTGCGGGCGCGGTTCGATCGCTGGTGGTCGCCGATCGACGCCGACCCGGCGCGGCGACGGCGCTGGATCATGGGCGGGCGGGTGGCGCTGGGGGCGCTGGTGGTTGGTCTGGGCGTGGGGGCGTACTTCGTGTTCAGGCCCGTGCCGCAGCCTGATTATCTGGACGATCCGCTCAACGATGTTCTCGGCTACACGCTGCTGACGGACGAGTTCAACAAGCTGCCGGTGGAGAAGCGGCTGGAGCTGATCGGGCAGCTGGTGCAGCGGTTCAAGTCGATGGACACGGGCGATTCGGTGCTGATGGCGAGCTTTGCGGCGGGGATCGCGGGGACGGCGCGGGACCAATTGATGGAGAACGGATCGCGCCTGGCGGTGGACACCTGGGACAAGTTCGCGGTGGACTATGCCAAGGTGCCGGAGGGAGAGCGCGGGGATTATCTGGACAAGACGTTCGTGGACTTCACGAAGATGATGGAGACGCTGGGCGGCCGGCCGCGGGACGTGTCGGACGAGGATCGGCTGGCGGAAGGTCGTCGCCAGGCGCAGCGTGATATGGAGCGGATCAAGGAGAACCCGGAGCGGGCGCCGTCGAGCGAGATGGCGGGGCGGATGTTCCAGTTCATGAACGAGGGCGTGGGGCAGTACGCGTCGGCGTCGCAGCGGGTGCGCGGGCAGCAGATGATGCGGGACATGGTTCGGCGGATGCGCGGCGAGGACATCGTGACGGGCAGGCCGAAGCGGTGAGATAGCCCAAGACGGCGGTTTGAGATGCATCTCTGTTGGCGCCTTCGCTCACGCCGATTCGGCCGTGCTCGCGGCGCTTTGGGCGTCCTTCTTGGATGCAACCTTCCGCATTCGCAGTGCGGCGATGCACAGGTAGACGCCGCCGAGGCTCCCGGCGGCGTACGACGCGAGGTGGGACCACATCACGGTGAGGTAATCGACGTGGCGTTCCGGCGGGAGTTCGCGGGCGATCCGGCCGACGAGCCAGACTCGGTGATTCACCGCCAGGATGCGCCCGGTCATGGCCGAGACGCTCGCCAGCACGAGCATCACCAGCAGCACGATCACGATCCGGCGATGCAGGTCCTCGGCGGTCAGCCTGGGCCAGCGTCCGGCCCGGGCACAGATCGCCAGCGGCACGCCCAGTAATACACCCATCCACCAGGTGGCGACCACTCCCCACGCAAGGGCGAGCATCGTGGGAGAAGTCGAGGTGATGATGCGCCGGTGCCCGATCGTGAAATACTCGATGCAGATGCGGGCCGTAATCTGATCATGGATGACGCCGTAGGCAACCGCGGCCAGCACGCACAGGATGACGATGCGAATGAACTGCACGATGCGAGTCTATCGCGTCGGGGTGGGGATTCACCAGCCGGCGGAATTGGCTGCAAAAGCGTTCGTTGGCGCGGCGTCTGGACGATCTAGACACCGCCGCGCGCCGCTCAAAGTGCGCGAGATCGGAGGGCGAGACATGAACCGCGACAGCCATTCACGGCAAGGAACGGCCATCATCGCGGCAAGCCTTGCGGTCGCTTGCACGCCGCTCTCTCTCGCCCAGCCCTCGATCCTCGGGCAGGCGCGGGTCGACGTCACGGCGCCGGCGAATCGGGCCGCGAACAACACGGTCGCGGCGGCGTCGGCGTTCAACCCCGAGCGGATTGTGGCGGCGTGGATTGACTGGCGGCAATCGCCCGTGCATTCCAGCGAGATTTTGAGCACGGGCGTGGGTTTGTCGCTGGACGGCGGGATCACCTGGAGCGACATGCTCGTCAGGCCGCCGATCGCGAACCAGACGCTGATCGAAGCGAGCCCGATGGCGGCGGCGGACCCGCGGACGGGCACGATCTGGGTGGGCGGGATCAGCTATGGCGCGGGCGGCGGGGTGTACGTCGCGCGGCTGGACCCGACGGCGACGGCGTTCACGACGGCGAAGATGGCGCGGCTGTCGGCCAGCGCGGACCGGGCCGCCATGGCCGCGGGGCCGAAGCCGGGCGACGCGAACTCGACGCGCCTGTACATCACGTTCAACGAGGGGTGCATCCGGTCGGACGATCTAGGGGACACGTGGAATGTTCCGGTGAGCCTGGGGAGCGGCGTGGGGTTCCTGCCGCGGGTCGCGAGCGACGGCACGCTGTATATCGCGTACTGGGACCAGGCCAGCGGGCTTCTGATCAAGCGATCGACCAACGGCGGGTCGAGCTTTGTGACCAAGACGATCGCGACGAGGCTGGACACCTGGACGATCCAGGACAGTTCGCGATTCCCCGGGAATTTCCGCGTGATCCCGACGGTGTGCATCGCGGTGAGCCCCGTTGATGGGACGCTGTACGCGGTGTATTGCGACCGCACGAGGTTGCTGAGCGGGCGGCACGACATCGACCTCTACTTCACGAAGTCGACGAACAAGGGCGACACGTGGAGCGCGCCCACGCACACGATCCACGGTGATGCGATGAACCAGGACCAGTTCTTCCCGTGGATCGAGGTCGATCGCGAGGGCCGCCTGCACGTGTCGTGGTGGGGCGGGAGGCGCACCGACCAGAACGACGCGACGACCAACACCGACGCGTGGTTCGACAACTACTACGCCTACAGCGAGGACGCCGGCGCGACGTGGCACGAGTATCGCCTGTCGGAGAACACGTGGAACGCGGCGAACGACGGGCTGATCCGCAACCAGCAGTTCGTGGGCGACATGAGCGGCATGGCGTGCGCCGGGCGGCGCATCACGCCGGTCTATGTCGATACGCGGAGTGGCGATCCGGACATCTACGCGTCGCGCCTGTGGTTCTGCGGGCCGGACGTGAACCGCGACGGCTTCCTGAACGGCGACGACTATGACCTCTTCGCGGAGGCGTTCGAGGCGGCGGCGCCGCCGGCGGACTACAACGGCGACACGTTCTTCAACGGGGATGACTACGACTTCTTCGGGCTGGACTTTGAGGAGGGGTGCCCGTGAGGGGCGTGGCGCGGCGCGAGACGGTCAGCGTGCGGGCGCGTCGTACAGCGTGTGGACGCGCAGGCCCTGGCGCTGGTAGACGCCCGCGCGCTCGACGATCGCGCTCTGGTTGATCCACGAACTGATGACGACGTCGGTCGCGCCGGTGCGCGAGGCGTCGGCGGGCGCGACGATCGGCCAGTTCCACAGCGATCTCCCCTGGCGCGCGGGGTCGTCGTCGGTGAAGGCAACGAGGCGCGCGGGGCTGTCGGCCAGCACGCCGGCGAGTTCGATCGTGTGACGCCCCGTGCCGTGGACGACGATGGCCCTGCCCGCGAGGCGATGGAGCGTTTCGCGGAGGCGGGCCGCGCCGTCGGGGGGAACGGCGCCCGAGCCCGACGTGGCGGCGCCGGCGGTGAACGCGACGGGGCGCGACGCGGGCCAGTAGCGTGCGGGCGACTCGGCGATTTCGTCGATGAGCAGGGCCGTCTGTCGCGCGTGGGCATCGAGGCCGAAGCGCTCGCGGGCGCGCCGGACGCAGGCGCGGCTCAGCTGTTCCAGGCCGCGCGAGAGCGCCCGCTGCACTCCGTCGGCCATGAGCCGGGCGAGGGTGGCGTCGTCGGCGTCGGGCGCCAGATCGACGAGTTCGCCGTTCTCGCCGGGGGAGACGAGCTGGGTCGCGCCCGATTCGGTGCGGGTGATGACGGGCACGCAGCCGCGCGACATGGCCTCCAGGATCGCGACGCTGAGGCCCTCGGCGCGCGAGGCGAGCACGGTCATGTCATGCTCTTCGAGCAATCGCAGCACGCCGTCGGGCGCGATCGCTTCGAGGCGGCGGATGCGCCCGGGCTCGGTGCGCGCGACGCGTGCGTCGACCTCGCGGGTCGATGGCCCGTCGCCCACCAGCGTCAGGCGGTGCGAAACGCCGCGCCGGGCCAGCTCGTCGGACATCTCGGCGAGCGCCATGATCCGCTTGACGTTCTGCTCGATCCGCCCGTGATAGATGAGCGTGACGGGTCGGGCGGCCAGCGGCGGGCGCGGCCCGATCGACGCCGGGACCTCCACGCCGTAGGGGATCGAGCGGGCGTCGGCGGCGCGATGGGGCACGGCCCCGCGCAGCACGCCGGCGATGTGGTCGCTCACGCCGACGAAGCGGGCGATGATGGGCTCATACGCCGCGAGCACGCGCGTGTCGTAGGGGTTGAGCAGGTGCTTGTACCCGACGACGCGCACGCGATCGGCGTCGGCGCAGCACAGGGCGGCGGCGAGGGCGTAGCAATCGCCCAGGAGATTGGGGGAAAGGACGACCGGGCGCGAGGTCTCGATCGAGAGCTCGCGGATCACGTCGCGATAGTGAGGAAGGAAGGGCGAGAGATCGCCGCTGGCGGCGTCGAGATCGGGGACGTTGCGGAGCTCGCGCACCAGCACGCGCGGGTGGATGGGGAGCGTGAGGCGCGCGTGCCCGGAGGTTTCGGGGTGCGCGATCAGGGCGGCGGGACGCCCGTGGGCGGCGAGCGTGTTCACCAGGCGCAGGGCCCAGGTCGTCACGCCCGAGGTGGTGAAGCCGCGCGGGAGCGCGATCGCGATTGCCGCGGGGGCGAGGGGCTTGGCGCTCGGCGCGGAGGTGCGTGGGTTCGTGGCGACCATCGCACCATTCTTCGGCGTTTGCGGGTTCGGCCCGGGAGTATCAGGGGAGGGGTGAAAGGCGGAACCGAGGTGCTCGTGAGCGGGCGGCACAGACCCGTGGGCGGTTCCGTGACGCCGCGAATCGGCACGATTTCGCCCGCTACTTCATCGAATCAAGAATCCAATCGCACACCTCGCGGACGGCGCCCCGCCCGCCCGTGAGCGAAGTGACGAGCGTCGCGCCCGCGAGCGCTTTGGGGTGCGCGTCGCGCACCGCGACCGACATGCCCACGCGTGCAAAGCAGGGCAGGTCGTTCACGTCGTTGCCGACGTAGATCACCCTCGCGCCGTCGAGCTTCCGCTCGGCGAGCAGCGCCTCGAGCGTCGGGAGCTTGTCCTTGTGCCCGTGGGCGCAGGGGATTTTGAGCTTGTTGCAGCGGGCGGCGACGACGGGGTTGGTCTCGCTGGAGAGCACGAAGACGGGGAAGCCCGCGTCGCGGAGCAGGCCCAGCCCCCAGCCGTCGGAGCGATTGCACGTCACGGACTCCGTGCCGTCCTGGTGGACGACGACGGTGTTGTCGGTCATGACGCCGTCAAAGTCGAGGACCAGGAGCGAGAACTCGCCCGGCATCATGGGGCGTTGGCCAAGGGGAGTGGGCATGGGGCGAGGGTATCGCGTCGATCAGGCCGCGGGCTTGAAGCGGCTCAGGAACTCTTCGCGCTGCGCGGGCGAGAGGCGCGAGAGGTAGGCGTCGAGGCTTCGTTGCCAGGCGCCGGCCGCCAGATCGGAGGGGGCGCGGAGGAGGTCGGGCTCCCAGCGGACCGACGCGACGGGCTCGTGGCGCGCGTTGGCGGCGCGCTGGAGCGCGGCGCGGTGGGCCGCGATCTCCTGATCGATGATGACGTCCAGGCCGAGGTTCTCGCGGACGATGCGGCTGGCGGCGGAACCCAGGATGCTGCGCCAGTCGTCGTCGGAGAGCAGGGCGCCGATGGCGTGGGTGAAGGCGTCGGCCTCGCCGGTGACGCGCAGGCCCGTCACGCCGTTCTGCACGACGTTGCCCAGCCCCGGCGATTCGGCGACCACGACCGAAGCGCCGGTCGCCATCGCCTCGAGCACCGTCTTGGGATGGCCCTCGAGTTCCGACGCCTGCGCGTAGATCGCGCAGCGCGACATGTGTTCCAGCAGTTCGCGGTGTGCGATCCGCGGCATGAACTCGGCCTTGATGCCCTTGGCGGAGGCCAGCTGCTTGAGCCGCCCTTCCTCCGGGCCGGTGCCGATCACGCGCAGCGTCACCTGCTCGCGCAGATTCTCCGGGAGATTGGCGATCGCCTCGATCAGGAGGTCGACCCGCTTGCGGATCGCCAGCTGCCCGGCGTAGAGCACCAGGCCCGTCTGGCGCTCGCTCGCCTCGCGGAACGGCACGTCGGTGATGACGTAGTTCGGCACCAGGCGCGTGCCCGAATCATCCAGCCCGTAGCGCCACTCGAGGTCCTCGATCATCTCGCGCGAGGTGCCGACGATCAGGTCGGCGGCCTTGCACAGCTCGCGTTCGACCACGCCGGCGTCGAGGGCCGCGGTCGAGTTGGCGCCCTGCTCGCGAGCGACGAAGCGCGACCAGAGGTACCCGCCGCGCGCGATGAGGGCGACGCGCTTGCCGTGCTCGGCCCGGAGGCGCTCGGTGATGCGCACCGCGACCACGCCGCTGGCGAGCTGATTGGTCTTGACGACGATGGACCGAGCGTCGGCGCACAGGGCGGCGACGCGATCTGGAACCGTGGCGGAGTATGCGGCCCGCGTCAGCTTCTGGTCGTTGCAGACGAGCTTTACGCCGGGCCCGAGCTCGACGGCGTGGGCCGCGTCCTCCGAGCCGTAGGTCACCAGAATGATGTGCCCGTAGTAAGGACGCAGGCGTTCGTACATCGCCCACTCGCGGTCGAGCATCCCGGTGGTCTTCCAGTCATGGAGAGACACCCCGGTGGTGAACGCAAGAACCAGGGTGTCGGCGATCCGTTCCGCCATGCGGCCACTCCGAGAGGCGCGGCCATCGCGCCGTCGTGAAGACGTTTATCGGCACGCCAACGCGCTTTCATCATTCAGGCCCGGAAATACACCACCCCACCAACCGGGGGGATCCGGGTGTTTCCCGGAAGGGCCGGGCCCGGGTCGCCAACCCCCAAAAAGCAACAGAACCCGCCCCCGGAGGCGGGTCCTGCGTGCATTTCAGGTCCGTCGAGGCGACTCAGGCGGCCCGCGGGCCGTCGTCGTCGAACTCGTTGTTCATCATGGTCCGCAGGGCGTCCAGTCGGCGCTGGGCTTGTTCCAGGGCCTGTTCCGCGGGGTGCATCTGGCCGCGGGTGCGGTCCTCATGGAACCGCGGGGTCCAGTGGCCCGCGCCGGCGCGCGGGAAGGGGAACGGTTCGTCGTTGTCGGTCGTCCGATCAAACGTTCGCAGCTTCAGGGCGTGCATCGTCGAGTCCCTCCGAGGCTTGGCCTGCCCATCCGTGGCAAGCGTTCAACCAAGATCATGCGATCGTCGAGCGTCATCGTCCGCTCGCCCGCGCGAGTTCAGCCCTTTTGCCGTTCGCGCTCCCCCAACTTCCCATACAACTCGCCGGACTGACACGCACGGCAGGGGCCAAGGTCCGAAACCCCGGCGCACCACCACGCATCGTCCATTTCTTGAGTGAAACGTGAACGTGGGCAAACTTGCGCGTTTATTCGCGTCCGATAACCGATCGATTCGATCGAATCACGGTGGGCGAGCGGAACAGGCCTGTTCTTATCGGACTATTTCTTGCCGCGCAGCCACGTCACCTTGGGCTCAGTGCCCTTCAGAACGCGCGACAAATTGGCGCGATGCTTGATGATGACGACCAGCGCCAAAGCCGCGCTGGTGAGCACAAACGGCAGGCCAAAACCGAGCGGGTCGACGCCCCGGGCGATGAGCAGCGCAACCACCGCGATGGGCAAGGCGGCGGCCGCGAGCACCGACGACAGCCCGACCATCGACCACAGCCAGAGCGAGGCGAACCAGACCAACGCGGCCGCGAATCCCGCGAGCGTGAGCGCGGGGAAGACACCCAGGAGCGCGCCCAGCGCCGACGCGACCCCCTTGCCGCCCTTGAAGCCGATCCACGGACAGAACATGTGCCCCAGGATGGGCGAGATCATGACGAGGAGCCAGTGCCAGGCGTGATGAGCCGGAAGCGAAAGCGATCCCGTGCCGCCGGAGAGGAGGCCATAGGCGAGGGTGGGCGCCAGCCCCTTGAGCAGATCGAGGGCAAAGACGGTGAGGCCGGCCCTTCGCCCGAGGACTCGTCCGACGTTGGTGGCGCCGATGTTCCCCGAGCCGCGCTTGCGGATGTCGACGCCGCGTGCGCGCGCGACGAGGAGCCCGAAGGGGATGGAGCCGACGAGGAAGGCGACGAGGGCGGAGGACGCGACCACGATGGGCGATTGCCAGTTCACGCGGCGCAAGGGTACCGCGGGCCTCGGGCGGACGCACGTCCTTGCGAGTCGTCCGGGAGTGGCGACGCGCATCCAGCGAGCGGCCCGCGCCGGCCGCAACCGCCGGATCGCGGCTCCTGTAAGCTGATGTGCCCGCCCCGCGAGTCGACCATGAATGACGCCGGCGCCCAATCCGCGGCCCAATGTCCCGCGCACGGCGCGGGCGAGTCGGGCTCGTCCCCGGGCTCACCATCCGCAACCAAAAAACCCGTCGCGGCCACGGTCATGGCCGCGGTCGCGAGCGATTCACCGCCCGCGCCTTGCGAATGCCCGCGCTGCGGCTACGACCTCTCGGGCGCGGCCGCCGCGTGGAACCACGCCGACTCCGCCTCGTGCCCCATGCGCGGCACATGCAGCGAGTGCGGCCTCGATTTCGCGTGGGGGGAGTTGCTCAATCCCTGCCTCAAGACGCCGGAGTGGAGCTACGAGCATGGGCACCGACGCCCGTGGCGATGCTTGGTGCGTACATCGTTCAAGACTCTCCGCCCCCACAGGCTCTGGCGTGACTTGAAGATGACGCATCCGATCAGAGGCCGCCGTCTGATACTGCTTTCCTTCTTCGGCATGATCCTGGTGCATACAAGCCTTTCGTTGGTCTCGCTCGCGCTGATGGCGGCACGACAACTCATGGTGATACCGACATGGAGACGAACCGCCGCCGACTTTGCCCGTTTGGCACTCGAGACCTTCTGGCCGTACAACGAGCGGTGGGCTGAGTTCATCATGCCGTCACGCCCCTGGACGGGAAGCGTGCCCGTGGTGATGAGCGCCAGGTCTCTGCTCGTTTGGGGATGGTGGATCGCCATGCCATTTGCGTACCTCCTTCTTCCTGCCACCCTCCGTCGGTGCCGGGTGAGGCGCGAGCATCTGGTGAGGATCGGGGCGTACTCGCTGGTGTTCGCTTCGGCCGGCGTGCTGCTCGCGGGAGCGGCGCCGAGCGTTGTACAGGATCCGTTCATGTTCGTCGTCGTGATCATCAACCGAGCCTTTAGCGGCGAACTCATCGACCGGATGAACCTGAATCGGTTGGATGACTTGTTGCGCCGCTGGCTGCCCGGCGCTTCACCATTCGTCAGTTTCTCGATTGTCTGTGTGTTCTGGGGTTGCGCGGCGTCGCGT
The DNA here is from genome assembly GCA_020853815.1 of Phycisphaerales bacterium. Classification (GTDB taxonomy): domain Bacteria; phylum Planctomycetota; class Phycisphaerae; order Phycisphaerales; family UBA1924; genus JABWBC01. The sequence continues at coordinate 68,607 of JADYYE010000107.1, forward strand.
TACCTGAAACTCCCGCGCCCGTGGCTGGTGGCGTTCGTTCTCACGCTGGTGGGCGGGCTGCTGGCGATGGCGCTGCTCGCGCTGTGGCCCGGCTTCCTGCAGAGGCTGTTCTCCTGACGATTCGTCGATGTCCGACCGACCCGCTCCATCTTCCCCCTCCTGCCCGCGCTGCGGCTACGACCTCTCGGGCGCGGTCGCCGCGTGGAACCACGGCGAATCCGCCTCGTGCCCCATGCGCGGGACATGCAGCGAATGCGGCCTCGAGTTTGACTGGGGCGATGTCTTCAACCCGACGCTCGGTCCGGCACGCGGCTACTTCGAAAACGCCGAGGGTCTCGGCTTGGTGAGTGCGCTGCGGACGTGGCTGTGGACGCTCTGGCCGCCCCTCTTCTGGTCGCGTGTCGGGATGCGGGCGACCAAATCGCCGTGGCGAATGCTGCTGTGGCTTGGACTGGTGCTTGTTCTTCAGCAGGCCGTGTTTGCGGCAACCGTGCTCGCTGTTCATGTGTTCGCGGGCAGAGTCGTCGCGCCGCTCCCTCGTGGGTCCAGCGTGAGCACGTCGACCAGGATTCAATGGCTCGAACGCGACCTGCTCAGTCCGATCCTGTGCAACAATGTTGATTGGACCTCCTTGTGGTCCGGGCAACCGACGCTTGTCTATCGAGTGCTTCCCGGATGGCGTGCGTGGGAGGGCGTTTTCCTCCCTTCCTGCGTTGGGCTCTTGGTGATCCCGGTCATGTTCGGCGCGCTCCCGGACTCGCGCCGTGCCGGCCGGCTGCGAAACGTGCATCTCCTCCGCGCCACGGCGTTCTCGCTCTCCTGGCTCGCAACACTCGGCGTTCTACGGCCGCTCGACATATTCGCAGGATGGTTGATCCAAGGATTGCGAGTCGGACACCAGGCGAGTTCGACCGTGCCGCACGGTATCGTGTTCGCGTATCTCGCAAAGCACCAGATCGTGTTCGCGTCGGGCGTGTTGTGCTGGGTCCTTTTCTGGTGGTGGTCCGCCGTCCGAGTCGGGTTCAGATTGCGGCGCGGTACGCTCGTGTGGATCGCCGTCTCTCTTCCTGCGATCATCGCCTGGACCATCTGGATTTCGATTCTTTCTGAGCCGTTCGGAGATTGGCTCGACAGATTCATCAACGGCTTGCTGCGGTACTTCGGCTGATCAATGAACGCCCCGCCCCAGTCTTTCCCCTCCTGCCCCTTCTGCCGCTACGACCTCTCCGGCGCTGAGGCGGCCCTGCGCGCTACGTCACGCGATGCTCCACCGCGCGACCCCTCGGTTGAGCCGCACGGTGGTGCTTCATGTGGTCCTTCAACCGGTCCCTCGCGCGCGGACCAGCCCTCTGTGTTTCCCCCGCCTTCCGGGCGCGCGCGATGCAGCGAGTGCGGCCAGGACTTCGACTGGACCGACGCCTACCGCGCCCGCAACAACTACTTCGACGACCTGCCCCGCGCCGACCTCTGGAGCGGCTTTGGGCGCTCGCTCCTGGTCGCGCTTTTCCCGTGGACGTCGTGGAAGGTTGAGAGCGCGGCGAGGTTTCGTTTGCGGCGAACATGGCTCGTCACGATCGTCGCGTGCGTGGTGTGGCACGCGCTGGCCGCGGCGTGGGTGATGCTGATGCAGAGCGGCTGGCTCTCGCCGTGGGGGACGGGATTCTCGGCGTCGTTCCGCACGGTCGCGGCGAATCCGTGGCCGATCGAGTGGGGCTACGTCATCGTGCGCGGCGGGGGCGGATCGATCACGATGCACACCATGGGAAGGGGCATGATCGAGCCGCTCCGCGTGGTTGCCGAGAACTGGCTCGTCGGCGTCGTCGTGCTCGGCCTGGTGATCGCGGCCCGACCAAAGCCCAATTGCGGCTTGCTCTGGGCGCGGGCGGTGATCAGAAGCGTTCCCGCGGTGGGCCTGGTTACATTCGTCATGTGTTTCGAGTGGATGATCGCGCTCACGATCGAAAGCTGGCGTACAACGGGAAATCCCGCGGTACAGGACGATCGAATCGTCAGCCGGATCGTGTACGGGCTCCTACTCCTCGCCGCGCCGGTCGTGGTGTTGTTTCTGACCTGGACACGCCATGTGCGCGATACAGGGCTGTTCGGGCGTACTTGGCCGATCGTGACGGCGATGATCGTGACGCCCGTGCTCGTGGCGATCGGGTTGGCGGCGTTGACGGCGTGAGAGCGCGGGGAAGAGCGGCTGGGCCTCGGTCGACATGGGCGTCGCGTGCGACCCAGGAGCACGGGCAGGAGGACGTGTCCGTGGCACGGGGCGGTCGGGAAGAGGTCGGCGCGGAATGCCGCGTACCGGGTGTCGGCGTGCTCGGGCGTTGCGCGGCGGAAGCCGGGGAGTCGTGGCGGGCATCGGGTCCTTGCGATTCGGCGTTTCGGCATGAAACGGCGCTTGCTCCATCACCTCGTTTGCGGGAAGATGGAGCGCCGCGTCGTCGGCCCGGAGATTCCGCATGATCGTCCGCTCGCTCGCGTTCTTGTCTGCCGCCTCTCTCTTCTCCCTGGCTGGCTTGGCCTTGGGCGCACCGCCCGTCGATCTCGGCACGGCCTCGGCCAGCGCGCCCGCCCAGCCCCGGAAAATGTGGGTTTTTCTGAAGGACAAGGGCTTTGCGGACAGCGCCGCCCAAGACGCCGCGGTCCGGGCTCTCAAGGACTCCGCCCATCCGCGCCAGGTGGCGCGTCGCCAGTCGCGGCGGAGCATCGCGGGCTTGTTCGACGCGCGCGACCTGCCGATCGACGCGGGATATCGGACCCGGATCGAGGCGACGGGCGCGAGGGTTCATGTCGAGAGCCGCTGGCTGAACGCCGTGAGCGTGTATGCGACGCCCGACGAGGTCGCGGCGCTGCGTGGGCTTGAATGCGTGGGCGAGGTGCGCCCGGTGCTGGGCGGCAAGCGGCGCGGGTCCGACGGCGAGCCGAGCCCGGCCGACACGACGGTCGCGCGCGGCTTCTACGGCTACACCGAGGCCCAGACCCAGCAGGTCAACCTGGAAGCGTTGCACAACGCGGGCTTCACGGGGCAGGGCGTGGTGATCGGCGTCCTGGACACGGGGTTCCATCGCACGCACCAGATCTTCACCCAGCCCTCGCACCCGCTGGTGGTCCTGGCCGAGCACGACTTCATCAACAACGACGCCAACACCGACATCCAGAGCGGCGACCATGGCGATCAGCACGTGCACGGCACGCTGATCCTTTCGGTCATCGGCGGCTATCTCCCCGGCACCTTCGTGGGCGGCGCGTACGACGCTCAGTTTGTCCTGTGCAAGACCGAGGACATCACCAGCGAGACGCCCATCGAGGAGGACAACTACGTCGGCGGGCTGGAGCTGTGCGAGGCCCAGGGCGCGGACATCACGACCTCGAGCCTTGGCTACATCGACTGGTACACCCAGGGCGATCTTGACGGGCAGACCGCCGTCACGACCATCGCGGTGAACATCGCCAGCGACAACGGGCTGCACTGCTGCACGGCGGCGGGGAACGAGGGGAACGACGGCAATCCCAGCACCAGCACGCTGATCGCGCCCGCGGACGCGTTCCGCGTGATCACCTGCGGCGCGGTGGATTCGGGGGGCGCGAGCGCCGGGTTCACCTCGACGGGTCCGACCGCCGATGGTCGGGTGAAGCCGGAGGTGATGGCGCGGGGCGTGGACACGTTCTGCGTGTGGCCTTACGACGACGTGAACTATGCGCAGGCCAGCGGGACGTCGCTCTCGACGCCGGTGGTCGCGTCGGTGGTCGCGTGCCTGACCGGGGCGCGTCCGAGCTGGTCGGTCGATCGCATGAGGACGTATGTCACGCGCTCCGCGTCGGACTACGCCGCCACGCAAACGACCGACCCGCTGTTCATCCGCGGCTATGGGATCGTGAACGCGCACCAGGCGTATCTGATCGGCTGCCCGGCGGACCTTGACGCCAACGGGTTCGTCAATGGCGACGACTACGACGCCTTCGCCACGCTCTTTGACATCGGCAACGCGGGCGCGGACTTCAACGGCGACGGGTTCGTCAACGGCGACGACTACGACGCCTTCGCCAGCGCGTTCGACGCGGGGTGCTGACGAAGAGGCACTGGGCACTTGGCACTAGATCGGTTTCACTTCAAGTGGCGCGTCTTCCCATTGCCCATTCCCTATTGCCCATCGCCTGGGCGTGCGACATGACGCCCGACTCCAAGCGAATCCGCTCTAGGCACCAGGGAGGAGCGGGAGAGACGAGGAGAGGCATAGGGAACAGGAGAAGTGGTCGAGTGGCGTAGTGGTCGAGTGGAAGACGGCGGCCACGAGATCACGGACAACATTCGCCGCGAGTCGGGCGGAATGCGACCGGAGTCGCTGTCTTCTTCCCTATCTCGCTGTGTCGCTGTATCGCTGTGTCGCTGTCTCGCTGCCTCGCTGCCTCGCTGTGTCGCTGCCTCGCTGTGTCGCTGTGCCGCTGCCTCGCTGTGTCGCTGTCTCGCTGCCTCGCTGTGTCGCTGTCTCGCTGCCTCGCTCGTTCGCTGTCTCGCTGATTCGCGGCCTACTTGTCCTTCTTTCGCACACCCTTGGCGTTGGCTTCTTCGGCCAGGTCGCGATGGTTCTCAGCGACCGTCGGGTCAAAGGGCGAGCCCTTGAGGCGCGCGGTCCACTTGGCGAGTTCTTCCTTGTCCTGGCGCGCTTCGGCCAGGTCATAGAACAGCGTGCAAGCCTGAAGCACCTCGACGTGGTCCGGGTCTTTCAGGCGCGCCAGCGCGTGATCGAGTGTCCACTGCGCATCGGCGCGGGCTCGCTCCCATTCTTTCAGGCGGATGAGCACGGTGCAGCGCATGCCGTGGGCCATCTCGGCGCTGTCGTCCCAGTTCCCCTGCTCGTCCTTGGCGGCAGCGACGAGGGTGTCGGTGTAGGTGAGCGCGACGTCAAGGCGATCGTTCCCGATCATCATCATGGAGGCCTGGCCGAGGTAGTTGCGCGTGCGCGGGTGGCGCGGGCCATAGAGCTCGGTCGCGAGCGCCACGACCTGCTCGAATCGTTCGATGGATTCCTTGGTGCGGCCGGCCTTGGTGAGGTAGATGGCGAGGTTGAAGAGGGAGTTGGCGACGTCGGGGTGCGTGTCGCCGAAGAGCTTGCGACGGACGGCGAGCGCGTCCTCCATGGGGGGGAGGCCCTCGTCGAGCTTCCCCTGGTTGCAGAGGCTGACGCCCAGATTGTTGAGGGCGAAGGCCAGCTCGCGCTGGTGGGCTTCGTCGTTGCGGCGGGCGGCGATGATCTCACGATAGATCGCATCAGCGCGGGGGTCGCCGATCTCCAGGGCGTTGGCGAAGGAGTGCTTGAGATCGAGGACGGCGTCGTGGGTTGGTCCGAGCTCGGCCGCGGCGCCGGGAAGGTATTCGAGGCCCATCGCCATGGCCTCCTCCGGGCGGCGGGTGTCGCAGAGGAGCTGGGCCAGGGCGGCGGCGGTGTAGACGTTGTTGGGCGCGAAGCGTGATTCGGCGGCGGTGCCGATCTCGAGCGAGGCGCGCAGGTGCGTCTCGCCCTTCTTCATCTCGCCGACGTTGACATAGGCGCGTCCGATCGTGCCGTGGATCGCGGCGCGGATGCGTCCGTCGTCGATGCTCTCGGGGGCGATGCGTTCGGCGGCGCGATCGAGGGCGTCGCGGACGGTGACCTCGCGCCCGAGGGTCATCTCGGGCGACGCGGCCATGATGATCTGGAGGAAGAACTTGTTGATCTGGTCGTTGGTGCGGAGCTGTTGTTCGACCTCGCGGGTGCGATCGCGCGCCTCGCTGGCCTGCCAGAGGGTGGCGGCGATCCCGCCCAGGAGGGTGAGGAAGATGATGGTCGTGGCGCCGACCAGGGTGCGGTGGCGGCGCACGAACTTTCGGATGAGGTAGGTGCGCGTGGGAGGGCGGGCGAGGATGGGCTGGTCGTGCAGGAAGCGCCGGATATCGTCGGCGAGTTCCGCGGCGGTGCCGTAGCGGCGCGCGGGGTCTTTCTCCAGCGCCTTGGCGACGATGGTTTCGATGTCGCCCCGGAGCGAGGGATCGTGGGTGGCGATGGAGCGCGGCTCTTGCTCGCTGATGAGGCGGATGGCGGCGTGAACACTGGCGGTGCCGACGTCCAGGGGCGGTTTTCCCGCGAGCATCTCGTAGAGGATGACGCCCAGGGCGTAGACGTCCGTGCGGATGTCGAGGCGGGCCGGATCGCCCGAGACCTGCTCGGGGCTCATGTACGCGAGCGTTCCGAGCACCTGCCCGGCCTCGGATTGCAGGGTCGCCTGGCCGGCGCGATCGGCGAGGCGCGCGATGCCGAAGTCGAGGATCTTCGGCTGCGCGTCGTGGGTCACGAGGATGTTGGCGGGCTTGAGGTCGCGGTGGATCACGCCGCGCTGGTGGGCGTGGGCGACGGCGTCGCAGACGCGGGCGAAGAGATCGAGCCTGGCGCGGGTGGAGAGGCCTCGCTCGCGCGCGAACTTGTCGAGCGGGCTTCCCTCGACGAGTTCCATGGCGACAAAGGGGATGGCGGCGCCCGAGCGGTGGTCGGTGCCGGCGTCGTAGACCTGGGCGATGCCGGGGTGCTGGAGCATGGCGAGGGTCGAGGCCTCGCGCGAGAGCCTTCGCAGCATCGACGAGGAGACGAAGCCGGGGCGCACGAGCTTGAGGGCGACGGCGCGGTCCGGCGAGTCCTGGCGGGCGGCGTAGACCACGCCCATCCCGCCCACGCCGATGGGCCTGATGATGGTGTATCGCCCGATGGTGCTGCCGGCGGCCATGCTGGGCGACTGCGCGCCCAGGTCGTCGCTGGTCAGGCCCGCGTCGGCGAGGGCCGAGCCTTCGAGGAACGAGGGGTCGGTGTCGTGGTGGGAGAGGAGCGATTCGAGCTCGCGGCGCATCGCCTCGTCGCCGTCGCACTCGCGATCAAGGAACGCCTGATGCGCGTCGGGCGGGAGCTCGATGAGACGTGCGAAGAGTTCGCGTGAGCGTCGATCGAACTCCGCGCTCATGCGATCTCTCCGTCGCCGATCGATTCGAGCTCGCGGCGCAGCCAGGCGCGCGCGTAGACCCAGTCGTTCTTGACGGTGCCCGTGGAGACGCCGAGCGCCTCGGCGGTCTGCTCGATCGAAAGCCCGGCGAAGTAGCGGAGGAGGACGATCTCGGCCTGGCGCGAGTCGCGGGTTTCGAGGCGGGCGAGGGCCGCGTCGAGGCGGAGCAGGTCCATCCCGCCGGCGCCGGTGGCGGGCGTGGGATCGGCGATGAGGTCCTCGCGCAGGTCGGCGCGGGCGCGATCTCCGCCGTGCTTGGCGGCGCGATGTCGGCGGGCCCGATCGATGAGGATGCGGCGCATGGCGCGGGCGGCGGCGGCGAAGAAGTGCCCGCGGCCCTGCCACTCGATCGCCTCGCCGCCGACGAGGCGGAGGTACGCCTCGTGGACGAGGGCGGTGGGTTGCAGCGTCTGACCCGCGGGTTCCTTGGAAAGCTGGGCCGCCGCCAGACGACGGAGCTCGTCGTAGACCAGCGGGAGGAGGGACTCGGCGGCCTTGGGGTCGCCGGCGCCCGCGGCGCGTATCAGCCGCGTGACGTGTTGGGCGGGTGTCGGTTCCATGCGTTCGATGGCATCATCCTACCGAACCTGGCGAAAAACACCGCGCGAATCCGGGCGATGTTCGGGGATGGATTTGCGGGAAGGTCCGGTACAGTGTGGATCAGCGGGATTGGCCGCGGCGTATCGGCCACTCCCGCACCCATTCAGGGAGAAAGACATGAGTTACTCGACCGCGCGTCGCGCTCTCGCCGCTTTGCTGGGCTTGGCCGGGCTGGCCCCGCTGGCGCTGGGACAGGTCTATAGCACCGCGCCCGATTGGACCTCGCTGGACATGCAGGTGTCGACCGGGGCCGCCCTGGTCGACCTCAATCGCGACGGCTGGCTCGACTTGGTCGTCTCCAACGGCAACGACATCTCGCTGCAGCGCGTCGTCGTCTACTACAACGACGGCACGGGCCAGCTCGAGCGCTCGCCCAGCTGGCAATCCGCCAACACCGCGTATCACGGGCACCTCGACGTCGCCGATGTCAACGCGGACGGCTGGCCCGATGTCGCGGTCGGAATCCTGCTCGCGCAGGGCGGCACGTCCGCCCGCCTGTACATGAACAACAACGGCGTGCTCAACACCACCGCGTCGTGGAGCGCGCCGGTCTCGGGCGATACCTTCGGCGTGTCGTTCGGCGACATGAACGGCGACGGTCGCCCCGACCTCGCCGTTGCCAGCGGCGAGGCGTACAACAACGTGCCCAAGCGCAACTGCGTCTATCTCAACGTCAACGGCGCACTCTCCCCGACCGTGTCGTGGGAAACCGCCACCACCAAGAACTTCAACACCTGCATCTGGCTCGACCGCGACCGCGACGGGCGGCTTGACCTCTGTTACAACGGCTCCAACACCGACACCTTTGTCTATCGAAACCTCGGAACCTCCCTCGAAACCACCGCCACCTGGCGCACCAACGACATCCGCAACCAATTCTGTCTCATGGCCACCACCGGCGATGTCACCGGCGACGGCCTGCGCGAACTCATCCTCGCCGACAACAACCAGCTCTTCAGCGGCTCGGGGCGCTTCCGCCAGTACAACGGCCTGGCCGCGGGCAACTACAACACGACCGCCAACTGGACCTACCTCGACGGCTACACCGCCGCGGTGTTCCTCGGCGACATCAACAACGACAACAAGCTCGATCTCTGCAGCGGCGAGTGGTTCGGGCGATCGCGCTACTTCCTGAACAACGGCACGGGCTTCGCCGCCGCGTCGAGCTGGCAATCCGCGGGGACCAGCACGGTCGAACGAATCTACCTGGGCGACGTCGACAACAAGAGCCGGCGCGTCAAGGCCGCGGAGTTCAGCGGTTCTTCGAAGCTGGTTCACCTGCCCACGCAGCCCGTCGAGGACGTGCTGAAGGTCGTGGTCGACGGCGTGGCCCTGCCGCGCAGCCAGTGGTGCGCCAGCCGCGAGTTCGGCTGGGTGTCGATCGGCGTGACGCCCGCGTCGTCGGTTCGCGTGGTGTATGTCGCCAGCGCCAGCCTGGACATGGCGATCAGCAACTGGGACGACACCAAGCCCAACCAGCTCTACTACAACAAGACCACGCCGCCCTGCGCCGCCGACATCAACGGCGACGGCTTCGTGAACGGCGACGACTTCGACGCCTTCGCCGAGGCCTTCGACGCCGGCGACGAGACCGCCGACTTCAACATCGACGGCTTCGTGAACGCCGACGATTACGACGCCTTCGCGGAGCCGTTCGAGGCGGGGTGCTGATCGGTTCGCTCGGAACCGCCGGCGACTCGCGGCCACCCACCCGCCCGGGGGTTCGCGTGTCGATTCTTCTTTGGAATCCAGCGGCGATCTGGTAGACTGGAACGGAGCGGGGTGTCCCTGCGCCATGGTTGTTCGGTGGGGATGTGGACATGCGAAGTCTGGTAACCGATCGTGCTTGGTTGGGCGTGGTAGGTTGCGTGCTTGGGGCGGCGGCGGTGATGATCGCGATCGCCGGGCCGTTGAACCCGCCCTCGGGCGCGGTGAGTTCGACGTACAAGACGCTGAGCGAGGTTGAGCCGCGGATCGCGATCAACGCGACGAACACGCCGGGGGACGCGGACAGCGTGTACAAAATCACGGCGTCGGGGAGCTACTACCTTACGGGGAGTGTCGCGGGCGCTGCGGGCAAGCATGGCATCGAGGTTGTTGCGTCCGGCGTGACCATCGACCTCATGGGGTACGAGGTCGTGGGTGCCGCGGGCTCGCTCGACGGTGTCTCGGCGACCGCGGCGGGGCTCAAGCGGATCGTGGTGCGCAAAGGCTCCATCCGCAACTGGGGTGAGAGCGGCGTGGACCTGGTGACACTGCCGACCTCCGACTGCGTCACGGAGGACTTGAGGCTTGTCTCCAATGTGAGCCACGGGCTCTCGCTGTGGAGCTCGAGCGTCGTCCAGCGCTGCGTGGCCTCCGACAATGGCGGGACGGGCCTGGCCGTGGCCAACGCATGCACAATCTCGGACTGCACCGCCTCAGGCAACGGCAGCAGCGGCATCTCCGCCGAGGGCGGCGCGGTCGTGCGCCAATGCGCGGCCTACAGCAACGCCGGGGTGGGTATCGAGGTCGGCCCAGCGTCCACCATCAGCGGCTGCACGTCCTACACCAACCTTTCCTGGGGCTTTCTCGCCGGCGCCGGCTGCACCATCAATAGCTCGGCCGCGAGCGGCAACGCGGACGGGTTCTCCGTCGGAGAAGGCGGCGTCGTCACCGGATGCACCGCCGAGTCGAACGGGAACAGCGGGTTCTTTATCGCCGGGGGTGGCACCATCCAGCAGTGCACCGCCCGCAACAACGGGCAGATCGGCATCTACGTGACCTACCGGTGTCTGGCGCTCTCGAACTCGAGCACGCTGAACGGTGGTGGAGGCGGTGGAAGCTCGATCGGGATCTTGGCCTCCTCCAGCGGCAACCGCATCGAAGGCAACATCTGCACAAGCAACGCCTACGGCATTCTGGTGACCGGGAACAACAACATCATTGTCCGCAACACCTGCTCGGGGAACACCACCAACTGGCAGCTGGGCAGCAACAACGTGTTCGGGCCGATTGTCGATCGTCGTTCGCCCGGGAGCGGCTCGGTCTCGGGCAACTCCGCGGCCAGCAGCCTCGGTACGACGGATGCAAACGCGAATTTCTCGTACTGATTCAGATCGGGTCTTGAGCGACGCACCCGCTGGTGCAAATAGAGGAAGCTCCGCATGAACCGCACCGCGTTGACCTGCACGACGATCGCCTCGCTGACGATTCTGGCCTCGGCCGCGATGATTGCGTCGCGCGTTGTCGCCGGGCCATTGGACCCGCCCGCGGGCGCGGTGGGCTCGACGTACAAGACGCTGACGGAGGTCGAGCCGCGGATCGCGATCAATTCGACGAACACGCCGGGCGACGCCGACAGCGTGTACAGGGTCACGAAGTCCGGCTCCTATTACCTCGTCGCGGATGTCGACGGGCCAACGGGCAAGAGCGCGATCGAGGTCGATTTCAATACCGCCCCCGACGTCACGATCGATCTCAATGGGTTCACGCTGCGCGGCGCGGCCGGCTCGCTCCATGGGATCTCGAGCTCAGGGTTCGGGCACATCGAGGTCACGAACGGTTCGATCACCGGATTCGGCCAGAATGGTGCGATGCTGGATTGCCGCGACTATCGCGTCGAGCGCGTGAGTATCACCAACTGCCTGCACGGCCTGGTCGCGGGGGGGCAGGGGAGCGTCTCCGACTGCTTCTTCCGGGAGATCGGGGGCGATGCGCTCTTTTCCGCCAGTGTGGCCCATGTCGAACGTTGCATCGCCTGGGATTGCGGCTCGGGGATATTGGTTGCGGGTGACTCTGTGGTGACCGATTGCATGGCGCTCGGATCGACCTACGCGGGAATCGGCGTCGGTTCGAACAGCACCGTTCGCGGCTGCACGGCCGAGGCCAACGGCGACGAAGGCTTTGGGTTGGGGTCACACGTGTCGATCTCTGGGTGCGTTGCGCGATTCAATCAAGTTGGCTTTCACGCGGGCGAAGGTTCCGTACTCGAAGGGTGCGTCTCCGAGGGCAACACACAGCAAGGGTTCTGGACCTCTGATTCGAGCATTCTGCGGGCGTGCAGCGCAACCGGGAACCAGCTCGAAGGCTTCTACGCGGGAGCTCGGACCCTGTTCGAGCACTGCTCGGCGCTGACAAACACGAGCGATGGTTTCCGTGCCAATGTGGATGCGACGTTCATCAACTGCGTTTCGACGAACAACGCGGCGGATGGGTTTGAGTGCGCCGACAGCAGCACATTCTCCGGCTGCACCTCGAATAGCAACGGCGGGAGGGGCATCTTCGCTTACAACGCCGCCAAGATCTCGGGCTGCAGCGTGAACAACAACGTGGGGGTCGGGGTCTTCGGGAACAACGGCTGCCACATCGAGAACAACCTGACGCGGAACAACCAGCAGGACGGCATCTCCGTCAATTTCTCGTGCGCCGTGATCGGCAACAACTGCAACGGCGACGGGGCGGCGGCGGGCACGCACGGCGCGATCAAGATCATCGGCCAGGCCAACCGCGTCGAGGGGAACAATATCTCGTACGCCGATCGGGGCCTATACCTGACCAGCGGCGGGAACGCCGTGTTCCGCAACAGCGTGAAGGGCTGCACGGTCAACTTTGATATTGTCGGCGGCAACGACGTCGGCCCGATCGGGAGCGCGGCGACGGCAACCAGCCCGTGGGCGAACATCCAGTATTGACATGATGAGCGCGGATGGAAGCTGAACACCCCTTCGACCGCGGGGGCGTGGGTGAACATCACGTACTAGGTCAAGGGGGGCGTCGGGCAGAGGTCGCTGGGGCCTGGGCGAGATCGTGTTGGAGCGAGCAAGGAAATCTGGTACCTTTGCCGCGCGGGCGGTCGCCCGCGCGGAGGTCCGAGAATGCTCCTGATTCGTAACAGGCTGGCGGCGATGATGTCGGTGTCGTTGGTGGGGCTGCTGGCGGCGGCGCTGGTGGTGGCCGGGCCGTTGAACCCGCCGGGCGGCGCGGTGAGTTCGACGTACAAGACGCTGAGCGAGGTGGAGCCGCGGATCGCGATCAACTCGACGAACACGCCGGGGGGTGCGGGCGAGACGTATCTGATCTCGCAGCCCGGGAGCTATTACCTGACGGGCAACATCACGATGACATCGGGCAAGCACGCGGTCGCGGTGTCGAGCGCGGACGTGACGATCGACCTGAACGGTTACACCATCGCGGGCGTGAGCGGCGCGAGTTACGGGGTGGTGGGTTACAGCGGGGTCGGGCGGATCGTGGTGCGCAACGGATCGTTCCGCGCCGGGCCATTTCAGTCGATCTTCATCGGCGCTGATTCCCTGGTCGAGAACGTGATGGCGATCCAGGCGAACACATCGGTCGACGCGATCAACGTGGGAGATCGGAGCGTGGTCCGCAACTGCCGCGTGTCCACGGCGGGCGCCGCGGTGAATGTTGGCAACCAGTGTGTGGTTGAGGGGCTGACCGCGACGGGCGTTGTTTCGGGTGTCAACGCAACGTCCAAAGTGGACGTGGTGGTTCGGGATTGTTCGATGACCTGCGTGGGTTCTGGGAGCGGCGTGTACGGCCAGAGCCGGCTCTCGGTTGCGCGCTGTCAGTTTCAGGGGTTTGTGTTCGGGGTCGTGGCCAGCGATTACGCCGTGGTCGAGGACTGCCGCGTGAGCGGCGGCGCGATCGGCGTGTACGTCGGCAGCAACTCGACGGTGCGTCGGGTGCAGGTGCAGACGATGACGTCCCAGGGCGTGTCCGTCGGGGACGCTTCGGTCCTCGAGGGAGTTGACGCACGCTCGTGTACGGCCAACGGCATCACGGTGTCCAGCGACTGCGTGCTGACGCGGTGCAACGCGTCGGGCGGCGCCTCCAGCGGGTTCGTGGGGATCAGTCGGAACACATTTGTCGAGTGCATCTCGGCCAAGAACACGGCGGGGTCGGGGTTCGTGGTGAGCGATAGCAATATCTTTGAAACTTGCCGGGCGGACGAGAATACCGGCGATGGTTTCAACGGTCGGTTCGGGAACGTGTGGCGCGATTGCACCGCGCGTGCAAACACGGGCGACGGCGTCGAGGGCTCCTCGGGAACAGTGGTGCTGAACGGGCGATTCGACTCAAACGGAAACGGCGCGACGGTCGGCGCGAACATCCGGCTCGTCGGCGACGCCGGACGCGTCGAGGGCAACACGCTCATCTCCGGCGACTTCGGCATCCAGACCACCAGCGGCGGGACCGTCATCATCCGCAACAGCTCGCGCAACAGCGGCAACAGCTACGGCGGGATCAGCGGGGGCAACGACGTCGGCCCGATCGGGAGCGCGGCGACGGCGACCAGCCCGTGGGCGAACATCCAGTATTGACGCGGCCAGGGCGTCGATCGCGCGGGCAATCACTTTGTTCGGCGTCCATGAATGATCGGCGTCCGCGAACCAAAGCGGACCGCGGTGTCGGCTTGATGTTGGGCGCGCCGGGCTCAATCATGCGTCTCGAGTGGTGAGAGTTGGGGTAGACTGGGGCGGATCGACTCCGGGTCCGAACCATGGATGCCTTTGCGCAACAGCCCGAGCCCCAAGATGCCGCGGTGCGAGCGACCGGCGAGGTGACGCGCCTGCTGGAAGCGGTGGGGAAGGGCGAGCTGGGCGCCTCGGACCAGCTGCTGCCGCTGGTGTATCACGAGCTGCGGAGGTTGGCCGCGGCGCGGCTGCGTTCGGATCGCCCCGGCGCGACGCTGCAGCCGACGGCGCTGGTCCACGAGGCGTACCTGCGTCTGGTGGGCGATGAAGAGGTGCGCTGGCAGGGGCACGCGCACTTTTTCGGGGCGGCGGCGCTGGCGATGAAGCGGATTCTCATCGATCGAGCACGGCGCAAGCAGGCGGAAGCGCGCGCGGTTCGGAACGCCGCGGAGCTCGAATCCGACGCGGACCCGGAGGCGGTGGACATCCTCGCGCTGGATTCGGCGCTGGAGAAGCTCGCGACGCTGGACGAACGAGCGGCCCGCGTGGTGCATCTGCGCTTCTTCGCCGGGCTGAGCGTGGAGCAGACGGCGGAGGTCCTGGAGTCGTCGGAACGCACGGTGAAGCGCGACTGGAACTTCGCGCGGGCGTGGCTCCGCCAGGAGATGGGGCACGGGCCGAACCAGGACATGGGCGGCGACGGGCGGGGCGTGTGAGTATGGACGCGGCCCGCTTCGCCAAGGTGCGCGAACTCTTCGACGCGGCGTCGGAACTCTCCGGCGCGGAGCGAGAGGAGTTTCTTAGCGCGCGGGCCGCCGACGCGGAGGTTCGTGCCGCGGTCGAGTCGCTGCTGGCATCGCACGAGCGTGCCGGCGATTTTCTGTCTCGCCCGGCGGGCGAGCTGATTCTGGAGGAGCGGGACGGCGCTGATCCGATGGTGGGCTTCGCGCTGGCGTCGTACCGGATCACGGGTGTGCTGGGCGAGGGGGGCATGGGCGCGGTGTATCGCGCGCAGCAGGAGAGTCCTGGGCGCGAGGTCGCGCTCAAGGTGATCCGGGGCGGGTGGAGCACGCCGGGTCTGCGCCGGCGCTTTGCGCAGGAGGCCGCCACGCTCGGCAAGCTGCGTCATCCGGGGATCGCGTCGATCTACGAGGCGGGGAGCGCGCCCGGGCCCGACGGGCGCGACACGCCGTATTTCGCGATGGAACTCGTCGAGGGCCCGACGCTGTCGGCGTACGCGAGCGGGCGGGAGGTGCGGGAGAAGATTTTGCTGGTCGCGATGGTGTGCGACGCGGCCCATCACGCGCACCAGAAGGGCGTGATCCACCGCGACCTCAAACCCGCGAACATCCTGGTGGAGGATCACGCGGGCGATTCGGCGCGCACGGGAACCGGCGAGCTCCCCGGTGTGCAGCCGAAGATCCTGGACTTTGGGGTGGCGCGGCTGGTCGAGCCGGACGGTGCGATGGCCACCATGCGCACCGACCCGGGGCAGATCATCGGCACGCTGGCCTACATGGCGCCCGAACAGATCAAGGGAGACGTTGACCGGATCGACACCCGCGCCGATGTCTATGCGCTCGGCGTGATCTTGTACGAGCTGCTGGCGGGGCGGCTGCCCTTTTCGGTGAAGGGCAGGTCGATCGCCGAGGCGGCACGGATCATCGAGGATCAGGAGCCCGCGGCGCTGGGCGCGATCGATCGCGTGCTGCGCGGCGACATCGAAACCATCGTCGCCAAGGCGATGGAGAAGGACCCCGAGCGGCGGTACGCCTCGGCGGCGGAGCTGGCCGGCGACCTGCGTCGGTTTCTCGCGGACCTTCCCATCAACGCCAGCCCCGCGACGACGGCGTACAAGCTCCGCAAGTTTGCGGCGCGACACACGGCGCTGGTGGGCGGCGTGGCGGCCGCGTTCGTGCTCCTGGTCGCGGGCGTCGTCGGGACGAGCGTCGGCCTGGTGCGGGCCCGCGAGGCGACGAGGCTCGCCGAGAAGCGGGCGATCGAGGCCGAGATCGAGTCGCGCACGTCGCAGCGCACGTCGGACTTTCTCGCGTCGGTGCTGTCGTCCGCGGACCCCGCGATCTCGCGCGGGCGCGAGCTGACGGTGCGCGAGGTGATCGACGACGCGGCGGCGATGCTCGCGATCGAGCTGAGCGACGAGCCCGAGGTGGCGCTGCGAAGCCGCATCACGCTCTGCCAGACCTACCTGTCGTTGGCGCGGCTCGATGAAGCGAAAGCCCAGGCCGAAGAAGCGATGAAGCTGGCGGAGCTGTCCTCGGGCGGGGAGAGTCTTTCGTATGCGCGTGCCCTGGGGGCGCGTGCGGCGGTGGCGCGAGCGGCGCGCCTCCAGGGCGAGAGCGTGACGCTGAGCCGTGCGTCCTTCGATCTGTTCGCGCGGCTGCTCCCGGCGGATGATGTCCGGGTGGCGCGGGCGAAGGTGGCGCTGGCGGACGCGCTGTCGCTGGATTGGAAGTTTGACGACGCCAAGGCGCTCCTGAGAGAGGCTCGCCCCGTGCTGGATGCGGCGCGCGATGCTTCCGCGCTGCGCTGCACGCTGCTGCTGGCGACGATGCTGTCACGCCGGGTGTCGGACGCCAAGTCCGGCGAGACCGCCGAAGCCGAGCGATTGATGGAGGACGCCCTGGCGGGCGCGCGATCGCGCGGAGCGTCGGGCGAGCTCGACGTGTCGGCGTTGCTGCTGGCGCGGGGCGATCTGCGCCGGCGAGATCAGAGGATCGCGGAGGCGGAGCCCGACTATCGCGTGGCGCTGGCGATCCGCCAGCGCGTGTATCCCGCGCATCATCCGAGTACGACAAGCGCCGCGATGCGGCTCGCCGCCGCGATGAGCGCGAGAGGGGCGCACCGGGATGCGCTCGAGATCCTCACGCCGATCATCGAGGCGCTTCGCGCCCAGAAGCGCACGGGTGACGCGCCGTTCGCGCAGCTTGTGGGCCTGGCGGGGACGTGCGCGGGCGAACTCGGGCGGCACGCAGACGCCGCCCTTTATCACGAGGAAGCCCTGGTGATCCATCGAACGATGTCCAACCGGGTGATGCAATCGGTGGCGCTGACGGACCTGGGGGCGGCGTATGTGAAGCTCGAACGATTCGCGGACGCGGAGCTTGCCCTGCGCGAGGCGATGGCGCTCTCGGGAGGTGGGCACAGCGCCGAGCCGATGGTCGTGATCGCGCTGGCGGCGGCGCTGGACGGTCAGGGCAAGCACGCCGAGGCCGCCGAGGCGCTGCGCCCGGTGATCGGGTTGCTGTCGTCTCAGGCGCCAGGGTCGATGGTCCTGCTCGAGGCGATGCGTTTGAGGGCCGAGCAGCTTCGGGCGGCCGGGCTCTTGCAGGAAGCGGAGGCGCAAGAGGCGGCGATTGAGCGGCTGCAGAAGGGAGGTTCGGCGACGGGTCGGGAATGAGGTGGCCAGAGAATTTGTGAAGATGTGTGGCCCCTTGGCGATTGCTCGTTCGCATGAAGCTCCAGACGCACCAATCCCGCGTCCTGGAGCCATGCCATGAACGCCCGACCGAACTCTCGCCCGCTCGCCGCCCGCCCGCAGTCCCGCATCGCACGACTCATCGGCCTCGCCGGTCTGGCGACGGGTCTGGCCGCCTCGTCGGCCCAGGCGCAGACGCTGAACTGGACCAACGGGGCGGGCGGAAGCGCCGCAACGATCACCAACTGGAGCCCGAACCAGCTTCCAAACGCGTCCAGCCTGCTGGTTTGGAATCTCGCCAACACCTACACGGTGACGTGGAACTCGAGCGTGACGGCCAGCAACTCGCACACGCTCAAGAAGGGCGTGGTGACCTACACGCTGTCCAGCCCGCACACCATCGGCGCCGGCGGGCTGAAGGTCGGCGACGTGAGCGGCGACGCGGCGACGCTGACGCTGACCACGGGCACGCTCAACAGCGTTGGCACCGCCATCGTCGGCAACGCCTCCGGGAGCAGCGGCACGCTGAATGTCAACGATGACGACGCCGAACTCATCATCACCGGCGCGACCGGCGACCTCACCATCGCCAGCAACTCGCCCGGGGTTCTCAATGTCACCGGCGGCGGACTCGTGCAGGTCTCCGACCAGTTCATCGGCGGGAACAACTCCACCGGCGCCTCGACCATCACCATCAGCGGCGCGACCAACACCCTGCCGCTCACCCGTTCGCGACTGATCGTGAATGGCATCGGCACGTCGTCCCGGTTTGGGCAGGGCGGTGATGCGACCGTGGCCATCTCGAACGGCGCGCTCGCGCAGTTCGCGGGCGACCTGGTGGTCTCCAACGGGAGCGCTTCGGCGAGCGCGGTGACGGTGGCGGGACTGGGCGGGCTCGTCCCGACCGAAGCGGAGCTTTCGGTCGCGGGCGACCTGCTCCTTGGTCGAAACACCAGCGGCGGAACGGCGGCGGGCGCGGCGACGCTCAACATCAACGCCGACGGCCTGGTTGGCGTCGGCGGCACGCTGTTCGTCGGCGGCGACCCCGACGGCGGGAGCGCGGTACTCCACACCGCGACTGGCGGCGTGGTGACGGCCGACTCCCTCGACATCGGCGTCGGCGCCACCCTCGACCTCGACGGCGGCCTGATCAACATCGACGGCGGCACCCTTACCAACTCAACGGGCGCGACACTCGACATCAACGGCGCTCCGGGGAATCCCGTCGTCACCATGAAGAACGGCGCGACCGCCACACTGCCGTCGTTCAGCGGCGCGGGCCTGCGCGTCGGCACCGGCACCGGCGCCAATCTCGCCGATGTGAATGTCCGCTCGGGCTCCGACCTCGTCGTGAACGGCAACCTGCTCATGGGCGTCGGGAACGACGACTTCGGAGGCATGATCGTCAACGGCGCCGGCTCCTCGCTCTCTAATCCGGGCTCGATCATCGTCGCGGGCATCGCTGGTGATGCACGCCTTGAGGCGGATATGGGCGCGAGCATGACCGGGCACGAGCTGTGGATCGCGCGCGACTCGGCCTCGTCCGCCGGCGTCCTCTTCGAGGGCCCCGGCACCACGGCGCAGTTCGACGCGGTCTATGTCGGGGGGAGCGATGTCGCGGGCGGCGGCGACGGGAATCTCTCCGTCAACGCCGACGCGGTGTTGACGATCCCGGGCGGCGGGCCGTTGAAGGTATGGAACAACGGCAAGCTCGACGTAGCACAATCAGCGGTCGTCAATCTTGCCGGTGGCGCGGACCTCGTGGTGCTCGGGGAAGCGGACCTCGAGGACGGCGCAGTCGTCAACGCGGATGTCGCCGAGTTCCGCGCCGGTTCGATCCTGCGCGGGCCGAACAACGTCCCCGGCGCATCCACGCTGAACGCCAAGGCTCTGCTGCGCTCGGGAGCGACGCTGGACCTTGTGGCGGGGGACCTCACGATTGGCGACTCGGCATCGGTGTCCGGCTTCCTGGCCGACGACGGGAGCGTCATCAACGTCGGTGCTCACACGCTCACGCTCTTGGACAGTGACCGTGCCGAAGTCGATGATGTCACCATCAACGGCGGCGAGATTGTCGCGCCCAACGGCTTCGAGATCGTCACGCTCGTGCAGAATGGTCACCTCGACGGCACGGGAACAATCACGGGCGAGGTGTTCATGGAAACCGGCGCCTCGGTCATCACCTCCACCGGAGCCAACGGCCTCACCATCAACGGACGCTTCCGCAACAACTCCGGCAACATCGACGGCACGCGCTACACCTTCAATCACAACCCGAACCTTTCGAGCAGCGGCTGGACCGGCGCCGGCGCAATCAACGCCCGCGTCACCTTCAACAGCAACACCACGGTCTTTGCGATCGCCAACATGACGCTGGGCGCAAGCGTGACCGACGGCGTCGTCTTCAATTCGGGAAGCACGCTCGATGTCGACGACGAGATCGTCACCCTCGTCGACAGCAACGGTGTGACGCTCGCCAGCGTCAACAAGCTTGACGGCGGCACCATTGCGTGCGCGACCAACCTCGCGCTGACCAACGGCCGCTCCATCGTCGGCGAAGGCAACATTGGCTGCCCCACCTTTAACATGACCGGCGGAACCATCGCGCCGAGTTTTCGGATCAACAGCGCGGACCCCATCGGCTCGCTGACCTTCAACCCCTCGGCCGCGTTTGTCATGTCCGGGTCGGCGCACTCGCCCGTCGCCTACGACTGCGATATCGCCAGTCTCACGAACGCCGACCACCTCCGCATCGAGAGCGCCGCGACGCTCGACGGCACGCTCAATGTGCAGCTCATCAACGGCTTCGTCATGCCGCGCGGCTCGCGCGTCGACATCGCGTCCATCACCGGCCCGCTGACCGGCTGGTTCACGACTCTCAATCTCCCGTGGGGGCACCGACTCATCGAGTTCTTCACCGACGAAACCGTGCTCCAGGTCTTCAACTGCCCGCCCGACGTCAACAGCGACGGCTTCGTCAACGGCGACGACTACGACGCCTTCGCCTCCGCCTTCGAGTCCGGCGACGACTTCGCGGATTTCAACGAGGACGGCTTCGTCAACGGCGACGATTACGACATGTTCGCATCCGAATTCGAGATGGGCTGCTGAGGCCCCGGGTCGAAACAGCGACACTCGCGCCGCATCGCGCGACGGGCGGGCCCTGATCGGGTCCGCCCGTTGTGTTTGCGGACCTAAACCGGGGGATCGGCCAATCTTTGGCTAGGGAAACTCGGCCCTACGCAGTACCTTCGGGAAACCGGCGTCGATCGCCGGCCCGAAGGAGGTCCGATGGCTCGCAAGCTCATGGGCGGTGTCGTGCTGGGTGTGGTCGCGGTGTCGGGCTTCGGCGTGGCGGCGCTCTTGGCGTTGGCCGGCCCGCTCGATCCGCCCGCCGGCGCGGTGTCGTCGTCGTACAAGACACTGACGGAGGTCGAGCCGCGGATCGCGATCAACGCGACCAACACGCCGGGCGACGCCAATTCCGTCTTCAGAATCACCCAACCCGGTTCGTATTACCTCACCGGCAACATCACCGGTGTCAGCGCCAAGAGCGGCATCGAGATCGCCTCCAGCCGGGTCACCCTCGACCTCAACGGCTTCTCCGTCGTCGGCGTCGCCGGTTCCCTTGACGGCATCGTCGGCGGCTTCACCAGTATCATCATCCGCAACGGCACCGTCGCCTCCTGGGGTCAGGACGGCATCTACCTCGCCAATTCCACCAACGGCAGCTTCATCCTCGAAGACCTCACCGTCGTCGGCAACGCCAGCGACGGCATCTTCGCCAACGGCGCCATCGTCCGAAACTGCCACGTCGCCCTCAACACCCTCGACGGCATCACCGGCGTCTCCGCCGCCATCGGCTGCGTCGCGCGCGACAACGGCCAGCAGGGCATTCAGGTCACCGCCGGCGGCACCATCTCCCAGTGCACCGCCTTCGAGAACGGAACCTACGGCCTCTACGCCAGCAACGGCGTCACCATCACCGACTCCACCGCCTACAACAACACCGGCACCGGCATCATCCTCTTCGGCGACGGCCTCATCAAGAACTGCTCCGCCTCCAACAACGGCGACGACGGCATCAACGGCCAGGCCGGCACCACCATCCTCGACTGCGTCGCCAGCGACAACGCGTCCGACGGCATCGTCGTCCTCAACGACTCTCTCGTCCGCGGCAACACCTGCAACGGCAACGCCAGCGACGGCATCTTTGTTTCCTCCACCAACAATTGCCGCATCGAGGGGAACATCATGAACGACAACGCCCGGGGCCTCTATGTGATCGGCGCCGGAAACGTCATCGTTCGCAACACCGCCAGCGCCAACACCACCGTGAACTGGTCGATCGCCGCCAACAACGTCGTCGGTCCCATCCTCAATCGCACCGCGCCGGCCTCCGCGGCCATCAGCGGCGACTCCGCCCCCAGCTCACTGGGTTCCACCGACGCAAACGCGAATTACACGCACTGACTCCGCGAGTGCGGAGGCCTTGGCAGACCCCACGCTCGATCGAACTCGCACCCGAACTCGCGCCCGCGCCGATTGGAACGAACCATGAACCGCACCGCACTGACATGCACCTCGATCGCGTCGCTCGCCCTTCTCGCGGCCGGCGCGATGATCTCCGTGCGCGTCACCGCCGGCCCGCTCGACCCGCCCGCCGGCGCGGTAAGTTCCACCTACAAGACGCTCGCCGAGGTCGAGCCGCGCATCGCGATCAACGCGACCAATACTCCCGGCGACGCCTCGAGCAAGTTCATTATCGCGCAGCCCGGGTCGTACTATCTCACGAGCGACCTCTCCATCGCGGGCACGCAGCGCGGGATCCGCGTGGCGGCGAGCGGCGTAACGATCGACCTCAACGGCTTCAACCTTACCGACCAGCTCTTCGACTTCCAGGCCTCGGCGGGCGGCATCTGGAGCGATGGCGGGGTATCGAGGATCACCGTGCTCAACGGGCGGGTGACCGGCTTTGTTGGAGCGGGCGTCGTGGGCGTCGATCTCCGGAACGCCACGGATTGTCGTGTCGAGCGCGTGCTTGTCGCCGACTGCGGCGGGGCGGGGATATGGTGCGGCGAGCGCGCCGTGATTGACTCCTGCATCGTGTCCGGGAACGTTGGGATCGGCATCAAGGCGAGCGACGGCGTCGTGCGCGGCTGCACGGCGAGCAACAACGGCGCGAACGGAATCTACGCGAGCATGTCGGTGGTCAGCGACTGCATCGCGCGCGACAACGGGGCGAACGGCATCGACGCGTGGGGCGGTGTGGTGCGGGATTGCTCCTCGTCGAGCAACACCGGGTCCGGCTTCTACATCATCGGGGCCAACGCCGAGCGCTGCTCGTCGTACTACAACCAAGCCAACGGTTTCTTCGTCAACGGGAGCGACCAGCAGATGCACGCGTCGCTTGTTCATTGCGACGCTTCGCTGAACATCGACGGGTTCAAGGCCTGGAACGCGCAGATCGTCGATTGCACCTCCACCAACAACTACGGCGACGGGATCGAGCTCAACGTCAACTGCCTGGTCCGCGGCTCAAGCTTCCACGGCAACGGGCGCTTCGCGCAGAACACGGGCTATGGCATCAATGTCGTCGGTTCGGCGAATCGCATCGAGGGAAATACCTTTACCAGCAACGACGTGGGCATCTTCTGCTCCGGCACGAACAATCTCATCATCGCCAACTGCGCTCGCTCCAACACCACCAATTACACCCTGGGCTCCAACGAATATGGACAGATCATCACCAATCCCGGCGCGGGCTTCGTCAGTTCAAACCCCTGGGCGAATTTCGCGTACTGAGACCCTTGGAGAACATGCCTGGCGTTCGCAAGTCGACCCGACCGCGTTGAACGGATGAACTGTCCATGAAAATGCACCCACTCACCATTCCCGCGAGCGTCGTTTCATTCGGGCTGGTGGCCGCGGCCAGCCTCGTGGCTCTCCGCGTCACCGCCGGCCCGCTGAGTCCACCGAGCGGTGCGGTGAGTTCGACGTACAAGACGCTGAGCGAGGTCGAGCCGCGGACCGCGATCAACGCGACCAACACGCCGGGCGACAACGACAGCTCGCCAAGCCTCTTCAAGATCACCCAGCCCGGCTCGTACTACCTCGCGGGCAACGTCACCGGCGTGTCGGGAAAGATCGGGATTGAGATCGTCGCCAGCGGCGTCACGCTCGACCTCGCCGGCTTCTCGCTCGTCGGCGTGCCCGGCTCCAGGAGCGGCATCCGCTCTTTCGGCGAGCTGACAGGCCTGATCATCCGCAACGGACACGTCCGCGGCTGGGGAGAGATCGGCGTCGAAGTCGGATGGTCCGCCGGCAATATCGTCAATCCCACGCTGCTCGAGGCCTTGGTTGTCTCCGGCAACGTGGGCAACGGCATCCGCACCGGGCGCGGTTGCGTGGTCCGGGCGTGCAGCGCCCGGGAGAACGGCGAGCACGGGTTCGATGGTGACTACGCGGTTAGTTTCGTCGATTGCCAGGCCATCTCCAACGCCGGTTCTGGGTTCCGGGTGACGTCCAATTCCAGCGCCCGCGGATGCACCGCATGGGCCAACGGGCAGGACGGTATCTCCATCGGATTGGGATCGGTCGCGGTCGGCTGTACTTCAAGCAGCAACAACGGGTCGGGTTTCACCACTTCCCTTTCGTCGTCCGTGCTGGACTGCAGCGCTTACGACAATCTGGGCTCCGGGATCCGCCTGGGCGACGGCTCGACCGCGCGCGGGAACACCTGCGGGTACAACGGGCTGGGTTCCGCGAACACCGGTTACGGCATCCACGTCGTCGGCGACGAGTGCCGCGTCGAGAACAACCAGTGCGATACCAACGACGCCGGCATCCTCGTCGCAGGCCATCGCTCGCGCATCGACGGCAACTCCTGCATGAGCAACGGAACCGGCTTCGACGTCGACGGCCTGGACAACCTCATTATCCGCAACACCGCCAGCGCCAGCGACGGCGCCAACTATTCCATCGCCGCGGGCAACTCCGTCGCGCCCCGCGTCGGCGTCGTCGATAGCGACGGCTGGTCGGGCATCGGCAACGCCGATCACCCGTGGGCCAACTTCGGGCATTAGGGCGCGAGGAGCCGAACCATGAACCGCACCGCACTGATATGCACCTCGATCGCGTCGCTCGCCCTTCTCGCGGCCGGCGCGATGATCTCCTCCCGCGTCACCGCCGGCCCGCTCGACCCGCCCGCGGGCGCGGTGAGTTCCACCTACAAGACGCTCGCCGAGGTCGAGCCGCGGATCGCGATCAACGCGACCAACACGCCCGGCGATGGGGCCAACAAGTACGTCATCTCGCTCCCGGGCTCGTACTACCTCACCGCCGACATCGTGGGCGGGAACGACGCCGGCCCGATCGGGAGCGCCCCGGCCGCCACCAGCCCGTGGGCCAATATCCAGTACTGAGCCGGAACCGCCCCGCGTTTGGTTGATGCCCCGCCATTCGGGGGCGTTTTTCTTCGCGCGCCCTTGGCCGCCCTCTCGCGCCGCGACGCACTGAAGTCGGACATCCAAACTTTCTCAAGGAATCCGACCATGAAGCTGTCGCGCTCTCGCGTCATCGCCGTGTCCTCCTGCGCTCTCATGCTGACCGCCACCGCCGGCCTGCTCATCGCCGGCCCACTGACGCCCCCCGGCGGCCCGGTCGGCGCGACCATGAAGACCCTCGCCGAGGTCGAGCCTCGCATCGCCCTCAACGCGACCAACACGCCCGGCGACAACGACAGCGTCTTCAAGATCACCCAGCCCGGCTCCTACTACCTCACCGCCAAGCTGCAGGGCGAGTTCGGGAAGCACGGCATCGAGATCGCCCTGGCTTCCCAGGGTGCGGTCACGATCGATCTTCGGGGCTTTGAGCTCGCCGGTGGTACCGACTCGCTCACCGGCGTTGCCGTCACCAACGCCACCCCAACGCACGTCAACCTCCGCGATGGCACCATCCGGTTCTGGGACCAAGGCGGCGCCAACCTCGCTTCCGTGCTCGGCGCCACCGTCGAAAACGTGCGATTCCTCAACAACTACGCCGGCGGCCTCACCACCACCAAGAGCCGCGTCATCAACTGCGAGGCATCCTCAAACTCCGGGCACGGCTTCTCCCTCGACGACGGAAGCGTCATCGACGGGTGCGTCGCTCGCCTCAACACCCAGCACGGAATCTACGCCGACAAGGACTGCACGATTACCAACGGCGAACTCTCCAACAACACGCAGTACGGCGTGTACCTCGAGTATCAGGGGCGAATCGTCAACACCAACGCGGCGAGCAACGGGCAGTGGGGCATCGGCCTCATCCGCTTCGGCTCCGCCGAGGGATGCATGCTCACCAGCAACGGGCAGGGCGGTCTCTACGTGCAGGGCGGAATCGTTCGCGGATGCGCCGCGCGCGACAACACAAGCTATGGCTTCAACGGCTCGTCCTCCCACTTCGAGGAATGTATCGCCTCATACAACCATGGCACCGGCATCTACGCCAACGGAGGGTCTACCGTCAACCGCTGCCTCTCCAGCAGCAACTACTCCCACGGCATCGACGGCGGCGGCGGCGTGCAGGTCCTCGACTCCAAGATCCAGTACAACTACGGCGAAGGCATCCGACTCGCGCTCGACGGCAACACCATCCGTGGCAACACCTGCATCCTCAATGCCACGTCGATCGACGGCGCCGGCATCCATATGCTCACCGCCGACTCGGTCATCGAGGGCAACCGTGTCACCGGCACCGACCGCGGCATCGACATCGACGGCGAACGAAACGTCATCATCGGAAACTGGTGTACCGGCAACACCATCAACTGGCAGTTCGCCGCCAACAACATCTACGGCCCGATCGTCGATCGAAGCGCCGCCGCCACCGCCGCCGTCAACGGCAACTCCGCCGTCAGCACCATGGGCACCACCGATCCCCACGCCAACATCACCTACTGACCCGGGCTCGTACGTCCTGCTCGCTTCCGCAGCTCTGTTTGGGCCCTTTCATCCCCGCCCGGACCCCGAAAAATTGGCCTCCTACCCCTCTTCTTGCGCTTATTCACTTGGTTGCCAAACACCCCTTCCGCTAAACTGATCCACGGTTGTTTCGACAAGGACCATGCCATGAACTGCCCCACAATCGTCGCTTTGCTCGCCGCCGCCGCTGCCCCCGCCGCGCTGGCCCAGCAGCACATCGATGCCGTCAACAAGTACGCCTGGTCCGAAAACACCGGCTGGCTCAACTTCGCCGATGCCGGCAACCCCTCGGGCTCCCAGAGCGTCCTCATCGAGACCTCCTTCCTCTCCGGCTACGTCTGGGGCGAGAACATCGGCTGGATCAACATGGGCGACGGCACGCCGACCAACGGCGTCTCCTACGCCAACGTCAACGGCACCGACTTTGGCGTCAACCTCAACACCGTCACCGGCCACCTCACCGGATACGCCTGGGCGGAGAACGTCGGCTGGATCAACTTCTCCGGCGGCGCCCTCGCCACCCCCGCCAAGCCCGCCCGCATCGACGCCCCCGCGCACCGCTTCCGCGGCTACGCCTGGGGTGAGAACATCGGCTGGATCAACCTCGACGACGCCACCCACTACGTCGGCCTCCGCTGCCCCGCCGATCTCAACGCCGACGGCTTCGTCAACGGCGACGACTACGACCTCTTCGCCAGCTGGTTCGAGGTCGCCGACCCGCAGGCCGACATCACCAACGACGGCTTTGTCAACGGCGACGACTACGACGCCTTCGCGTCGGCGTTCGAGGCGGGGTGCTGAGAACGCACTCGAGCAACGGTCTTTAAACGCGGAACCTCCGGGAGCCTCCGAGGAAAGTCAGGGTTGGTTCTTCTGGGACATCGACAGTTCGCTTCTTCAGTCGTTTTTCAGGGAGATCGTAATGGTGCCCATCAGTTCCACGGTTTCAATGGCCCATCGTCGTCATGGTTCAGGCATTGCTGTGAGCACGCCGCGTCGGACATCCCTCGCGTGTTTCTTGGCGTGCGTCGGCCTCGCCGCGAGTTCCGCGAGTGCCCAGTATTCCGAGGGCTTTGTCTGGAACCGCATGGCCGATTGGACGCCCCGCCCCCCGACAGACGCGGGTACGAGCAACGGAAACCCGGACGACGATTCGACCGGTCGTCCGTGCTGGGAGTATCGCTACACGGTGAATGATCCGAACGCGGGTGGGCTCGGATCGTCCGTACCGTGGTACACGGTCGCCACGAACAAGTCAGTTTGGGACAGCAGCTGGTTCGGCTCCGAGGCCGTTTGGGCGCGCAGCAACGATGTGAATCCGCCGATTAGCTCTTCGCTCCTTACCCACACCTTTTTCAGTGGCAACGGGCCCTATGTGCCGGTGATTCTTTGGCGATATCCGGGCTCATGCCCCGTAAGAGTTTCCTTTTACGGGGAGTTGACTCTCGTTTGGTCAGGGCTCGATGCCCAGCAGAATACTGGCCCGATCGACGTCATTGTCGCCCGGCGCGCCGCATCTGGCGCACTCACCCTGGTGTTTTCCGACACGTACGCGCGCCCAACAAACCCACCTTCCGACAACCTCACCATCCCCGTGAATGTCGATGGGGTCGCAATTGCTCCCGGAGACGTCGTGTTGGTTTCGTGTCGATCAAGAATTTGGCTGGGCTCAAATTGGTCAAACATGCTGGATGACGGACTGAGTATTCAGGTAACACGGAGTCCGGCCTTGGTTGACCAGCCTCCAGCCGACACGAGCACGTGTCCCACCGGGGCGGTTTCGTTTGCGGTGTCGCCGCTCGGCGCTGGGCCGTTCGACTATCAGTGGCAGTTCAACGACCCGGTTTCCGGTTGGACCGATCTTTCTGACGGGGCCCTCTACATTGCGGGTTCCCTCACATGCGGAACGATCAACGGTGCTTCGTTGGCGAACATGCAGGTCTCCCTTGACTGCGAGGCAACTCCGCAGGAACTCTCGGGCGCCGAATTCCGCTGCGTGGTTTCCAGTTCATGCGGCACGGAGACTTCCGACTCCGCAACGCTGACCATCTGTCCCGGCGACCTGAACTGTGACGGCTTCGTGAATGGTGATGACTACGACGCCTTCGCCTCCGCCTTCGAGGCCGGCGACCTTGCCGCAGATTTCAATCACGACGGCTTCGTCAACGGCGACGACTACGACGCCTTCGCGTCGGCCTTCGAGGCGGGGTGCTGAGTCCGCCGTGCCGGGTGCAGCAACGTTCGATTCGATCGACACAGTTATCAATGACAAGGACCCGCGCACCGGCGCGGGTCTTTTCCTAGGTCAATCTGTGGGCGAGCGAAAGCAACGCCGATTCACGCCGGGAACACGCGGAGAAGGTCCAGCGTCGTCACCACGCCGATGGGCTTCTTGTTCGCGTCGACCACCACGACGCGATGAACGCGCCGCTCGGCCATTTTTCGCGCCATCGCGCTGACCGAGTCGGTCGCGCCCGCCGTCACGGGCGATTCGGTCATGAAATCGCCCACGACGATGAGGGGCTCGGGCATGGGCTGACGCTCCGCGGGGGCGCGGTCGTTGAGCAGGTCGAAGAGGTAGCCCGCGCTCGGGCCGCTCGCCTCGGCGGTCACGCGCCGGAAGAGGTCGGTGCGAGAGACGACGCCGACGAGTTTGCCGTCGGGCCCGACGACCGGCGCGCCCGACACGCCGTGCTCGGAGAAGAGGGCCGCGAGCTGGCGGATGCTCATCCCGGGCGTCGCGCACACGGGGTTCTTGGTCATTACTTCGCCGATGGTCGTGGCCATGATCGTCTCCGTGGCGTCCGGCGTTTCCGCACGGGCGGATCATGGTACGCCCGCCGGGGCGAGGCCTCGCGCGGCCCACTCGCGCGGCCCTGGGCGTGTGCGCGGGTTTGTCCGAACCCCGCGCTGCTTGCCCCCATGTCCGAGAACTCTGTATCGCCGGCGTCACGTTCCGCCACTCCCCGCGGCCAGCGTCTTCACTCGACGTATCATTCCCCCCCGATCCCTGGAGGACCGCATGCTCTCTCGCCTTGCGATCACCGTCGCGGCCGCGTCTCTCTTCGCACCCGCGCCCGCGCTGACCAGCCACACCCTCGCCGCCGAGACGGGCGTCACGACAGGCGGAGCAACCCGCGCCAGGTCCGACGCGTGGACCTGCCACGTTGATCCCGCCAATCAGTTCTATCCGTCGATGATCATCGCGATGGCGACCGCCAAGGCCGACGACACGACCGAGGAGCTCTCCGAGCTGCCCATGATCGAGCAGATCAAGATCGATATCAAGACGATCGAGCAGACGCTCGGTGATCCGGAGGGCTGGCTGTACGTCATGGTCAAGTCCCCCAAGGCCGACACGCCCATCAAGGTCACCATCGAGTGCCCCGATGTCATGGAGGCCAGCACGTTCCGGGGCGTTCTCAAAGAGGAGGGCGCGACCTACGGCGTGGCGCCCAAGATCCGCTGGAAGTACACGGAACTCGCCCGCGTCCGCCAACCGCTCCCGGTCAACGTCGTCTTCAAGGTCAAGCTCGGCGACGCCGAGACCGAGGAGGACGTGCGGGTCTGCACGCTCCACACCATCAACGACTGCCCGTACCTGCACCTTTCGCCGCCCGACGAGAAGGGCGAGATGACCGCGCACAACATCAGCTTCCTCTTCGCGGCCTATGTCAACGAGGACCATCCCTGGGTCGACCAGATCCTGAAGCAGGCGATCGATTCGCGCACCGTCGAGAACTTCATCGGCTACCAGGGCGGCTCGGTCGACGACGTGCTCAAGCAGGTCTACGCCGTGTGGAACGTGCTCCAGCAGCGCGGCATCACGTACTCGGACATCTCTCGTGTCTCCACCCGCGAGGGGCGCGTGCCCAGCCAGCACGTCCGCTTCCTGGATGAGTCGTTCGGCATGAAGCAGGCCAACTGCGTCGACGGGAGCGTGCTGATGGCCTCGGTGCTCCGCAAGATTGGCATCGACACGTTCCTGATGCTCACGCCCAAGCACTGCTACATCGGCTTCTTCACCGACGCCAACCGCGAGCACATGGTCGGCCTCGAGACCACGATGATGGGCCAGGCCCGCAAAGAAGAATTCGAACGCACCAAGAAACTCCGCGCGCTCCTGGGTGACGAGACCACCTTCGATCAGGCCTCCTTCGCCAGCTTCGATGGTGCGCTCGACACCGGCACCAAAAGCCTCGAGGCGGACATCCAGAAGATGATCGCCGGCGAGTTCCAGTATCTCCAGGTGCTCATCAACGAAGCGCGCGAGCAGGGCATCAAGCCGATCCCGTACATGCGTCCCGAGCAGAAGGAATTCCTGCCCGGCATGCCCGGCGAGCTGACGCCCGAGCAGCGCGCCGAGATCGAGCGCAAGGCCGAGGAAGCCCGCCAGGAAGAACTCCACCGCCAACTCCAGGACCTGCACATCCCCAAGGACTTGATCCGCAAGACCCCGGCGAAGCGGGAGTGATCCCGCCCGGCCGGATGTGCGGTCCTGTTCCATCTCATCATCGGACCCGCCCGTCGACCCGCTACATTGGTGGCGATGAGCGAGTGTCCTGAATCCCGCGTGCCTTCGGCCGCCCGTGGAACATCTCTTGCGATGGTCGCGGGCGCGCTGCTCTTCGGCGCGCTCGAGCTGTCCCAGCGCCCGAGTCCGGGCGCGGATCACGCGGCGTCACACCCCTCCGCGCCAAACCCCATCGCACCAATCTCCGGCCCATCCGCCGACGCCGCATCGCACGCCGCGCCGGACTCCTCCATCGCGAGCGCCACCTCTCTCCCCTCTTCCCGCGCGTACTCGCCCGAAGAATCCCGCGCGCTCATGCGCCTCGAGCCCGGCTTTGTCGCCGAACTCGTCTGCGCCGAGCCGCTGATCGAAGCGCCCGTCGCCATCGCCTTCGACTCCGACGCCCGCCTCTGGGTGGTGGAGATGCGCGGCTACATGCCCGACAACGACGCCACCGGCGAACGCGAGCCCTCCGGGCGCATCACCATCCTCACCGACCAGGACCACGACGGCTTCTACGAAACCGCCCGCGTCTTCATGGACAAGCTCGTGCTCCCGCGCGGCGTGCTCCCGCTCCGCGTCACCAGGACATCTACCACCGCCCTGGTCCTCGCGCCCCCCAACCTCTTCATCGCCCACGACGACAACAACGACGGCGTCTGCGACCGCACGGTCTCGGTCATGAACGACCTGGGCGGCATCGAGAACCCCGAGCACGCGCCCAACGGCCTGCTCCGCGGCCTCGACAACTGGATCGAGTTCTCCCAGCACGACAAGGCCTTTCGTGTCCGGGGCGACGCAATCGAGACGCGGAGCGTGCCGCATCACGGGCAGTGGGGTATCAGCAAGGACGACCTCGGGCGCGTGTTCTATGTGCCCAACTCCGACGCGCTGCGCGCCGATTTCCTCCCCAAGCACTACTTCGCACGCAACCGCCAGCAATCGCGCGAGGGCGTCATCTATGAGCTCGTCCAGCCCGACCCCACCGTCTGGCCCATCCGCCCCACCGTCGGCGTCAACCGCGGCTATCTCCCCGACATCCTGCGCCCCGACGGGCGCCTGGCCAGGCACACGGCCGCGTGCGCACCCGTCATCTACCGCGAGCACGCCTTCGGCCCGGAGTTCGTCGGCAACGCGTTTGTCTGCGAGCCGGCGGCGTTTCTCGTGAAGCGCCACACTCTCGAAGATCAGAACGGCGTGCTGATCGCGCGTCACGCCACGCCGGGGCGCGAGTTCATCGCCAGCCTCGACGAACGCTTCCGCCCCGTCAACTCCTGCGTCGGGCCCGATGGCTCGCTCTACTTCGCCGACATGTACCGTGGCGTGATCCAGCACAAGACGTACCTCACCCCATACCTCAAGGACCACATCAAGAAGCACGACCTGGAAGCGCCGCTGAATTGCGGGCGGATCTGGCGCATCCGTCGCGCCACGCAGGAAGTCGCGCCGCAGCCCGCGCCCGTCAAGCTCTCCGAGCTTCCCACGCCGAGTGTCGCTTCGTACCTCGAATCGCCCGAAGGCTGGTGGCGCGACGCCGCCCAGGCCGAGCTGGCCGAGCGAGCCGACGCGCAGGCCGCCGACGAATCGCGGCGTGTGTTCGAGCATTCCACGATCGCGCTGGTGCGCCTGCACGCGCTCTGGACGCTGGAGGGGATCGCTTCCAACGCAAGGGCGCGCGCGGGCGGCGGCGTGACAACCGACACGCCCGGGCTTGTCGAGGCTGATATCGCCCGCGCCTGCGCCGACACCGATGCCAACATCCGTGCCGCCGGCTTGCGGGTGCTCGTAGAGCGAGCGAAAGCAGCGTCGCCGGATGCGCCCGCGACTCCCGACGTGCTCGCCCGCCTCGACGCGATGAGCGGCGATCCGTCGCCCGTCGTGCGCCGACAGGCCGTGCTGTCGCTCCCCCTGCTCAACCTCGAAAAGGGCGCGCTGATCGATCGCCTCTCTCGCATGATCCGGCCCGGCTCGGGCGATCGGCTGATTCGCGTCTCTGTCGTCAACTCCGCCGCCGGCGTGGAGCTTGAGTTGCTCAACCACCTTGTGGCTTCATCCACCTTCGGCATGTCGCCCGCCTCCGCGCGCGTGATCGGCGCGCTCGCCGAGTGCCTCGTGAAACGTAATGACGCCACGCGCCGCCAGGTCGTCGCCCTCGCCGCGGACCTTGCGCTGCGCGACGACGAGCGCTGCGTGCCCATCCTGAAATCGATCGCCGCGGCCCAGAATCTGCGCGACAAGCAGCCACGCACCATCAAGCTCGACGCCGAACCCGCGGGCTGGCGGGAGGCGCTCTCGCGCGCGGGGCGCTACACGCCGCTGCTCGAGGCCAGCGACGCGTACCTCACATGGAAAGGCCGCGTCAATGAACCGATCGTGCGCGAATTGACCGAAAGCGAGCGAAAGCTCTTCGATCGCGGGCGATCTCTCTACACCATCTGCGCCGGCTGCCACGGCGCCGAGGGCCAGGGCGTCGCGGGCTCGATCCCGCCGCTCGCCGGCTCCGCGCGCGTGCTCGGCCGCCCCGAAACGCTCGCGAAGATCGTGCTGCACGGGCTCGAGGGCCCGCTCGACACGGGCGAGCCGACCAACGCCGCGATGCCCGCGTCGCCCGTCAAGTCCGACGAAGACATCGCGAGCGTTCTGACATTCGTGCGCCGCTCGTGGGGCAACGCGGCCCCGCCGGTGTCGCCCGATCTGGTGCGCGAGGTTCGCAGCGCCCATCAGGGGCGTGCGCTCCCGTGGACGAGGAAGGAACTGGACGAGAAGTGAACGTGCCGCGGAACCTCGGGCGGCGCTGGTTCGACCGAATCCGGCACGCACCTTCGCACGGACCCGCGCATCGGCGGCGTGGGAGGTCATGTTCCCCGGCCGGTCGGTTCCTGGCGGCGACCCCATTTCTTGCTTCCTCGCCGCGGCGCGACCAGGGGGTGAGACCGGAAGGACGTTGGCGTGGTGCGCCGACCGATCCCGGACCTACCCGAGGCGCGCGCGTACAACAGGTCGGCCACGCCACCCAGAGCGAGCTGGACCACGCGCCGGCGGGACGGCCGGGCCATCGAAGTCACCCCGAAGACGCGGGCCTGAAGGCGGTTCGTGCCACAAGGCGGGGCGCGGCGACCCCGCGGACGACACGGATGTCACGCCAGTCGGTTGAACCAGGGTGAGCTGCGATCAGTGCCCGCCGCAGGCGCATCCGCCGGAGTGGCCGCGTGCGTGCTCGCGCGCCTGGTCGAGGAACTCCACGCCGCGACGCAGATGCGGGATGACGATCGAGCCGCCGACGATGAGCGCGACGTCGAAGCACTCCCAGAGTTCCTCGTCGGTGAGCCCCGCCTTGACGCACTGGTCGATGTGATAGCCGATGCAGTCGTCGCAGCGCAGCACCATGGACGCGACCAGGCCCAGCATCTCTTTGGTGCGTGCCGTGAGCACGCCGTCGGAATAGGTCTGGTGATCGAGCGAGAAGAACCGCTTGGTCACCAGCGACGCGCCGGGGCGCGGCGAGCCGTCGGCGCGCGTGCCGCGTTCGGCGTCGGGTCCGAGGATGCGCGCGTTCATTTTCGTGCGATAGGCCTGAAACTGTTCGTAGCGGTTGCTCATGCGGCAATGGTAGCGAGGCGCATGCGCCGCTCGCGGATCGCCTACGCGCCCGCCGGGCCGGTGCTGGTGGGCGCGGCGTTCGGGGCGGCGTTCGGGGGCGTGGGCTCCAGCCCGCCGGCGCGGCGCATCGCCTCGCGGAACTTCGTGCCGAAGCGCGACGCGGCGGGGGCTGCTTTTTCCATGGCGCCCGCGATCCCGCGGCAGCCCGCGGCGCCCAGCTTGCACGCCGTCGCCGCCACCTTCACCGACGCTTGCGCCGCCTTGGGAGCGACGCTCACCGCGGCGGCCCGAACTCCATTGCGAATTCCCTCTTTGGCGCGCTGGACGGGCGAGAGCTTGGCGCGCTGGCGGCTCACGACGGCTCGCACCGCGAGCAGGCTCGCGACGGTCGTGAGGGCCGAGCCC
Organism: Phycisphaerales bacterium; assembly: GCA_020853815.1. Taxonomy (GTDB): domain Bacteria; phylum Planctomycetota; class Phycisphaerae; order Phycisphaerales; family UBA1924; genus JABWBC01. Next base: position 103,575 of record JADYYE010000107.1, read on the forward strand.
CAGCCCCACGCCACCGCGGCTCGCCCGGGCTCGATGATGTTCTGATCGGCCAGGGCGGCGCAGAGCGCGGCCAGCGCGATCGACACAATCCATGTGCCGACAAACCCGCCCCGCAGCGCGCCGCGCGGCAGGGGCAAGGGCTCGGGGTTGGAGCTCGTGACCTGGAAGGCGGAGTCCTGCACGCCGGGCTGGGCCGCGGCGGGCGCGGGCGCGGGGCGCGTGTCGAACGCCCACCAGAGGAGGAGGTAGGCCCGCCACAACGCCCAGACGGGGAAGAAGACGATCTTCGACATGAGGCTGAGGACGGAGAGCATGACGGACCTCCCGCGCGGGGCGCGCCGAGCGTTTGTTGGGAAAGGGGGTGTCGCGGTTTCGGGGCTGATTTCGTGGAGGTTCTGGAAGAAGTTTCAATGCCGAGAGTGAGGAGAGCGGCGGAAACTCGAAGGTCTCGAAGACCGCGAGGGGATACGGAATGGGGAGACAGAACTGGCAGAAATCAGAGGAGAGTGGAGGAACGCGGAGAAGAGGGAATGGGGAGCTGGGAGCAGGAACGAAGAAGTTGAAGTGGCTCCGGCCACCGCGCGCCAACATGCGCCGGCCGGGAGCGAACGCGGGCGGACCGGTTCGCGCGGGTCGGGCCTTGGATTGCGGATGATCCGGGCCATTGTCATTGAAACCGTGGCGCGTGGGTTCGGTAGTATCTGTGCATGACGACACTCTCGCTGGGGCCGGTCGCGCGGCCATCGCGTATCAACGCGATCGACGTGGCGCGCGGCTTTGCGCTTTTGGGCATTCTGTCGGTGAACATCAAGTTTTTCGCCGAGCCGTTCGGGCAGGTGATGCAGCTCGCGCCGCCGGAGGGCGTCGGCAACATGATCGTTCACTACTTCACCAAGATCTTCTGCGAGGGGAAGTTCTATCCGCTCTTTTCGATGCTGTTCGGCATGGGCCTCATGCTGCAGCGCGGGCGGGCGGACGAGGCGGGGCGCTCGATCTACAAGCCGTATTTGCGAAGGCTGGCGGCGTTGTTCCTGATGGGCCTGTCGCACGCGCTGCTGTTGTGGTACGGCGACATTCTGTTTGTGTACAGCCTGGCCGGGACGGTGCTGCTGTTCCTGTCGAGCTGCCGTCCCAGGACGCTGCTGATCGTCGGCGGAGCTTTCCTGTTCCTGTCGCTGACGCTGTCGGGCGGGTTCGCCGCCCTCAACATGTTCAACCTGGAGCAGATGAAGCAGGTCGAGCAGAAGGGCGAGGCGGGGGAGTCGGTGACGGCCAAGCCGGGGGGAGCGAGCGCCGGAGAGGCCGGCACACCGCCCGCGATACCGACACCACACGCGCCACCGGCCGCGCCACCGACCACGTCGGGCGACGAGCCCGGAGCAGACGCCGCCAGCGCGCCGAAGGGCGATGCGTCGACTCCTGCTGGAGACGCGCCTTCCGCGAATACGGCGACGGGCGATGCGACGGGCGCCAGCGGCGCCGGCGTGCCGCGTGACCAGGACTTCGAGCGGTTCCTCGATCGCACGTTCTCACCCAAGGTCGCGGAGTTCTTCAAGAAGCTGACGCGGCAGAAGGTGACCGGCGGGCCGAAGGACGCGTTGTGGATGGCGGCGGAGGAGTCGGCGTACCGCGACGGCGGGTTCGCCAGCGCGCTGGCGATTCGCGCGTTGTCGTGGGGCATCTTCTTGATCGTGTGTGTCGTTGGCTTTTTCTGGCAGGTGGGCGCGCTCTTCTGCCTGGGCGGCGCGCTGCTGAAGTTGCGGTTCTTCGATCCTGACCGTGCACACTGGCGGAAGCGCGCGATCGTGGTGGGCGTCGTGCTCGGGCTGCCCTTGTCGCTCCTGGGCGTGTTCGGGATGAGCCTGTTCCCGAACCACAAGGTGCTGGCGGGCGTGGCGATGAACTTCGGGATCAACCTCGGCGGGCCGCTGATGGCCCTGGCGTATATCTCGATCTGTGCGACGCTGGTGGAGCGCGGCGTGCTTTCGGGGCTGACGCGGGCGCTGGCCAACGCCGGGCGGATGGCGCTGACGAACTACCTGTGCCAGACGCTGATCTGCACCACCATCTTCTACTGGTACGGCCTGGGGCTGTTCGGTTCGTTCAACGAGGTGCAGCGCCTGGGCGTGGTGCTGGCGGTGTACGCGGTGGAGCTGGCGTGGAGCGCGTGGTGGCTGGCGCGGTTCCGCTTCGGGCCGATGGAGTGGCTGTGGCGGACGATCACGTATTGGAAGTCGCAGCCGATGAACCGGGCCGAATAGAGGCTTGCGCCAGCGCCGCCGCGGCGTGGCCAGGCCGGCGGACTCTCTTTGGGTCGTGCGCGTGGAGCGTGGGGGTACCCCGGGACACGCGCCATGATCAAGTAGAATCCGTATCGGGCGCGGGAGTTTGCGCGGCACAGCGCCCTCGATCGTCGTGGCATCGCTGGAACGAGGGGCGGTCCCCGCTACCTGATCGACCTTCCGAACGGGCCCGGCTCGAATACGTGCGCGTGGGCCATGTCGGCGTCGAGCAGCACCTCGGCGCCGGGGCGGAGGGCGGCGGTCGCGTCGCCGGCGTTGACTCTCGCGACGAGCCGCGCGTGTCCGGGCGTGGAGCCAAAGACGTCGATGAGATCGCCGAGCGGCTCTACGACGGAGATCGGTACATGGATGGTGGTGGGGGACTCGGCGCTCGCGGGGCGGAGCATCTGGGGGCGAAGGCCCAGCACGACGGGCCGGCCCAGCGCGTCCGAAAGAGCGGCGCCGCGCCCGCCGGGGAACGCGAGCTTGCAAGGCTTGCCGCCCGCGTCGCCCGCGCCCTCGACGAACATGACGGTGTCGCCCTCGCGCGCCAGCGTGCCCTCGATCAGGTTCATGGGCGGCATGCCGATGAACGACGCGACAAAGCGATTGACGGGTTTGCGATACACCTCGAGCGGCGGGCCGGCCTGCTGGATGATGCCGTCGGCCATGACGACGATCCGATCGCCCAGCGTCATCGCCTCTTCCTGGTCGTGCGTGACGTAGATCGTGGTGGTGCGGAGGCGCTGGTGCAGCGCCTTGAGCTCGGCCCGGGTCGTGACGCGCAGCTTGGCGTCGAGGTTCGAGAGCGGCTCGTCGAACAGGAACGCCTTGGGCTCGCGGACGATCGCCCGCCCGACCGCCACGCGCTGCCGCTGCCCGCCCGACAGCTGGCGCGGCTTGCGGTCCAGCAGGTCCTCGATGCCCAGCGATTGGGCGGCCTTGAGCACGCGGGCCTTGATCTCGTCCCTGGCGACGCCGCGGAGCTTGAGCGCGAAGGACATGTTCTCGCGCACGCTCATATGTGGATAGAGGGCGTAGTTCTGAAAAACCATCGCGATGTCGCGGTCCTTGGGGTGGACGTCGTTGACGACTCGATCGCCGATGCGGATCGTGCCGCCCGTGAGGTCTTCAAGCCCCGCGACCAGGCGGAGCGTGGTGGACTTGCCGCACCCGGACGGCCCGACGAGGACGACGAACTCGCCGTCGGCGATGTCGAGGGAGAACTCGCGCACGGCCTCGAGCCCGTTTGGGTAGCGCTTGCGAACGTGATCGAGCGCGATGGTCGCCATGAGCGTGCGGAGTATACGGGCGGGCGGCTCGTTCAACCGGCACACTCGTCACGACGGCGCGGAGAGCCAACGAAGAAACTTGACAGACGCCAAGGTTCGGCATCGTGCGGTCGATACGCAACCCGTCGTACCCACAACGACGACGCGGAGCGCGACATGGGACCGTCCGAAAAGTCATTCCAGCAGGTCAAGTCGATCTTGGGCAAGCTCGATCGCTCGATCGACTCGGTGCGCCAGGCGCGGTTGCAGCCCGGCTCGCCCAGCACCCCGACCTCGAGCCCCGTCCCGCAGGCGGTGCCCGTGGTGGCTCCGGTCAAGCCGATTTCCACGCCGCCCATCACGGGATCGGCCAGCCCGGCCGCCCGCCCGAGTTTCGGGCGTGCCCAGCCCCTGCCCCGCCCGAACAACAGCAGCCCCGGCGGGAAATGGCTGTAACCAAGGGCGGACGTGCCTCTGGCATCGACCTCGGAAGGTCATGGAGAGGTATTCAGCCGGAAGCGGGAGCCGGGATCGCCCGGGCCCGCACAACGAACCAGGATGAGTGCAGCGGGGCGGCGGCTTGAACGGCGGCCGCCCTTGCTGCTTTTTGGACCCAAGAGTGCGGCCGGCGCAAGGCCGCCAAGCCGTCTCTGTGCGAAAGCCCGATGGAACCTCTGCGTATTTGGTGGCCCGCCTCTCCGAGGCGGGTTTGCTGGACCGGCAGAGGCGATCCGCGAGCCAGGGTTCGGATTGTTCAGAGGTTCACGATGAGAGTTCGCCCGTGACATGGGTCCATGGCGACACAACAGCCCGCGAAAGCGAGCCATGGAAACAGGTGGGATTGTGCGGGCTGCACGGACGAGAAGGGCCAACCGGCCGCGGAAGGCAGGCGAGGGCTCGCCGCGGCGTGGTGGGCGGGGTAGGATTGACCCGACAAACAGGGCGCGATGGCCGCCAATCGCGGGCCGATTGGGGATTGGTGTAACGGTAGCACGACTGACTCTGGCTCAGTTAGTCTAGGTTCAAATCCTAGATCCCCAGTTTTTCCAAACACTTACGGGATTTTGTGACCAGGCGTGACGGGCTTTGCCCGGGCGTGCCAAGTGGCGACTTTGTCGGGATTTACGGCGACCGGTCCCGACGAGCTCGCGGCCCTCTTTCCTAGTGCCCGAAGTTGCCCCGGCGTGCATCGCCCGTGACCCCGGACGGTCACGAAAGATGCAAACTCGCGATCTTGGCGCGATTTGGCGGTGACCGTGGCGTGACCGGCGAACCTAGAGAGGCTCGTGGGCGCGTTTGTGGGCCGTGTGTCGGGGGCTGAAGCACACGACGAGTTGGAAGTTCAGCATCCCGCCTCAAACGCCTCGGCGAAGCCGTCGTAGTCATCGCCGTTGACGAAACCATCACGGTTGAAATCGCCGGAAGGGTCGCCGGTCTCGAACGCTTCCGAAAACTGGTCGAAGTCGTCGCCATTCAGGAAGCCGTCGCCGTTCACGTCGGCGGGGTTCTTGATCCAGCGGAAGGCGATCTCAGGCCCACCCCACCAACGCGTGGCCCGACCCACCACGACGTCGCCGTTGGCGGAGGCAGCGTTGGCGCTTCGTGCCTCCCAATCCTGTCCGACCAACTTCAGCGCCCCACCACGGCGTGTCCAGCGGAATCCCCAGCTGTTGTATGGGCCATTGCCGAAGCCGATCGCGACGCGCCCGTCCGTGCTTCCCTCGGGCCACCCGCGCGGCGACGACGCGCTTGCAACGTCTCGCGGGTTATCCACGGCCAGGTCGGCCACCCTCCACGCCCCAAGCGAGTCAGGCAAGACCGACCAAGGGCGAACCCTTAGGGGCTTGCCTTCAACTGGGTGCAATCCCCTCAGGTTCGCCGGGTGACCACGGAAGCCAACCCTGCGGGACGCCGATGTCACTGGCGCGTGGATGTCGCGTCAAGCCTGCGCGACCGTGCGTCGGGAGCCATCATGGTGCGTGAGACCCCGGGCGGAAGGATCATCGGCTTCGTCGTGGCCGTCGTCGCCGGCGAGTTGAGCGTGCGCGTGCTGCTGGGCACGCTGGCTCCGAGTCTGGACGGCTGGGCGTGGGTCGCGGCGCATGTCGGCCTGCTTCTCCTCTTGGTCGTGCCGGTCGTGGTGTGGTTGATCGCGCCCCCCGCCGCGAGGTCCGGCCTCACGCCCGCGTCGCATGAGCACCGCGCCGGCGAGTGCAATCTCTGGCTCTCGGGCACCGTGGCGGCTCTGGGCGTCGCGCTCTCCACGCTCCACGCCGTTCAGACCGACCGCCAGATCCAGGCCGGCAGCAACGATCGCTTTGCGACCGATGCTCGATTGGCGGCCCATTCGCTCGAAACCGCCATGAAGCGATCGGCGTCCGGCCTCCGCAGCGTGTCCGGCGTCTACGCCGCCAGCGAGGTCGTCGAGGCTCACGAGTCCATGGCCTACATCGGCTCGCGCGACCTGCCCAGCGAGTTTCCGGGCTCCCTGCTGTTTGGCGTGCTTCGGCCCATGCCCCACGATGCCGTCGACGCCTTCGTTGCCGAGCGGCGCGCCGACGGCCAGCCGCGCTACGAGGCCGCCCCGGTCCCGAACGCCGCACTCCACTACTTCGTCCAGTTCGCCGAGCCCGCGGGCGTTGGCGCGCCGCTGCTGGGGATCGACGCCGTCGCCTGGCCCGGCATCTCCGAGGCGATCACCAGGGCGATCGACTCGCGCCAGTCGACACTCTCGGATCACATGACGCTCTCTCTGGGCGCGGGTCAAACGAGGGCCATGATCTGGGTGCAGCCCGTGTACCGTAACGACGCGCCGACATCGACTCCCGCGGAGCGGCGTGCCGCGCTCACCCACATCGCCTTCGCCGCCGTCGCGCCCGGCGCCCTGCTCGACGCGGTCGAACGCGGATTCGATGGGCTGCTCACGATGACGCTCTACGACGGCCTGGAACCCCGCGAGGGCGATCCCCTCGCCGGGCGTGCCTCGCCCGACCTTGACAACGACTCGGGAATCCTCTCCCGCGCCGACTTCCCCGCGTCCGGCCGGGTTGTCTTCTCCCAGCTTCACCTCGGCGGGCGGGTGTTCACGCTCGCGACCGTGTCAACGCCCACGTTCGACGCGCAGGCCAACCACGGCGCCGCGTGGCTGTGGGGCGTCGGCGGGAGCACCCTGTCCCTGGCCATGGGCGGGCTGATCTGGGCGCTGTCACGAAGCCGGGCCCACGCCCAGCGCCTGACCCGCGACATGACCCGCGACCTGCACCGCCTCTCCGACATCGCGCGACGCACCTCCAACTCCGTCATCGTCACCGACGCCCAGCGCCGCATCACCTGGGTCAACGAGGGCTTCGAGCGGATCACGGGCTACACGCTCGACGAGGTCCGCGGCCGGGTTCCCGGGCATGTGCTGCAGTTCGAGGGCACCAGCCCCGAATCCGTCGCGATCATGCGCGCGGCGCTCGCCGCCGGGCGCGGCTGCCGCGCCGAGGTCGTCAACCGCGGCAAGTCCGGGCGCGTCTATGTCCTCGACATCGACCTCCAGCCCCTCCACGACGACGACGGGGCGCTGGCGGGCTTCATGGCGATTCAGAGCGACATCACCGAGATGGTCGCGCAGCGCCGGGCGTTGCGCCTTCAGAACGAGCGACTCGACCTCACCCTCTCCGCCGCCGACCTGGGAACGTGGGACTGGAACGTCCGAACCGGCGAGGTGGCGTTCAACGAGAATTGGTGTCGAATGCTCGGCTACGAGCCCAGCGAGATCGAGCCCGATGTCAGTGTCTGGGAGCGGCTGGTCCACCCCGAGGACATGGCCCGCGTCACCGCGACCCTGGAAGACCACTTCGAGTCCCGCGCCAAGGAGTACCGCTGCGAACACCGCCTGCGGCGCAAGGACGGCACATGGGCGTGGATTCTCGACATCGGGCGCGTGATGGAACGCGACGCCGAGGGCAAGCCGCTCCGGGCCGTGGGCGTTCACATGGACATCAGCGAGATCCGCGCGGCGCAGGACGCCGCCGAGGCCGCCAACCGCGCCAAGAGCGACTTCCTCGCCAACATGAGCCACGAGATCCGCACCCCCATGACCGCGATCCTGGGCTATTCCGATCTGCTCGCCGAGGACGGCGACCGCGCGCTGGCGCCGCGCCAGCGCCTGGAATACATCGACACCATCCGGCGCAACGGCGACCACCTCCTCTCCATCATCAACGACATCCTCGACCTCTCCAAGATCGAGGCCGGTCGCATGGAGGTCGAGCATGTCCCGACCGACCCGCTCCTGCTCTTCCGCGAGGTCGAATCACTGATGCGCGTCCGCGCCAAGGCCAAGGGAATCGCCTTCGACCTCGAGCAGGAAACGCCCCTCCCGGCCTCCATCGCCAGCGATTCGCTCCGCCTCCGACAGGTGCTGGTCAACCTCGTCGGCAACGCCATCAAGTTCACCGAGATCGGCGGCGTGACCGTCCGCGTCGGCCTCGACGCCCACGCCCAGGGCGGCCCGCTCCTCCGCGCCGAGATCGCCGACACCGGCATCGGCATGACCCCCGAGCAGCGCCAGCGCCTCTTCCTCCCCTTCTCCCAGGCCGACACCAGCGTCACCCGCAAGTTCGGCGGGACCGGCCTTGGTCTCCGCATCAGCAAGAGCCTCGCCGGGATGCTCGGCGGCGACATCGCCATCACCAGCGAACCCGGCAAGGGAAGCACCTTTATGCTCACGATCGCCACCGGATCGATCGAGGGCGTTCCCATGCTCCCCATGGGCTCCCTAGGCCGCGAGGTCAAGGCCGAAGCCCCGCAACCCGCCGCCCCGGCCCTCCCGCTCGCGGGCCTGCGCATCTTCTTCGCCGAGGACGGCCCGGACAACCAGCGCCTCATCTCTCACATGCTCCGCAAGGCCGGCGCGGAGGTGAAGGTCTTCGACAACGGCAAACTCGCCCTCGAAGCCCTCACGCTCGATCACACCATCGACGGCGACCTCGCGAGCCCGCCCCCCTGCGACATCCTCCTCACCGACATGCAGATGCCCGAGATGGACGGTTACACCCTCGCGGGCACCCTCCGCGCCAAGGGCTGGATGGGACCGATCATCGCGCTCACCGCCCACGCCATGTCGGGCGACGCCGAAAAGTGCATCGCCGCCGGGTGCGACCACTTCGCCACCAAGCCCATCGACAAGGCCAAGCTGATCGAGGTCTGCCGGCGTGCCTCCGAGGAGTCCACCCGCAAGCGCGCCGCCGCGTAGCCCTCAACGCCCAAGGTTCGACGGCGCGATCTTCACCGCCTCGACGCCCTCGCGCGTGATCTTCACGGGCTCGATCATCCCGTCCGCCGTGAACCTCATCCGATCGATGCACACCACGCGGTGATTGCCGTCGGTCTCTCCCAGCGGCCTGCGGTGGTACACGATATAATACTCGTCCGTCCCCGGCACCCTCAGCACCGAGTGATGCCCCGCCCCCGTCGCGATGCTCGCGTCCTGCTGCAGGATCCTCCCCACGCGCTTGAACGGCCCGAGCGGCGAGTCCGCCACCGCGTACGCCACGAAGTAATTCGGCCCCGTCCAGCCGCCCTCCGACCACATGAAGTAGTACTTCCCGCCGCGCACGAACATGAACGGCCCCTCGACATACTGCTCGGGCGTGATCTCCTTGAACGTCGCGCCGTCGGGGAACGCCTCGAACCCCGTGAGATCGTCGCGCAGCGGCGCGATGTTGCAGTGCCGCCACCCGCCGTAGATCAGGTACAGCTTGCCCGACGGATCGCGGAACGCGAACTGATCGATCGGCTGCGCGCCGTTGTGGAACCCATCGACCAGCGGCTTGCCGAGATAGTCCTTGAAAGGCCCGCTCGGCGAATCGCCCACCGCCACGCCGATCCCGCCGTGCTCCTGGTCGTTCTGGATGTCGTTGGCGCCGAAGAAGAAGTAGTAACGCCCGTGGTGCTCGATCACCGACGGCGCCCACATCGCCCGCCGCGCCCACGGAACGCCCGCCGCCTCCAGCACACGCTCGTGCTTGGTCCAGTGAACAAGATCACGCGAGCTGAACGCGTCGAAGTGCGTCTGCTGGTCGTACGGAGCCGAGTACGTCGGATAGACCCAGAACTCGTCCTGGAAGCACGCGACCTCCGGGTCGGCGTACCAGCCCGGGAAAATCGGATTGCCCGAACGCTCAACAGCCCCCGCGCTCTTCGCGGCCGGCGCGTTCGATCGCCCGTCGCTCGCGCACCCGCCGAGCCCGGCGCAGCTCATCATGATCGACAGGCACGCGACGCCAAACGCCGACGCCCGACCCGCGGCGCGATCGTTCGCCATCGAATCAAGCGCCTTTGGACGCCGGACCTGAGGCTCGGCGAAGGTCCGGGTTGACAGAGCACAAGCAACCGACGTGTTGTATCGACAAATCACTCGCGGCACTCCTCAGGCGTGAATCGCCCGAGTGTACCGCGAGTGATCGCATCAAACCCAAGCGCGCGGATTTGCGGAATTACGGAATCATGGCGTCACCAGCGGGCAGCTCGCGCGCCCCGGCCCGGTCCCGTCGCGAAGCCCACGACCGGAACCACGCCCCATTCCCTGCCCCATCCCTTGCCCCATCCCACGCCCCGCGCCCCTCCCCTGCCCCGCCTGGAACTGCCCCGCCCGGGACTGCCCCGCCCGGGACTGGCCCGGCCCGAACTGGTTGCCCTGGTTCAGCCCGGCGCTCGCGCGATCCGACACGCGATCGAACGCCGGCAGGTGATTGTTGAGCGACGCCGCCCGCAGATTCTCCAGCACCGCGCGCACGTCCGGCTCTGTCACATCCTTCAGCAGGCGGTCATACATCGCGACGTTGTCGCGCTCCACCTGCGCCGACAGCTTCGCGCACTCCGCGATCGTCGCGGGCACGCCCGGCACGTCGGTGCTGTCCTTGCTCGGCCTGCTCACGCCGTAGCGATCCATCAGCGTCGCCACCGCCTGCTCGTGACGCTTCTCGGCGTTCAGGATGTTCGTAAACGGCCTGATCTGCCCGTGCTTCTCGAGCACCGCGCCGTAGAACGCCTGGGCGCGCCGCTCATCCAGCCACGCCGCACGCAGCGCGTCGGCGCTCGCGGGCGTGATCGTGCCCGCCGGATTCACCGGCGCGTTCTGGTTCAGCACGCACGCGCCCCCGCCCGGGCCGACTCCGCGCGCCGGCGCCATCGCCGCCGCGCCGGGCCGCCCGCAAGGCCCCGTTTCGCAGCAGGTCCCGCGATTCACAGCGCAGCCCGCCGCCGCCAGGAGCGCAAACGTCGCCAACGCCGACGCAAACAACTTCGTATTCATGCGGAATCTCCTTGCCGTCGCCGTGGGACGCTCCCGCGTGCCCGTGGGGCCGATCGCCGCGCCGACACAGAGGTGCAACGGACGTGAACGAGCAAGATTGCGGCACGAGTCCCGCACGCATGCGCAATCAGGCGTTCGATCACCAGATTGGGGAGTTCAGACCAGCACCCGCGCGCAATGCGGGGCGATTCGCGTTACATCACCGCAAACGCCCGCGCCGCGAATCGCTCTCGCTCGCCCGACTGCCGGCAACACACGATACTGTTTCCAGAATAGGATTTTACAGCATGAAGTCTCAGGGTCATCTATCTGCGCGGGGGTTGAAGGTCGCAGCCCTCCTGCTCATCGCGTGCGGGCTTGTCGGATTCGGTATGTATCTGGCGGTACGCCGACCGTCCATCATGGAACGTGCGGAGATGTATTTGAAAGACCCCGCCACATTCGCGAGGTCGTCGCGGCGGAATGTGATCCTTCAAGCCGAGGCGCCTGTACCGAGCAATGCCGTGTCGCTGAATGATGTGTGGGTTATCTGGCCATTTGATCGCGAGATGCCGCATTCAAAGGATCTTTCCGTGCTTCGCGGCGGTGTCGCTCTGAACGGTGGCTCGATTGAGCTTGCGGTGCTTCAGCCTACGTCGAGAGAAGCGGAGGCTGACGAGCGTGGGTATTGGATCGAAATGGCGATTACTTCGGATGGTCATGACTATTCCGGGTTGGACCGAATCTGTGAGCGGTGGCAGAAGTCAATCGCGTCGGACATGATTCGCTGGCAGCGAGAGTGGACGGCCATTTCACCCGAGACAATCGAGGACGGCAGCACCGGCGAGGCCCGATTGAGCCGCTACTTCGCGCTGCTGCAAAAGTCGATCGCACTCGGTGAAGCGGCCGAGCCCATCTATACGGTCGAGGGCGGGGATCGTCATGTTGTGCTGTTGATCGGGGGCGGGTCCGAGGATGCGGGCGATGAGACTCGGGCCTCGGTGAGCATCACAAGCGACTCGGAGGATCGTTGCTGGCAAGTGGTCTTCTTTGCGAGAGCAAACCGCGAGCAGATGCGCCAGCCCCTCATCGAGATCGCCAAGGCAATGGCGCACAAGCCGCCATCGTCAAACTAGGGATCACGCGATCGCAAACGCTCGCGCCGCGAAGCGCTCACGCTCGCCCGCGAAATCCGCCGGTATCTCCGGGAGCTTCAGTCCGCGCGGCACACGCCCAAGGCCCTTCACGATCTCGCGCTCCAACCGCCCCGGGCGGCACAATTCGCGCGTGTTCGTCGACGCCAGGATCACCCCGCCCGCCGAGAGCAGCGTCGCCGCCTCGCCCACCAGCCGCGCGTAATCATCCACCGAGCTCCACGCCCGCACGCCCTTCCTCTTGTTGCCCGCGGCGAAGCTGGGCGGGTCGAGCACGACACAATCGAACACCAGCCCCTTGCGTCGCGCGTACGCCATGAACTCGAACGTGTCCATCTTCGCGAATCGATGCTTCGCCGCGTCGATCGCGTTGTGCGCGAAGTTGCGTTTGCCCCAGTCGAGGTAGCGCCCCGAGACATCGACACTCGTCGTGATCGCCCCCGTCTTCGCCGCCGCCACCGAAAACCCGCAGGTGTACGCGAACGTGTTGAGCACCCGCGCGGGCGTGCCGTGCTTCTTGGCAAAGTGCTCGCACCACCGCGCCACCCAGCGCCGGTTCTCGCGCTGGTCAAGGAAGAGCCCGGTCGAGAGCCCGTCGTAGTGCCGCACCTCCAGCGTCCACGCGTGCTCACGCACCAGCACGAACTCCGGGAGCGCCTCGCCCGCGCAGGGCGCCGCCTCGGTTACGCACGACGGCAACGCCCCACCCAGCCGCGAGCGGTCGCGCGCGAACGGCTTGTGATACACCGCGCGCACACCCAGCCCAACCGACGGCCCCGACATCGCCTCCAGCGCCCCCTTCGCCTCGCGGTCGGCGTCGAACGCCGCGGGCGCGACGCCCTCGTGGACGATCAGCACCGCGCCGGGCCCGAGCACGTCCACAAACACGCCGGGCATCCCGTCGACATCCCCCGAGAAAACACGGAACGCCTCGGTGACGCGCGAGTCGATCAGCGCCCGCCTGCGGTCGATCGCGCGAGGCAGAAGCTCGCGAAGAGATCGCCCCGCGCCCGCTTGCCCCGCGCGCGTGCCTTCGTTGTAGATGCCGAGTGGGCGAGCGTCCTCCCGCGAGCGCGAGCCGGCCCGGGAGCGCGGATGGTGTGATGGATCACGCGGTGCTGCCACGGTGCATTCCTGTCGGTCTCAGGCCGGCGCGCCGGCCGCCCCGGCCGCCGCCACTTGAGACGCCGCCAGTTGGGACGCCTGCTGCGCCGCGTGCTGGGCCGCCTGCTCCTCGAGCTCCACGCCGCTGGCGCGGCGCTTCGAGTGGTCCGCCGCCACGATCGCGTAGATCGACGGCACGACGAACAGCGTAAACAGCGTGCTGATCGTCATGCCCGCGACCAGCACGATGCCGATGCTGTTGCGTGCCTCGGCCCCCGCGCCCGTCACCAGCACCAGCGGGAAGTGCCCGAACACCGTGGCGGCGCTCGTCATCAGGATCGGGCGCAGCCGCGTCGCCGCCGCACGCCGCACCGCGTCGAGCTTCGGCACGCCCTGCTCCTGCAGCGTGTTGGCGAACTCCACGATCAGGATGCCGTTCTTGGCGACCAGCCCGACGAGCGTGATAAGCCCGACCTGCGAGTAGATGTTGAGCGTCGTGAAATCCAGATACGTGAAGACCAGCGCGCCCGAGATCGCCAGGGGCACCGAGCCCAAGAGCACGATCAGGGGGTCGCGGAAGCTGCTGAACTGCGCCGCCAGCACGAGATAGATGAGCAGGAGCGCAAAGCCCAGGGTCTGCGTGAGCGAGCTGCTCTCCTGCCTGATCTGGCGGCTCTCGCCCGCGTAGTCCATGCCGTAGCTCGGCGGAAGAACCTTCTTTGCGGCGTCCTCCAGCGCGCGGAGCGCCTCCTCCTTGGTCACGCCCGGCGCGACCATCCCCTGGACCTTGAAGCTGTTGCGCTGCTGGAATCGGGTCAGCGTGCGCGGCGCCGTCTCGGTCTGCAGCGTCACGAACGACGACACCGACGCCAGCCCGCCGCCGGGCGTGCGCACTTTCAATTGCAGCAGGCTCTCGGGCGTGGCGCGGTCCTGATCGGTCACCTGCGGGATCACCTTGTAGCTGCGCCCCGCGTAGTTGAAGCGGTTGACATAGCCGCCCGACAGCAGCACCCCGAGGTCGCGCCCCACGCTCGCCAGGTCGAGCCCCAGCGTCGCGACGCGCTCCTTGTCGATCACCAGCCTCGTCTGCGGCAGGTCGATCTTGAGGTCGGTGTCCGCGTACATGAACTTCCCGCTGCCGAACGCCGCGCCCACCAGCTGCCCGGCGTACGGCGCCATCTCCGGGCCCTCGTCCGTGCTCGTTACGACCAGCTCGACGTCAAACTGCCCCGCGCCCGGGAGCGGCGGCGGCAGGCCGACCAGGGCGCGCACGCCCGAGATCCCCGACACCATCGCGAACGCCTCGCCCTGCATCTCCGCCGTCGTGCGCGTTCGTGCCTTCCAATCCTTCATCTTCGCGCCGCCGAACCCGCCCGACGGGAACGTCACGTTGAAGTACATGTCCGTCTCGGGCATCGACAGCATCTTCTGGGCCGTCTCGTACACGCCCTTGAGCGTGTACTCCAGCGACGCCTCGGGCGGCGTGATGAACACCGTGAAGAGGAAGCCCTCATCCTCGGTCGGCGCCAGCTCGCGCCGTGACTGCTCGTACAACGGCACGGCGGCGATCGTGATGACCACCGCGCCGGCCGCGATGATCCAGCGCGCCTGGAGCGTGAACGCCAGGTGCCGCTCGTACACCGCGCGAACACGGTCGAAGATCGCGTTGATGAACCGCGTGAAGCGCCCCTGCCGCCCGCTGGGCGCGACCAGCTTGGCGCTCATGATGGGCGAGAGCGTGAGCGCGACGACGCCCGAGACGACGACCGCCGCCGCCAGCGTGAACGCGAACTCGCGGAACATCACGCCCGTCAGCCCGCCCTGGAAGCCGATCGGGGCGTACACCGCCGCCAGCGTGATCGTCATCGCGATCACGGGCGAGAAGAGCTCGCGCGCCCCGACCAGGGCCGCCTGCAGGCGCGTCTTCCCCTCGCGGACGTGGCGCTCCACGTTCTCGACCATCACGATCGCGTCGTCGACCACCAGCCCCACGCACAGAACGATCGCCAGGATCGTGAGCAGGTTCAGCGAGAAATCCATCATCATCATGAAGATGCACGCGCCCACGATCGAGATCGGCATCGCCAGCAGCGGCACGATCACGGTGCGGAACGAGCCCATGAACAGGAACACCACCAGCCCCACGATCGCGATCGTCTCCGACAGCGTCGTGCCGATCTCCTTCAGCGCGTTCTCCATGTAGTAGGTGCCGTCGTAGGCCATCTGCATGTGAACGCCCGCCGGCAGCGTCGGCTCGATCCGCGCCATCGCCGCCCGCAGCGCGCTGGCCACGTCGAGCTCGTTGGCCCGCGGGAGCGGCCAGACCGAGATGTAGATCCCCGGCTTGCCGTTCACGCCCGTCTCGGCCTGCGGCTCCTCGCTCCCGATCTCCACCTTCGCCACGTCGCCCAGGCGGACGATCGCGCCGTCGGTCTCGCGCACGATCATCCGCTCAAACTCCTCCGGCGTCCGCAGGTCGCTGTTGGTCAAGAGGTCCAGCTGGATGTCCGCGCTCTTGGTCCGCCCCACCGTCGCCAGGAAGTTGTTGCGCCGCAGCGCGTCCTGCACGTCCGTCGGCGTGATCGACAACGCGTCCATCCGCGCCGAGTTCAGCCACACCCGCATCGCCAGGTTCCGCGGGCCCTCGATCCCGATCCGCTGCACGCCCGGGAGCGTCGAAAGGTCCGGCTGCACCTCGCGCCCGAGATAGTCCGTCAGCTGCGTCATGTTGAGCGAGTCGCTCGTGAAGCTGATGTAGAACGTCGCGTACGGCTTGTCCGCACGCTGGATCTCGACGATCGGCGCCTCGGATTCCTGCGGGAGCTCCGAGCGCACCTGGTTCAGCCTCGCGCTGATCTCCGCCAGCGCCGCGTTGCTGTTGTGGTTGAGGCGCAGACGCACCTCGATCCGCGACAGCCCCGCGTTGCTCGTGCTCTCGATGTAGTCGATCCCGTCGATCTGCGACACCACCCGCTCGATCGGCGTGGTGATGAAGCCGCGCACCGTCTCGGCGCTGGCCCCGATGTACGCCGTCGTGATGATGATCGACGACGACTCGATCCGCGGGTACTGGCGGATCGGGAGCGCCCCGATCGCCCGCCACCCGATCGCCACGATCACGATGTTCAGAACGATCGCCAGCACCGGGCTCTTGATGAAAATGTCGGTCAGCGACCTGGTCGGCGTCGAACTCATGGTGTTCTTCTCTTCGTGCCAGGGACACGCTTCGTGTCCGTGCGCCTGGGTGTCCCGGCGGTCCCCGCCGGTTCTTCTGGGATCGGTGCGACCATCGTCGTGCCGTTACTTGCCCTTGGCCTGCTCGGTGTCGGCCTGCCCGCGCTCGCCCGGTCCGTTCGCGGGTGTTCCGCCCGCGGCGTTGCTCGGCGCGCCCTTCATCACCAGCGCTCCGTCGCGGAGCTTGAAGCTCCCCGCGGCCGCAATCTCCTCGCCGTCCTTCAGCCCGCTCACCACCACCACGTCGCCCCCGATCATGGGCCCGAGCGTGATGAACCGCTGCTGAGCCCGCAGCTCGCCGGGCTTGGCGTTCGGGGCGGCGCTGGGCGCGATGACGAACACGTGATCGCCGAACGCCGCCCGCCGCACCGCCGTCGCCGGCACCACGATCGGGTTGCTCGTCGCGCCGACCGGCACCGATACGTCGACGAACATCCCCTGGCGCAGCTTGCCGCTCCGGTTGTCGACCTTGGTCCGAACCCGAACGTTGCGCGTCTGGTAGTTGGCCTCGGCGTCGATCGCGACGATCTGGATCTTCGCCGGCTCGCTCCCCAGCACCGCCGACTGCGCGATCACGATGTCGCCCTGCTTCACCTCGCTCAGGTACTCCTGCGGGATGGCGAAATCGAGGTAGATGTCGTCGGTCACGCCCTGGAGCGACACGATCGTCGCGCCCTCCGCCAGGTACTGGCCCGGATGAACGTTGCGGAGCCCCGTGCGCGCCTTGAACGGTGCGCGGATGGTCTTCTTCTCGATCTGCGTCTTCACCTGCGCCGCCCGCGCCTTGGCCTGCTCGACCTCCGACCTCGCCTTGTCCGCCTGCGCCCGCCCCGCGTCCAGCTGCGACCTGGCGTTGTCCATCTCCGTCGCCGCCACCGCCTTGGCCTTCATCGCCTCTTCCATGCGCGCCAGGTTGGCCTCCCACAGCTTCACGCTCGCCTCGGCCGCCCGCACGCTCGCCTCCGCCACCCCGATGCTCGCGACCACCGCCTCCAGGTCCGCCTCTTCCGTGCTCGTGTCCAGCGCGATCAGCACCTGCCCCTCGTCGACCACCTGGTCAGAGTCGAAGCGGATCTCCTTCACCACGCCCGACACTTCCGTCGCCAGCGTCACCGCCCGCAGCGGCACCACCGTCCCGGAGAGCTGCGCCATCTTTCGGAACGGCGTCGTCCGGGCCGTCACCGTTTGCACCGTCTCCGACGGCTCGAACCCCGCGTCCATTCCCACCGGCTGGGTGCGCAGCTTCTTGGCGTACCACACGCCCCCGCCCGCCGCCGCCAGGAACAACACCACCACGATCCCTGCCGCGATCCGCGACTTCATGACACGTCTCCCGCTCTCGTTGCCGGCCCCGCCCGCTTCGAGAGAACGAACATCATACGAACATCAATTCGCCAGGCCAATCGCACGAACCGCCGGTCCGCATGAGGATTTGCCCTCACGGATGGCGCGAGCGCCCATGGCCCACGCTCCCCGGCATCGCCGTCTGGCCCTACCCAAGCCTGATCCGTTCCATGATCTGCAGTCCAAACGCCTCCAGCCCCGGCATGTCCTTGGTGCTGTTGGTGAGCAGGCGCAGCTTGGTCAGCCCCAGCGCCCGCAGGATTTGTCCGCCGATGCCGAATTCGCGCTGGTCCATGGGCATCGTCGATCGCGGCACGGACGGCGTGACCAGCTTGGGCGAGTCCGCGTCCGTCCCGCCACGCCGCACGCTCGTCAGGCGATCGTCCAGCCCCTCGCCCACGCCCTCGGGGCGGAGGTACACCACCGCGCCCTTGCCCTCGCGCGCGACGGCCTGCATCGCCTTCTCCAACTGCGCGCCCGTCGCGCCGCTGGCCGACGAATCGAGGTCGTGGAAGATGTCGCCCAGGAGGTGCCGCCGGTGCATGCGCACCAGCACCGGATACTGATGCTGCACCATGTGCCCGTCGAGCCCGATCTGGCCCACGCCGCCCACGCTCAGCACGACATGCGGCAGGGGATCGACCATGCTCTCGAACGCCAGCAGCGTGAACTCGCCCCAGGGCGTGCGCAGCGAGCGACCGTTCACCGGCTGGATGCGGTGTACCAGCGACTCGCGCGCCAGGCGGTGCTCGATGATCTGCGCCACCGAGCACATCTTGAGCTTGTGCTCCTTGCAGAACTCGACGAGATCGGGCACGCGCGCCATCTGCCCGTCCGGACGCATGATCTCGATGATCGCGGCCGCGGGCGTGAGTCCCGCCAGCCGGCAGAGATCGAGCGATCCCTCGGTCTGGCCGGTGCGCACCAGGACGCCGCCGTCGCGCGAGCGCAGCGGGTTGACGTGGCCCGGCCGGACGAAATCGTCGGGCGTGGTGGCGGGGTCGATCGCCATGCGGATGCACTTGGCGCGCTCGAAGGCCGAGACGCCGGTCGTTCCGCCGTGCTTGGGGTGCAGGTCGATCGAGACCGTGAAGGCCGTGCCGCGCATCGTGTTGTTGACGGCGGACTGCGGGTGCAGCGCGAGGCGGTCGCAGTCGCGCTCCGTGAGCGAGAGGCACATGTAGCCCAGCGCCCGGGAGAGCATGAACGTCACGCTCTCGGGCGTGACGAACTGGGCGGGGAGCACGAGGTCGCCCTCGTTCTCGCGGTCCTCGTCGTCGGTCAGGACGACCATCCGCCCGGCGCGCAGCTCTTCCAGAATCTCGGGGATCGGGCAGAACATCGCGGCAATCCTAGGGGGGAGCGCCCCAAGATGGACGAGGGGCGCGTGCCGGGGGCCGTTGCGACATCGGGCACGTCGCGCCCCAACCGCGCGACAGATGGAAGAGGAGCCTGACTATCCCCGCCGCGGCCCGTCCGACTCCCCATTCCCAAACAACTCCCCTTTCGTGAGATCACCGTTGGTTCCTTCGCGTCCGGTCCTTGCAATCTCGAACGCCGCTCCCGGAGCCAGTCGCATCCGTGCTCCCTCCAAAAACGGAGAAGGCGAGCCCGAAAGCCCGCCCCTCCTGACGCACGGAGTCGAGTGTGCGTGAACTGGTTCAGCAACCGGCCTCGAAGTGCGAGGCGAAGGCGTCGTAGTCATCGCCGTTGATGAAGCCGTCCTGGTTGAAGTCGGCGTCGGGGTCTCCGCTCTCGAAGGCGGACGCGAACAGGTCGTAGTCGTCGCCGTTGACGAAGCCGTCCTGGTTGAGGTCCGCCGGGCACGGGGGCTTGACCTCGTAGCAACCGCGGTCGATGGGGGGCGTGCCGACGCCGGTGTTGGCGACGCTCTCCACGTCGGCCTGGCGCGGGTTGCGGTCGAGATCGATCGGCGTCTTCTCGGACTTGTTCCCGTCGTTGTCAACGTCGGTGTGGTCGTTGATCATGAGGCTGGTCGAGCCGGCGTCGATGACGGGCGACCACATGGCGACGCGGCAGTTGTCGTCGGTGGTGCCGAAAAGATTGTCCGGGCCGTCGGCGTCCATGAAGATCGGGTTGGCCGACACGCCCTCGATGGTGGTGAAGGAGGGGACGATGGTGGAGCCCACGCCGCCGTTGCCGCCGAACTGCTTCGCGGACGCGGTCCCGCTGAACTGGTCGTCGTTGTGCCAGAAGATGCAGTTGTTGACCAGGGCGTCGGCGCCGTTGTTGGTGTAGAGCCCGCCGGCGACCTGCCCGGCGGTGTTGCCGACGACGGTGCAGTTGACCAGCGTGACGTCCTGGGCGTCGGTGCCGACGATGTAGAGGGCGCCGCCGTTGTCGAACGACGCGGTGTTGCCGGTGAAGAGGCTGTTGGCGATGGTGGCACCGGTGGTGCCGCTGATCTTGATCGCGCCGCCCTGGCCGTCGGCCTGGTTCCCGCGGAAGTCGCCGTTGGCGATGCGGAGATTGGAGGCGTTGGTGGCGTAGATCGCGCCGCCGGTCGAATCGGTGCTGTTGCTGATGAAGTTGATGTTGGACAGGAGCGGGGCCTCGGTGAAGGTCGCGTTGAAGCCGCTGATGTACATCCCGCCGCCGTCGCTGGAGGCGTGATTGAGCAGGACGCGGCAGTCGCGGAGGTCGACGCTGGAGTCGGTGATGTAGAGGCCGCCGCCCTTGGCGTTTGTGCCCGACCCGTTGGCGTAGCCGCGGGCGATGAACCAGCCGGAGACGTCGGTGCCGGAGCCGACCTCGTCGATGGTGACGACGTGGTAGGAGTTGTCGGTGTCGGAGGAGCCGCCGATCGAGCCGGCCATGTAGGTGAAGAAGAGCTGCCAGACGCGCTGGGAGAGCGAGGTCTCGCTCCCGGAGAAGCCGCCGTGCAGCTCGATGCCGTTGGGGACCTTGAAGGTCTCGGTGCGAGAGGCCCCGGTGGTGGGCTTGTAGATGCCGTTGGCGGTCCAGATCTCGACATCGAAGCCGCCGATCAGGGCCGCGTGCTTGAGGATGGGGTTGAGATCCTTGAACGCGGTGGCCCAGCTGGTGCCGTCCTGCACGGCGAGGTCCGGGGCGCTGGCGTCAACGTAGAAGCGCATCCCGTTGAAGACGTTCGTGATTTTCTTGATCTGGATGCCGGCGCAGGTGGCCCAGCCGCCCGCGTCGTTGTTGATCTTGATCTGGATCGGGCCGTTGCTGTTGAGATCGATCACATGGATCGAGCAGGCCACGCCCGGGACCATGTCGTTGGAGAGGCCGTCGACCGCGCCGCCGACCGACTGCGCCAGGCTGGAGCTTCCCGTCACCGTGACGGTGCAGGTCTGGGTGCTCCCGGGGCGCTTGGCGTAGACGTACACCGCGTACAGCCCCGAGGGCATGTCGTTGAGCGTGTACTGCATCTGCGCCACGCCGCTGGCGCCCTGGTAGTCCTCCATCAGCGTGGCGGCCTCGCCGGTGTAGGCGCCGTCGTTGGCGTCGAGGAACGGCTGCGTCACGTCGCGCGTCAGCGTGACGAACGAGTTGCTCCCGTCGAGATTCTTGAGCTGGGTCGTGCCCGCGCTGGCGCTGGTGATCGAGTTCCAGAAGCCGGGCTGGTTCGCCGCCCCGCCGTAGGTGTTGGCGGGAACGCCCGCGCCGTTGCCGCTGGTCTTGTTGAAGTCGATGTTGTACTTGTCGGCCTGGCCGAAGGCGGTCCCGGCGACCGCGACCAGCATCGAAGCGGAAAGAGCCAATTTGATCGTGCGATTCATGTTCATGTCTCCGTGTGCAGAGGTGGGTGCGTGTGCGTGGGCCCCGTCGTCCGCCGCCGTGCGCGCGGGCCGCGGAGAGGGGTGTTCCCCGGACAGTGCGACGCGCCCGCGGGCCGCGGCTAACCCGCCCCGAGAAAATCCCCCAGGACCGAAAACCGCCACAAAGCGGATATCTCGATGAACTGACCGCGTACGCGCGCACGAGCACCGGCCGGGTGCTCTCCTCTCTTCACCCGGCCGGCGGCGTTCGTGCGTGTCGTCGTATGTTGGTTGCGGATGCTCGGGACCGATATCCCACGATCGCGGGGGACTCCCCGTACTCGCTCTTGCGGCATCCACCCACCAATGCGACAATCAGCGACCGCGTGGCTCAAGATTCAGACAAAATCGTCCCAAGCAAGGCGGACAATTCCGGCGAAGTCACCGTCCTGCTCGGGGCGGCCGCGGGGGGTGACTCCCGCGCCGCCTCCGAACTTCTCCCGCTCGTGTATGACGAACTCCGGCGTCTGGCCGCGGCTCGCTTGGCGGGCGAGCGCGCCGGGCAGACGCTCCAGCCCACCGCGCTGGTCCACGACGCCTATCTGAGGCTCCTGGGCCCCGACGGGCAGGCCCTGACGTGGGGCAGCCGCGGGCAGTTCTTCGCCGCCGCCGCCGTCGCCATGCGCCGAATCCTCGTGGATCGGGCCCGCCATCGCCAGCGCCTTCGTCACGGCGGGGACCGCCCGCGTGTGGAGCTTCACGACGACATGCTCGCCAGCGAGCCCGATCCCGAGCAGATGCTCGCGCTCGACCAGGCCCTCGAGAAGCTCAAGGGCTACGACCCGCGCAAGGCCGAGCTGGTGATGCTGCGCTTCTTCGGCGGGTTGTCGATCGACGACACCGCCGGCGCGATGAACCTCTCGCCCGCGACGATCAAGGCCGAATGGGCCTACTGCCGGGCGTGGCTGCACCGCGAGCTGGCGGGCGGGGCGGACGCGTCATGACCGCGCCCGGCGCGGCGCGCCGCGCCGAACACATCTTCGGCGAGCTCATTTCTCTCGACCCCGCGGCGCGCGAAGCCGGGCTGATCGAGCTTTGCGGGCAGGACGCCGCGCTCATCGCCGAGGTGCGATCGCTCCTTTCTTTCCACGATCGCGAGGGCGGCGTGCTCGAGTCGCGCGCGTTCCCCGGCGCGGGCGAGCTCCTGGCGGGCCTGGCGCCGCCGCACGAACCGCGTATCCCCGAGGCGTCGCGCATCGGTCAGTACACGCTCAGGGAAGTGCTGGGCGAGGGCGGCATGGGCGTGGTTTACCTCGCCGAGCAGGACCGCCCGCGCCGCACCGTCGCGATCAAGCTCATCCGCCGCGGCTGGAGCACGCCCGCGCTGCTGCGGCGCTTCGAGCACGAGGCCGAGCTTCTCGGCCGCCTCCACCACCCCGGCATCGCGCAGATCTACGAGGCGGGCGTCGCGCCGACCGAGACGGGGCCGCAGCCCTTCATCTCGATGGAGCTGGTGCGCGGGGCGAACCTGCTGCGCTTCGTCGAGGATCGCGCGGCCACGGTGAGAGAGCGCCTCGCGCTCGTCGCCCGGGTGTGCGACGCCGTCCAGCACGCGCACCAGCGCGGCGTGATCCACCGCGACCTCAAGCCCGCCAACATCCTCGTCGACGAATCCAGCGGCGAGCCCAAGGTGCTCGATTTCGGCGTCGCGCGTGCCGCGGGCCCCGACCCGGCGAGCCCCACCCTGGGCGCCACCATGGGCACCACGCCCGGGCAGATCGTCGGCACGCTCGCGTACATGAGCCCCGAACAGGTCGCCGGCGCGCCCGACGAGATCGACACCCGCACCGATGTTTACGCGCTGGGCGTGATTCTCTACGAAGCGCTCTGCGGCAGGACGCCGCTCGATCTCCGCGATCGCCCCGTGCTCGAGGGCGCACGCATCATCCGCGAGGAAGAACCCTCGCGCCTCTCCAGCGTGTCGGGCGTCTTCCGCGGCGAGATCGAGACCATCGTGCAGAAGGCGATGGCCAAGGACAAGCTGCGCCGGTATCAGTCCGCCGCGGAACTGGCCCAGGACATCCGGCGCTACCTCGCGGGCGAGCCCATCCTTGCCAAGCAGGATTCCGCGCTCTATGTGCTGCGCACGCAGCTGCGACGCTACCGGCGCCTGGTCGCGGTGGGGCTGCTGTTTGCGGCCGGGCTGATCGGCTTTGCGATCTACGCGGGCGCGCAGGCGGAGCGCGAGCGCGAGCTGGCGACCGGCGAGAGCCACGCCAAGCGCGAGGCCATTCTGGCGCGCGACGAAGCGCTCGAAGCGACCAAGCTCGCCCGCGCCGAGTCCGAGCGGCTGCGACGGAGCCTGTACCTCACCAACATCGGGCACGCCCAGGCCGCCATGCTCACCGGGGACATCGAGCGTGCCCGCGATCTCCTGTCCGCGTGTCCCTCGGACCTGCGCGGCTGGGAGTGGCGATACCTCAGCCGCCAGTCCGACCAGTCGCTCGGGGCGATCCCGCTGGAGCCCGTGGCCCGTCTCATCACAGCCGATCGCACGCTCTCCCGCGCCCTGCTCCGCGGCGATGAGGGCAACTACAGCGTCGTCGACGCGCGCAGCGGGTGCACGCTCGGTGTCGTCACCATGCTCACCGACTGGCGCAACGCCATCTTCTCGCACGATCGCGCCGCGATCATCTATCCCATGACGCCCAACTACCTCGTGTGGCACGACATCGCAGCCGATCGCGTCGTCCGCCAGATCGAGGGGCCGTTGAGCCCGTGGCCGATCGCAACCAGCGACGACGGCCGCTTCCTGCTCTGCCGCGGCTCGGGCTCGGGCCTGGTTTTCGCGTTCGACGCCCAGACCGGCGCGCCCCTCGCCACCCTCGACGTCGGCGACGCGGTCGTCGCCGACTTCAGCGACGACGGATCGCTCGTCGCCCTGGGAAGCGACCGCGGCAACGTCGCGCTCTACGAAACGGGGGCCTGGACGCTCCACTGGGAACGCGCCCTCCACGACGGCTGGGTCCGCGACATCGAGCTCTCGCGCGACGCTTCCATCATCGCCAGCGCCGGGCACGACGGGAGCGTCCGCGTCTGGAACACCCGCGACGCCTCGTGCGTCACCTACCCGCTCCACGACAACAAGGTCGTCAGCGTCGCGCTCAGCCCCGACGCCCGCTACCTCCTCAGCGGCTCGTCCGATCGGCTGCTCAAGCTCACCGACCTCGCCACATCTCGCACGCTCCGCTCCATGCGCGGGCACGCCAACAGCGTCACGCGCCCGGTCTTTGATCCAACGGGCGACATCCGCAGCCTCGGCGCCGACGCCGTCATCCGCCGATGGGGGACCGTGCTCACGACCGATCAGCCGACCACCACGACGCCCTCCCCCGTCTTTGCGGGGAGGTTCCTGCCAGACGGACGATCCATCGTCGTCGGCGCGTCCAACTCCACCCTCGATGTGTACGACGCGGCCACCCTCTCCCGCACCCGCTCCGTTCCCATCGGCGAGCGCCGCTTCGCGGTGCGCACGCTCGACTTGACACGCGACGGTTCGCTCCTGGCCGCCGCCACCACCGATGGCACGCTGCGCCTCGTCCGCACCTCCGACTGGTCCGTCGTGCGCACTCTCGACCCGGGCGAGCGCCAGCTCATCGCCGGTGCGATCGCTCCCGATGGCTCGTGGGTCGCCGCCGGCAATGCGCTCGGCCGGGTGCAGGTCTGGAATGTCAGCGACGGATCGCCGCCGGCGTCGTTCCGTGTCGCGCGCGGATCGATCAACGCCATGGCGGCCTCGCCCGACTCAACCCGCCTCGCCCTTGTCACCCAGGACGCCTTGGTCGCGATCGTGGATCCACGCACCGGCGAAACCAGCCGCACGCTCGAAGGTTTCACGGGCAAGGCGATCGGCGTCGCCTTCAGCCCCGACGGCTCTCGTCTCGCCGCCTGCGGCGAACGCGGGCAGGTGCTCGTCTGGGACCTCGCGGCGCCGGGCGCGCCACGCTCGCTCCGCGGGCATCAGGACGATGTCTACACCGTCGCGTTCAGCCCGGACGGCACGCGCCTCGCCAGCGCCGGCTTCGACAACCTCGTGCGCCTGTGGGACCCCGCCCGCGCCGAATCGGTGCTCACACTGCAAGGGCACATCGGCGTGATCCAGTTCGCCGCCTTCAGCCCCGACGCCGCCCGCCTTGTTTCGGGCGATTCACTCCGCATGTTGACCGCGTGGGATGCCGCAGCGCGGAATTGATCGCGCGCCCGCGGCGAGGATCACGCGCGTTCCGCGATCGCGGTCAACTTTGTTAGCACCGCCGCCTCGTCCAATCCGTCCACCTCGATCACCTCGTCCGCCAGCGCGAGGTAGATCGGATCGCGCCGCTCGAACACCGCGTCGATCTCCGCCAGCACGTCCGCGCCGGTCAGGCTCGGGCGGCTCGCAAGGTCCGTTGTCGCCAGCCGTGCCCGAAGCGTGTCGGGGCCGGCGCGGAGATAGACGAGCGTCGCGCCGCTCCTTCGCAGTGCGTCCGGCGCGCCGGGCGCGGTGGGCGTGCCGCCGCCCAGCGCCACAACTTTCGCGCGGGCAACGCCAGGCGATCCCAGTGCCTTCAACTCCGCCGCGCGAAACGCGGCCTGCCCGTGCTTGTTGAGCGCCTCGGCGGGAGTGGGGCACTTGAGAAGCGATGCGGTGACGTCGTCAAGATCGACAAAGAGCACACGGAACCGAGACGCAAGCCCGCGCCCCAGCGTTGACTTGCCGCTGCCGCGCAGGCCAAGGAGATAGATCGGGAGCGCCATGGCGAATCCTTGCACCATCGGTCCCAAAAAGACGCCCGGCGGGCTTGTGGGCCCGCCGGGTGGACGAACTTCGTCATCGGGGCCGCCTCACGCGACTCCGTCGAGCGCGCTTCACGAGCGCGGCCCCTTCTGAGTCTCAGCCTTGATCACTGGATCACCTCCTTCCACGTGTTGCCCCGCC
>JADYYE010000281.1 GCA_020853815.1 Phycisphaerales bacterium
AGCGCAAAACCGGTGATGAGCGCCAAATATGGCTGCGCATACGCCGGTAAAGCCATACCCGCAAAAAACGTAACAAAGGCGGCGATCGTCATCGTCGCAGCGCGCCAGGTCACGGGCAAATTGCGACGGCCGATCCATTGATGCCCCGCCTGCCAGGCCAAAAACAAGGCCAGCGGGAAAAATGCGATCAGCAATAATTGGCGACGGCCGGCGGCGTTGATTTCGAATAAATTGGAAAAATCAAAAAACGTGTCGGGGCTGAATACCGTCGAAAGCACCCATTGGCTCACACCAAGCAGGGTGAGCATAAGCGCCAAATGCAAAACAAAACTCACCGCCAATTGCGAATTAGCGGGTGATTTTTTTTCGTCGGAGATGGTGGGCGTATCGGACAAACGACTATCGAGCATTGCTGTGGGGGAAAACCGGGTAAAGTGGTTATTCAGGGATAAAACTCATCATAAGCCAATACCGTGCCATTAGCTGCCCGGTGTAGAAAAAAAAGATTGACTATTGTCGAGACCATGCGGCTTCCGCCAGTTTCGAAGTCAATTGTTCGATATAATAACTGCCGGCGGCGGGGTCGGCTCCGGTGTCTAAATAACTTTCCATCTTGAGCAAATGCTGCACATTGCGCGCAATACGACGCGCAAACGCCGCAGAACGCCCCGATAGTTGCTCGCGCCCTTCGTCGTATGGTAAAACGGTAATGTGGTCGGCGCCGCCAAATACGGCCGACATAGCCATTGTGGTAGCGCGTACCATATTGGCATAAACCTCATCGGTATAGGCGGCGGGATCGTATTCGACTGAAATAGCGGGTTGGGTCGGCGGCGCCCCCCATGCTTTCAACAAATTATACCATAACACCTGTAAGGCGCGCAAGCGGGCTATTTCAAGAAAATAATCGGGGCCAATACGAACCGAAAAACCGATTTGTCGCGCCACTTCATGGGCGGGAAGGCTCATTTTGGTCAGTTGCGCAAAACAGGTGTGCGCGTCGGCGACCATCTGACTCAGCGAAACGGTCGGCTCGGCGGTAACGGCCGCTACCTGTAATATCCTGAAACCCGGCGCATGATCGCGTGCCCAGTCGATTAAATCGGCCGTATATCGCCAATCGGGGCGCTCCTGTTCCGTTGGGCGCCAGGTTATTTGACCGCGCAACCGGTCAGGCTCAAAGCCTTTCGAACGCGCAAATTCGACCCATTGCGACAGACTAAAAGCCGGGGCGCCCTCAAACCCCGCGCCAGAAAACACCCATGTTATCATATCGAGATAAACGCCTTGCAGCAGATCTTCAAAAAAAGCCGGATTAACGG
>JADYYE010000108.1 GCA_020853815.1 Phycisphaerales bacterium
AGGCCGCGTTCTACGGCCCGAAGATCGACTTCGTCGTCAAGGACGTCATCGGCCGCGAGTGGCAGCTCGGCACCGTCCAGGTCGATTACCAGATGGGCAACCGCTTCGACCTCTCCTACATCGGCCCAGACAACAAGCCCCACCGCCCCGTCGTCATCCACCGTGCGCCCTTCGGCTCCATGGAGCGCTTCTGCGGCGTGCTCATCGAGCACTTCGCCGGCGCCTTCCCGACCTGGCTCAGCCCCGAGCAAGTCCGCGTCCTCCCCATCAGCGAAAAGTCCTTCGACTACGCCGCCCGGGTGGCACAGTCTCTCCGAGACTGTGATGTGCGCGTGGCCGTCGACAGCGGCAACGACCGCATCCAGGCCAAGGTCAAGGTCGCCGCCGACGACAAGGTGCCGTACATGCTCATCGTCGGCCCGCGCGACGCCGAATCGGGCTCCGTCTCCGTCCGTGCCCGCGGCGTGGAGAAAGACCTCGGCGCGATGCCCCTCGACAGATTCGTCGAGGGCATCAAGGCCGAGATCGCCGGCAAGCGCGCGGATCTGGGTGTGAGGCCGTAGCCCGAATCCAAGTTACCCCTCGCGGCGGTGTGCTGATTGGGTAGACTGAGAAGCATGGACTCATCCGACTTCTTCGAGATCCCGTCGGATGTTCGCCCGGAATGGCCTTCGCGCTGCATTCGTTGTGGTCGCGAGGACCCCGAAGGCTTCTATCGCTTCCGCTCGTCTCATCTTGACCCGCGGCGCTGCTTCAACTGGCTGCTCAATAGAGCCCGACCGCATGTGAATGTCCCGGCCTGCCCCAATTGTGCGAGGGTGCTTTCGCTTCGACGGTGGTGCGAGCGCTACATCGCCTGGCCACTTTCGTTTGCTCTGTGCGGCTTCGCGTGTATCTACGCGGAGCAGGCCGGCTGGCTGCCACAGGATCGCAACGCTCGCAAGTTCGTGAGAATCTGCATCATCTTCGTGTGTTTGCTTCCGATGATGATCTGGATCTGGTTCAGGCCGTCACATGTACAGGCTGAAGCCGACAAGAAGATCTGCCGGTTTTGGTTTTCGAATCCGTCGTATGCCCGCGACTTTGCCGAGCTCAACAAGCCGTTCGAATAGTGCCCGTCCGGCCCGCTGAATGCACCGCGCTCGCCGCCAGTCACACACCTGCATGCGCGCACTGACATCGCCGAACGACCATGCACCCATGCGTCTCACGCTGTCCGCCTACCTCACCTCCGCCGCCTCGCCGCTCCGATCGCGAGCGCGAACATCGCCAGCGTCGAGCCCGACGGCAGAATCTGTGGGATCACGAACGCATCGTCCAGGTACGCGTCGCAATTCGAACCATCGTGCCGCAGCCCGTAGAAGCCGAACTCGACGAAGCGCGTTCCCGCCGGCGCAACCGTCACGCCCGACCGCTCCGTCCATGTGTGGTTCGAGTGGAACCAGCCTAGGTCCATCGTGGCGAGCGTGGCGCTCGCCTGGTCGAGGAACTTGATCTCGATCTTGCCCTCGTCGCGCTGCGTCCCCCATCCCGCCTGCCATCCGCCGAAATCGATCTCGACCAACCCCGCATCGATATCGGCCTCGCTCACGCCCATCGTCGCGGGCGTGAGCATCTGGTAGGTGTAGAAGCTCGACACCGCGCCGCCGAACAGGTACGCGAGCCCGCCGTGCGGCGTCGGATCACCGCCGCGGATCGCACCGCCGCCGCTCCAAGATGTCAGCCCATCCTCAAACCCCGGATTGACCAGCACGTTCGTCGCCGACGCGCTCGCGCACGCGAGCGCGCCCATCGACACAACAACCAACACACTCTTTGCGTTCATGGCTCTCTCCTCTCAGTATCCCGGCCGCCATATGCCGGGATGGAAACGCCCTGACTATACCGGCTCATCAAGTCCTTTTTTCAGCACGGCCATGATGCTCGCAGTTCTGGCTCCACTTCTGGGCGAAAACCTCAACCATCGCGCCCTCCTCGCAAGGCTCAACATGCGAACGGGCTGCAAAACTCGCTACGCTTTCGCCCTCTGGAGTTCACATGCGAAACCTCGCCATCACGCTCGCCCTTTCCCTCTCGCTCCTCGCCCCCGCCTCGATCCTCCCCGCCGCACTCGCGCAGGGGAGCAAGGCTGATTACGCGCGTTCGGCCGAGCTTCCGCAGAGAGTCCGCGGCAAACTCCGCAACGCCGCCATCCGCCCCCAATGGCTGAGCGATTCCTCGTTCTGGTATCTCTCCTCGCCGCGCGCCGGCGAGCGCCGCTACTGGCTCGTCGACGCCGCGGGCGGCACCAAATCGCCGCTCTTTGATCACGACGCCCTCGCCCGCGAACTCTCGCGCCTCACTTCCCGCGAACTCAAGGCAGAACGCCTGCCCATCGAGCGCATCGAGCCCGACGAGGGCGGCCTGGTGCTCATGCTCACCGGCGACCCCAAGCTCTGGCGCCTCGATCGCACAACCGGCGCCGTCACCGAGAAACCCGCGAGCGACGCCACGCCGTTCCAACTCTCGCCGCTCGCCGAGCCCGCGCGCAGCACCAACGGCGGGCGCGACACCTCGATCACCTTCGTCAACAACACCAACGAGAGCGTCAAGATGTTCTGGGTCGACACCGAGGGCAACCGCCATCCCTACGACCGGCTCGCGCCGGGCGGCACGGCGTCGCAGCACACCTTCGCCGGGCATGTGTGGGTCGCCGTCGGCCACGACGGGCGCGAGCTCGCGTGGTTCCGCGCCGAGCCGCGCCCCTCGATCGGTGTCGTCAACAATCCCGCGCCCAGGCCACCCGAGTTTGAAGACCCCAACCCCGACAGCGCGAGCGACGAACTCAATGAATGGGCGCTCCATGGACCCGCGCTGGCAACCGCAAGTGACGAGCCCGCAATCGACCAGCGCGAAACAGACCCCGCGCTCGCCGCCCCGCCCTTCGAGCCCTTCATCAAGGACTTCAACGTCTGGGGCCGTGACGCCTCCGGCCAGGAGTTCCCGCTCTCTTCCGACGGCTCGCCCAACGACCCCTACGACGCCCGCTTCTTCTGGTCGCCCGACGCATCCCGCCTCATCGCGATGCGCACCAAGAAGGGCGGCGACCGACGCGTCACCTACATCGAAAGCACGCCGGGCGATCAGCTCCAGCCGCGCGTGAAGACCTACGAGTACCTCAAGCCCGGAGACGACATCCCGCTCTCGCGCCCGCGCCTGTTCGACGCCGCCGCCCGCAGAGAGATCGCGGTCGACGAATCGCTCTTCTCCAACCCGTGGTCCGCCGACAACTTCCGCTGGGAGCCCGACTCCTCGCGGTTCACGTTCCTCTACAACCAGCGCGGGCACACCGTGATGCGCGTGATCTCCATCGACGCCAGCGGCATCGTCACGCCCCTCGTGAACGAAGAGTGCAAGACCTTCTTCGACTACGCCGCCAAGACCTTCCTCTATTTCACGCGCGACTCCCGCCTCATCTGGATGAGCGAGCGCACCGGCTGGAATCACCTCGAACTCCGCGACCGGAACGGCACGCTCCTCAACCAGATCACCAAAGGCGAGTGGGTCGTCCGCTCCGTCGAGCGCGTCGACGAGGACAAGCAGCAGATCACCTTCAAGGCGATGGGCATCCGCCCCGGCCAGGACCCCTACCACGTCCATCTCGCGCGCGTCAACTTCGACGGCACGGGGCTCACGCTCCTCACCGAGGGCGACGGCACGCACGACGCCGTCCCCTCCCCCACCGGCGAGTATCTCATCGACACCTACTCGCGCGCCGACCTGCCGCCCGTCACCGAGCTCCGCCGCGCTTCCGACGGCTCGCTGATCGTCGAGCTCGAGCGCGCCGACTGGTCCGCGCTCCTCGATACCGGCTGGAAAGCGCCCGAACGCTTCGTCGCCAAGGGCCGCGACGCAACCACCGACATCTACGGCCTCATCCATCGACCCACCAACTTCGATCCCGCCAGGAAGTACCCCGTGGTCGAGGCGATCTACGCCGGCCCGCACGATCAGCACGTCCCCAAGGGCTTCCGCGCCTACTCGCAGTGCAACGAGATCGCCGAGCTTGGTTTCATCGTCGTTCAGATCGACGGCATGGGCACCAACTGGCGCTCCAAGGCCTTCCACGATGTCGCGTGGAAGAACCTGAAGGACGCGGGATATCCCGATCGAATCGCGTGGATGAAGGCCGCCGCCGCCGCGCATCCAGAAATGGACCTGGACAACCACGGGCGCGGCGTGGGAATCTACGGCGGCTCCGCCGGCGGACAGAACGCTACGGCCGCACTCCTCTGGCACGGCGACTTCTACAAGGCCGCCGCCGCCGATTGCGGCTGCCACGACAACCGCATGGACAAGATCTGGTGGAACGAGCTCTGGATGTCGTGGCCCATCGGCCCCTGGTACGAAGCGAACAGCAACGCCACCAACGCCTCGCGCCTCCCCGACGATTGCAAGCTCCTGCTCACCGTCGGCGAGATGGACGAGAATGTCGACCCCGCCAGCACCATGCAGGTCGTGTCAAAGCTCATCAAGGCCGGCAAGGACTTCGACCTCATCGTGTTCCCGGGCGAGGGACACGGCGCGTGCGAATCGCCCTACGGCCGGCGCAAGCGCCAGGACTTCTTCGTGCGTCATCTCATGGGCCGCGAACCGAGATGGGAGTAACGACTATCTCGCTCGCATCTTCTTCGGCGCGATCATTTCCCACGCCGCCGCGATATGCCGTTTCAGTCCCGCGTCGCTGATGCGAGAAAGGTGCATCCCGACCCAGCCGCTCGGGCCGACGTACGCCGGGTAGTAATACCTCTTCGGATTCTCCGCCAGCAGCCGCTCCTGCTCGCCTTCCGCCAGCGGCACCAGCACCGCCAGCCGCCCGTCCTCGTGATGATCGATGCTCATCATCGCAAAGACCCGCTTGCCCACAAAGAACGTCGGCTCGCCGTGCGACTTCCGCTCGCTCGCCCCGGGCATCGCAAGCGCGATCGCGCGCACACGGGCAAGGTGCTTTTCGATCGAGGTGAGCGATGGGGGTCGCAAAGCCGCACGCTCCGCGGATCGCCCCCGCCGCTCGATCTCTGGCTTCTTCCCCATCCTCACCTCCCCAGATCGCATTCATGCTATCGCGCCGACGGTTCCGGCGGGCCCGGGCAGCAGATATCAAATCCGCCGCCGATTCTGATCTCTCCTATCCATGCTCGCCGATCATTGATCCGCTCATTGTGCGAGGATCGACGATGACACGCTGGATCGAACATGCGGCGATTGTGCTGGCGGGGCTCGCCTGCGCGCTGCTGTTCCTCCTGCTCCTCCGCTTGCTCACCCCCGCGCGCGAGGCGCTATGCCGCGGACCCGCCCGCCAATGGTACCATTCACTCCTTCCCTGGCACTGGTTCCATTCCCCCCGCTGCGATTACGACCTCTCGGGCTCCATCCCCGACGCCGCGGGCCAGGTCATCTGCCCCGAGTGCGGCACGCGCCAGGTTCGCTCGACGCGCCGCCGCCGTCCCGCCCGCTGGCGCACCGGGCGAGTCGCGCTGGTGCTCCTCTTGATCGCCCTTCCGTGCTGGAAGGTGCGCTGGATCAGGTCGGGGAATTGGGCGCCGTACGCGCCGACGTCGATCCTGTTGACCCTCGAGGAATCGTTCCCGGGATACATCCCTTGGACCGTTTGCGACGAACTCCTGTCGCGTGAGCCGGGCATGTCACAGGTCTCTCGTGCCTGGCTTGCCCGTGTCGCCGTTTCGGAACTCGCCTCGGACGAGATCAGCCACAACAGTGCGTGGGCCAGTGATGTTCTCTATGCCGCTGCCCCTTCGTCCATTCCGGCTTTGGAGGTCGCGCTGCGCAGCGAAGACTTCCAGCAGAGAATGCTGGCTGCCATGGTGCTCATGAGGCTCGCCGATCCGACCCTTTCAACCCGATACCACCTGCGCTCCGCGCAGTCGATCGACGTTGATTACAGCCCACCAGACAACTTGTACTCGGTGGCAGTGGAAGGCCTCGCGGACAATTCGATCGACTGGACAACCGGCGTCTACGGAACCGACGCCGACCTGGCTTTCCCGTACCTGCTGCGAAATGCCGAACACGCAACGCCGGAACTGTCGGCCGGACTCGATTCGCACGATACCCAACAGAAGCTCCTCTGCGCGGCGATCGCCGCAATGAGCCACCACTCCACGCTGCGCGATCGCGGCATCGAGTATCTCTGTCGATCGCTCGGAGATGACGACGAGACCGAGAACGCGGTGTTTGCCTATCAATCTCTGTGGCGAACCGGCGACGTCGTCCTGCCACAGTTAGAAGCGACCATCGCCGCAGAGCCGAACGAAAGCACTCAGCGCGCCCGAACGGCTCTGCTGCTCATCTACCGCCTTCGCGGTACCGCAATCACCAAGGCGGAATCGCTTCGGCTCTACACGATCTCGGCGCACAACGATGATCCGAACCATCTTGTGGGCTCGTGGCTCATTCGCCTGTTGCCCCCCTTGGCCAAGGGCCAGGAATAGCCGCGATCACTTCTCCGCCTTCGTGTGCTTCAGGAACCACCCCGGCAGTTCCTTCTCCGCAAACGCGTTCTCCCACGAGTTGTGCCCGACGCCCGGGTACAGCGACTCCTTCAGCTCCGCGCCGTCCTTCCCCCGCCGATCACGCAGCACCTTCGTGATGCTCGTCGTTCGATCCGGCGGCACCACCTTGTCCGCCAGCCCGTGGAACGCCCACACCGGCATCGACGCCAGCGGCCCGGCCAGCATGTCCGGATCGCCGTACCCGCAGATCGGCGCAATCGCCGCGAACCGCTCCGGGTGCGTCGCGCCGATCACCCACGTCCCGTGCCCGCCCTGCGAGAGCCCCGTCAGATACACGCGCGACGTGTCGATGTTCTCGCGCGCGATCGTGTCATCAAGGATCTTCATCACCGTCGCGTCAAACGTCTCCCATTCCTTCTTCAGCACCGGCTTCTGCGGCATGATCACCACGAACGGCCAGCGCTTCGGCTCGTCCATGATCGACTCGGCAAGACTGCTCTTGCCCACGTGCTTCCAGCCGTCCGTGCCGCACTCGCCCGCGCCGTGCAGGAACAGGATCGCCGGCATCGCCTCGTCGCCCCGCCCCTCGGGCGTGTACACGACATACGCCAGCGCCTGCTCACCCTCGCCCATCCGCCGCAGCTCAAATCCGGGCGGCGTGCGATCCGCCACGTTCGCCGTACCCACCGCATCCATCTCACCCGCCTCCCTCGACGGCACCGCGCACGCGCCCAGAGCCAGCACCACACCGATCGCACCCACCCCCGCCGCCATCGCCGTCGAAGTCATGCCCTTCATCGCTCGCTCCTGGAGAGCCGCCGTCACTTCACCGCCTCACAGGCGGCAACGCCTTGCCCGCGCAGTTTATCGCAGTCACGCGCCGCAGGGCCGGCTCAGGAACGCCATCAGGCTCCCGCGATCCCTTCCAATCCGGCTTTCTCTTCTGCTGCGTCGAATGCCGAATCGCGAATGCCGAATGCCGCGTCTTCAACCACACTCGACTCCCCGCTCCCGACTTCGCCCTACCCCACATTCGCCGCCAGCCCCTCGCCGGGGCGCACCAGGTGGACCTTCGTATACCCGACCTGGAATCCCATCCGCCGCACGTTCCGCTCCGTCGCGATGCCCGGCTTCGATCCGATCGTCGCGAGCGTCGCGCCGCGCGCGATGCCGATGTTGAGGCGGGCCGCCAGCAGCGCCTGCTGCACGCCCCGCCGCCGATACGCCTCCAGCACGCTCAGCCCGAAGAGCGCGACGATATCCCCATGCACGGCCATCGTCCCCGCGCCAACCCCGATGCCCCCGAGCCGCGCCAGCACCGACACGCACCGCGGATCGCACACCATCCGCGCCACCGTCTGCATGTCGCTCTCCGGCACGACATAGCCCGCCGGTGCAAACCCGCTCGTCGACACCAGCGCAAACTCACGCACCGCCGCGTCGTCCGCCGGATTCACTTCTTCAATAGCCAGTTCTGCCGGCGGCGTCACCACCGGGCGCACCACGTCGCCAGCGCTCAACTCGCGGAACAGCACATTCTCGAAAATCCGCGGCACAAACCCACGGTCCGCCAGCTCGCGCACGAACGCCTCATCCGCAAACGGGCAAAGCTCGATCCGCGGCTCGATCCCCTTCGACGCGTGATACTCGATCAACGCATCGACCTCGCGCTTCGCCACCGGGCCGTGCAGCCCCATGCCCACCGCGTTGTTGGTCCATGAGCCCGGCTCGCTTCGCGCCATCGTGCCGCCACTGGCCGGCCGCGCGCACTCCGGCGCGATCGCCGCCAGCCCCTCGGCCTGCCGGGTCTCTTCTCGCCGCGCCAATTCACTGAGTTCGATCATGGGGAAGAGACTATCGCAGATCGAGGCGTCGACCAACG
Organism: Phycisphaerales bacterium; assembly: GCA_020853815.1. Lineage (GTDB taxonomy): Bacteria > Planctomycetota > Phycisphaerae > Phycisphaerales > UBA1924 > JABWBC01. The sequence continues at coordinate 8,395 of JADYYE010000108.1, forward strand.
ACGCGCCCCCGCACCGGCGTCGCGCCCCTATCTGCGCTCGCGCGGGCGCGTGCTCGCTACCTCACATTCGCGAGTCGACACGCACAAACTCATCAAAGGACTCGACAGTCCTCAATTTCCGCCTAGGATCACTCACGACGGCCCACGGCGGTCGTGGGCTCACCGCCCGCTGGTCTCTCCAGCCGAATTGCGAAAGCGCTCCCATGCCACATATCGATACCGGCAACACCGGCTTCATGCTGCTGTGCACCAGCCTCGTCATGCTCATGACACCGGGGCTCGCCTTCTTCTACGGCGGACTCGTCAGCCGAAAGAACGTCCTCACCATCATGATGCAGAGCTTCGTTTCCATGGGATGGACCACCGTCCTCTGGTTCGTCTGCGGCTTCTCCATGTGCTTCAGCGGCGATCACAAGTCCGGCACCGATTTCGCCGGCATCATCGGGAACTTCGACTGGGCCTTCCTCAACGGCATCACCCTCTCCACGCCCTCCCCCGTCAACGACACCATCCCCATGATCGTCTGGTGCGCCTACCAGATGATGTTCGCCATCATCACCCCCGCACTCATCACCGGCGCCTTCGCCAACCGCGTCACCTTCAAGGCCTATATGCTCTTCCTCACCGCCTGGCTCCTCCTGGTCTACTTCCCCTTCGTCCACATGGTCTGGGGCGGCGGCATCCTCGCCGAATGGGGCGTCAAGGACTTCGCCGGCGGCATCGTCGTCCACAACATCGCCGGCATCGCCGCCCTCGCCTCCGTCCTCTACGTCGGCAAACGCCGCGTCTCCGACAAGGGCCTCCACAGCATCCCGCTCGTCGCGCTGGGCACCGGCCTCCTGTGGTTCGGCTGGTACGGCTTCAACGCCGGCAGCGAGTTCCGCGTCGACTCCATCACCGCCGTCGCCTTCCTCAACACCGACGTCGCCGCGTCCTTCGCCGCCGTCGTCTGGCTCCTGCTCGACTGGGGCACCAGCAAGAAACCCAAGTTCCTCGGGCTGCTCACCGGCGCCGTCGCCGGCCTCGCAACGATCACGCCCGCCGCCGGTTTCGTCTCGCCGCCCATGGCGTGCCTCATCGGCATCATCGCCGGCGTCGTCTGCTTCTACGCCGTCGCGCTCAAGAACCGTCTCCAGTGGGACGACGCCCTCGACGTCTGGGGCGTCCACGGCGTCGGCGGCTTCATCGGCATCATCATGCTCGGACTCTTCGCCTCCACCGCATGGAACCCCGCCGAAACCGGCGGCGTCGACGGCCTGCTCCGCGGCAACACCCACTTCTTCCTCGTCCAGCTCGCCGCCGTCGCCATCTCCTCCGCCTGGGCCTTCATCTTCACGCTCGGCATGCTCTGGCTCATCGAACGCGTTACCCCCGTCAAGGTCCCCGAAGACACCGAAGTCGTCGGGCTCGACGAGGGCCTCCACGGCGAACAGGCCTACGCCGCCGCGCCGTGATCGCGTGACAACCGCGTGACACCCGCCCGCCCCCGCAGGGCGCGGACGACAACGCGCAACCGCCGCTCCCGATGGCGTGCAGCACCAACAGCCTGCACGCGCACGAGGGCGGCGGTTGCCTCTTTGTCTCTGCAGGCGCGACACCGCACCCATCACTTCCCAGCTTGCACCCGCGGCGTAATCCCCAGGATCGCCAGGTTCCGCATGTTCGCCTTGAACGCAAGGTCCACCACGTCGCCGAGGCCGGGCACCACGCCCGCCAGCGCGTCGATCGCCACGTTGCCCAGCATCGCCGCCACCTGCCCGCGCGACGCGCCCAGCCTCCAACCTTCATAGACGATGTACAGCGACGCGGCCGCGCTGATCGCATCGCCCGCCGCCGGGATCAGCCCGACCAAGGGATCAAGCCCCACGCGCACCGACGTGCCGGGAATCACAAACGCGCTATCAAGCAGAACGGCCAGGGCCGCGACACGCCGCCGCGCCCCCTCGCATGATTCCTCGCTCTCGTGCTTGCGCAGGAGTTTCTTCACAAACGACGATACGGCCGCCCTCTTCCGAGCGCCGGGAGCGGCCTCGCGCACGCTCCACCCGCCGGATTCCTCCTCGCACGCCCCGACCCGCCGAACTGTCACAGGAATCGCGCTCATCGGTCCCCTTTCGACCGCTTTGTTCGGCCCGCGGGCGGGACGATTTCATCAACCGCCCGCCCCGCCCCGAGCGTCCAAGAACATCCAGTTTTCCGCTACGCTCTGGCCCATGAACCACCGCCTCCTTGCCGCCTTCGCGCTCGCCGCACTCGCCGGAACCTCCGCCGCCCAAACCGTGCTCAACGAGCTCCCGCCCCCCGGCGGCGACCTGCAGACCTTGATCGAGCGCCTCGGCGAAGACACCGCCTCGCTCGCCCGATGGCACGCCATCCGCTGGTCCGATGCCCGCTGGAACGACATGGAGGCCCTCGCCAACAAGCAAATGGCGACGCTCCAAAGCGTCAACTTCGACGCGCTCTCCCAGCAGGGCAAGATCGACTACCTGCTCCTCCGCAACAAGCTCCGCGAGCAGCTCGCCCAGGCCGGCCGCCATCGCGCCCGCATCGCCGAAATGAAGGACCTCCTCCCCTTCAAGGATTCCGTCATCGCGCTCGAACTCGGGCGCTGGAAGATGGAGCAGCCCGACGCCCGCGCCTCGGCGGCCACGATCGCCGGCTTCGCCGCCGACATCAAGAAAGTCCGCGAGCGCATCGAGAAAGGCCGGCATCAAGAGAAGAAGGACAACCAGCCCGCCGACGCCAACGCGCCAACCAACGCGCCAACCAACGCGCCAACCAACTCGCCAGCGAGCGCCGACGCCGACCCGCCCGCCACGCAAGCCGCCAGCCCCGCGCCCGACGCTCCCATCGTGCTCACCGCCGTACAGGCCCAGCGCGCCGCCGAGGCCGTCTCCGATTTCCGCCGCGCCCTCGCCAACTGGTACGAATACCACGCGCCCTACGCGCCCGAGTTCCCCTGGTGGTGCAAAAAGCCCTTCGAGGAAGCCCGCGCCGCGCTCGACGACTACGCCCGTTACCTCCGCCAGGACATCGCCGGCCTCAAGGGCGCGCCCGACGATCCCCTCGTCGGCAACCCCATCGGGCGTGACTGGGTCATCGAAGACCTGAAGCTCGAGTTCGTCGCCTACACACCCGAGCAGCTCATCAAAATCGCTGAGCGAGAGTTCGCCTGGTGCGACGCCCGCATGAAAGAGGCCGCCCGCGACATGGGCCACGCCGAAGACTGGAAGGCCGCCCTCGAAAAGGTCAAGAACATCACCGCGCCCGCCGGCGAGCAGACCACCATGATGGCCGAGCTCACCCGCGAGGGCATCGACTTCGTCAAAAAGCACGACCTCGTCACCATCCCCGAGATCGCCGACAAATACTGGCGACTCGAGATGATTTCGCCCGAAAACCAGCGATTCTGGCCCTTCGCGTTCTACGGCGGGCAGACCATCGGCGTCGCCGCGCCCGCCGACTCCATGACCCACGACGCCAAGCTCCAGTCCATGCGCGGCAACAACCGCCACTTCTCCCGCATCGTCGCCCCCCACGAGCTCACCCCCGGACATCACCTCCAGGGCTTCATGGCCGCCCGCGTCCGTCCCTATCGCGGCACCTTCACGACCCCCTTCTTCGTCGAGGGCTGGTGCCTCTACTGGGAGATGAAGCTCTGGGATATGAACTACGCCCAGTCGCCCGAGGACCGCGTCGGCATGCTCTTCTGGCGCATGCATCGCTGCGCCCGCATCATCATCAGCCTCAAGTACCACCTCGGCGAAATGACCCCCCAGGAGATGATCGACTTCCTCGTCGATCGCGTCGGGCACGAACGCGACAACGCCGCCAGCGAAGTCCGCCGATACATCGGGCCTGACTACGGACCGCTCTACCAGGCCGCCTACATGCTCGGCGGCCTCGCCATCCGCTCACTCCACGACGAGGCCGTCTCCAAGGGCGGTATGAAGGAACGCGACTTCAACGACGCGCTCCTCACCTACGGCTCAATCCCCGTCGAACTCGTCCGCGCCGGCGTGCTCAACAAGCCGCTCACCCGAGAAAGCGAACCCGCGTGGAACTTTGCCGGCGAAATCCCCGCGACCAAGTAACACGAATCCGCCTCATTCTGCGGCCTTTCGACGCCGCACCCGACGAGCCCGCGAGCAGGGTCCGGGTCCATTCGCACCCATCGCGCAAACCCTCCAACATTCGGACGATCCACGCGAATCCCCGCGCCTTGTCGCCACCGCTCCGCGCCCACCCGCGAATGGAACCCGCTTGCGTCGTATCGATATCTCTCGATACGCTGATCACCTCACCCCCTCCGCCCCCCGATTCTCGGGCGTACGGCCGTTGTCCGGCTTCGGCAGAATCTGCAAGAATGCACGCCACCAGCGACATTCAGAATCATGGACGCTCGGACGGGGACTCGACCCCGCTCCGAGTCACTCGTGGGGCGCTCACGCCGACGGAGTTCGGCCCGCTGTTCGAGCGCGCGGCCCGCAAGCTCTGGTGCGTCGCCGCCGCCGTCACAAGCGATCGTGATCGCGCGTCCGATGTCGTGCAGGAGGCCGCCGTGATCGCGCTGGGCAAGCTATGCGAGTTCGACCCCGGCACAAGCTTCGACGCCTGGATGGCCCAGATCGTCCGCTTCGTGGCGCTCAACGATCGACGCAAGTCCAAACGCCGCCCGTCCCGCTCCGCCGATCCCGCCGTGCTCGACTCAACCTCCAACCCCGACCGCGATTCGCCCGACCGGCGTGGGCATCGCTCCCTCGGCGCCCTCCTGTCCGACGAGCACGCCTTCGACGACGCCGTCCTGCACTCCCTCGCCTCTCTCGAGGAAAACGCCCGCGCCTGCCTGCTCATGAAGACCGTGCTCGGCCTCTCCTACGCCGAGATCGCCCGCACCCTCTCCATCCCCGAAGGCACCGCCATGAGCCATGTGCATCGCGCCCGCAAGGCGATGCGCGACCAGCTCAAATCGGACCAATCCTCAGGTCCACGCGAATCCAAGCCTCGCGGAGGTGCGTCATGAGCCACGCGCCCAGCAACCCCGGGCCCGATCCGATCTTCGACCAGATCGACGCCTACCTCGACCACACGCTCTCGCCATCCGATCGCGGCGCGTTCGAGGCCCGCCTCGCCGCCGACGAATCCCTCCGCGCCGAGCTCGACCTCGCCCGCGGCATCGAGGCCTCGCTCAAACGCACGCACGTCCCCGCCGACCTCCCCGCTCCGATGCTCCCGCCGCAACCCGCGGCCCGTTCCACGCTCGCCTCCAGCCACACCGGGAGACACCGCCTGTGGTGGCTCGCCTCCGCCGCCGCCGTTCTTCTCCTGGCCAGCGCGGGCTACTTCATCTATGACCACTTCGACACCAGCTTCCGCCGCTACGACCCCGGCAAGTTCTACGCGCTCGCCGCCCAACGAAACTTCGCGCCCGACTGGACCTGCAACAACGACGAGGAGTTCAAGGACACAACCCGAAACAACGCCGGCCAGGCCATGCTCGTCCGCCAGGACCCGTCCGCAAAGGTCCGGTTGATCGGATGGGCCTACTCAAAGACGTACCGCGGCACGCCGCTCGGCCCGCGCACCATCATGCTCTTCGCCATGGTTGATGACGCGCCCATCATCGTCCTCGTCGACAAGCTCGCCAACGACGCGAAGATCAAAGAAGACTCCGATCCACGCCTCCACATATTCCGACGCGAACTCGGCAACACGGTGCTCTACGAGATCACCCCGCGCCCCGCGTCGGGCGTCATCGACGCGTTCTATCTCCCGCCCGAGGAATAGCCCCGCGCCCCACGCTCCTTCGCCCGCATATCTGATCTCTGGACGCCGGACCTGAGGCGCCGCGAAGGTCCGGGTCGGCCGTCGCCGAACGCGAGGAGCGGGCCGAATCCGTATGATGCCCGTCGAAATCCAGGCCGTCCGCCGCCCAACAAAGCACGGCGGCCAGGCCGCGGGGGACCCATCCATGCCCACTCGCTACATCGTCCACGCCAACGACCCCACCACCAACCAACGCACCACCAAGGTCTTCGAGGCCGAGAACGCCGGAGACGCCGAGAAAATGGGCCAGCGACTCGGCCTCTCCGTTCTCGCCGTCGAGGTCGACCCCGCTTCCCTCGGCACCACCATCCCCACTCCTTCCATCCCGCCCGTCTCCTCGCGCCAGCTCGGCCCGGAATCCCAGGTCTGGCTCGGCACGCCGAGCCCGTGGGTCAACTTCTGGTGGTACTCCTCCTGCCTCCTCGTCATCCCCGCGATCGTCCTCAGCCTGATATTCCCGCCCTTCGGCTACGCATCGCTGATCCTCGTCCTGACCATCCCCGTCGCGCTCTGGAAATACCTCGTCCTCCGCTCCACCAAGTACACGCTCACCACCCAGCGCCTCCGCCTCGAATCCGGCGTCCTCACCAAGAGCCTCGATGAGGTCGAGCTCTACCGCGTCAAGGACACGCAACTCCACCAGACCGTGGTCGATCGCACGCTCGGCATCGGAAGCGTGCTCGTCCTCTCCAGCGACGAGACCATGCCGCACATCAACCTCGCCAAGGTCCCCGACCCCGTCGGCCTGCGCGAAAAACTCCGCGCCGCCGTCGAGCAGGTCCGCCTGGCCCGCGGCGTGCGCGAGATCGACATCACCGAAAACCGAATCTAGATAGGCGCCAAGCTCCGGGTGGCATGGCCAACCTGTTGGCCACGCGCGATCGCCATCGTCGGGAGTCTTCATCAAAGCACCGAATCAGACACCGGCTCCGGGTGGCGTGGTCAAGCGCCTCGCTTGACCACGAAAGGGCGCCGCCACCTCGCTTGCGAGCCCAATCGCTAGCCCCGCATTCCCCGCGCGGTATGCTGGCTGCATGCCCCGGCGCTGGATCAGAATCGCGGCATTCGCCCTGCTCCTCACCGCCCTCGGTGCCGCCACGACAACCGCCGTGGCGTGGGGGATCGCGTTGAGCAGGACCTATGAGCGATTCTTCCGCGAAGCGAAGGCCAGCATCAACGTGCCTCAGCGTGCGGAAGACAACGGCCCCCCGACCTATCACAACGGCATTGTCTATTGGCCAGCGGAGCACCAGTTTGGCATCACCACACTCCGCGCGTCCCAGCGAGAGATCGTCAACCGCACAGGCACGACAGCGGAACTTGAATCCTATTCTGGTTGGGGCGCCAGCCGCCGCACGACGCTCGTCGAGGTGGCCGACAAGCCTTTTGATTCACGCCATCCACCGCGCAATCCCGCCACCGAGAGCATAGAACGCCGATATGGCTGGCCGGTCCGATCATTTTGGCTCCTGTCACAAAGAGAGTGGAGAAACGACGTCATTCGATCGACTACCTGCGAGGGCTACTTCGTCTTCGATCCGGGCAGCAAGGGCCGCGCCGGTGACTTCGGGGCCCGCGGAGTTCAGCCGTCCGGCCCCGAATTCGCCTTCTGGCTCCCCATCTACATCCTCCCCCTCGGCTTCACCCTCAACACGCTCTTCTACGCCGCGACCTGGTTCGTGCCACTTTTCGGCATCCGCATCGCCCGCCGCACCCTCCGCGCGCGCCGCGGCCTCTGCACCCGCTGCGCCTACGACCTCAAAGGCCTCGCGCCCAGCGCATCCTGCCCCGAATGCGGCCAAGTTTCCGACGTCGTGGCACAACCAATCCCGTGACCGTGCCTTCTCTTCGGTTCTTCGTCCCTGCTCCACAGGTATCGAGTGTCCGACGCCTGCCATCAGTAGCCCGACCGTCAGGGAGGGCGTCTTACGCTACTTGCCTCGCTGTCTCATCTCTTCATTTGGCGATTTGATCCCGTCAGCCCCAGCACATCGCACAACTCCGACATCCCACGCGCATCCCGCTCGCCGAACGCCCCGATCTCAAAGCTGTCCACGTCCAGCACGCCCCAGCAGCCACGCTCGTCCATCATCGGCAGCACCAGTTCGGCCTTGTCCTTGGGGTCGCACGCGATGTACCCCGCCCCCAGCGTCGATACATCCGCGATCACCAGCGCCCGCCGCTCGCGCCAGCACCGCCCGCACGCGCCGTGCAGCCCGATCGGCGAGCACGCGGGCTTGTCACGCCGCACCACCAGGATCATCTCGTCGGCATCCGCCGCCTTTTCATAGAAGCCGACCCACGAGACCTTGGCCAGGCCGTCGATCGCAGCGCCCGCGCTCTCAAGCCCGAAGGCGTCCCACACAAGGTCGCAGCACAGCATCATCGCGTCGGTCCGCGACATCGCCCCGCGCGCAGCCGCGGCCCGCGCCGCGCCCAGCAGCGGCGCGTAGTCACGTCCAGCCCCAGACTCAACACCCGCGCGCTCGTCGCCCCGTGCGCTCATGGCCTTGACCCTCTTCCGGATCGCCGTTCATCTTCAAATGTGCGCCGATTCTCAACCCGGCGCGATCCGCGCCGGTGTCAAACGCTTACAGCGTCGCCGAGGTGTAGGGCAGGAGCGCCATGAAACGCGCCCGCTTGATCGCCTGCGCCACCATCCGCTGCTCCGCGGCCGAGGTCGCCAGGCGCTTCCGCCCGTAGATCTTGCCGTTGGGGCTCATCAGGCGACGAAGCGTCTCGATGTCCTTCCAATCAACCACGACCTTGCCCTGGCCGGTGGTCTTGGTGACGCGGATCTTCTGAACGGGCGCGAATCGCTGGAACTTGCTCATGGTCGTCCCCGCGATCGCGGGGCTCCGTCCTGGTCTTGGGCCCGGGGCACTCGGCCAACACGGCCGGGAACCCGGGCGACGGGCTCGAATGTGGTCGAAACTCTAGGTCGACGCCCCACCGGCGTCCACCGCGCCCCCAGCGCACGCGCCCGAACCGCACCCGCCCGAGCCAGCTCCGCACGCCCCATCAATCCCCAACCGCCCATGCCCCTTGGCCACCAGCAAGATCGCCGGCAGCATCAGGATGCTGTTCTGGATGACGTTGCACCAGCCCAGTTCCTTCGGGCAGAACAGCTGCACCGCCCCGAAGCACCCGCAGGTCAGGCTCAGCTTCCTCGCGATCGCCGAGATCACCAGCCCGATGAACCCCACCAGCGCCAGCGCCAAAACTCCCGCCGCCGCCCGCGTCCAATAGCCCACCACCAGCAGCACCGCGCAGATCGCCTCGACCCACGGCACCACAAACGTCGCCACCGGAACCATGTTCTTCGGCAGTACCTCGAACGCATCGACCGAGCGTGCGAACTCCTGCGGCCCGGTGAAGTGCCCGCTGTTCCCGACCTCCCCGAACAGCTTGTGATACGCCGCGAACGCGAACACCGCCGCCAGCGCCATCCGCGACACAAACAACAGGCCGTCCATCACGGGATTGGAGTTCCGCTTCATGCTCACTCCGGGGGCAAGGGAGACTTGTCCACTTCATAGCCCGCCTTCACCCACGCCGGAAAGCCCTCGGCCAGCACCATGAGCTTCGTAAATCCGCGCGCCTCCAGCATCGCCGCCAGGTTGTGCGAGTCGTGGCAATCGCCCCCGATGCAGTAGATCACCACTTCCTTCTCGGGGTCCAGCGCGTCGAGAATCTCGGGCGGAGGGTTCCGATCCACGTCGCCGGGCCCGAGCAACTGCGAGCCGGGGATCCGCCCCTCACGCTCCGAATCACGACGCGGGCGCGCATCCAGGAACACCGCCCCCTTGTCGTACCACTCCTTGGCCTCCGCGATCCCGATGTCGCGGATCGCGCCCTGCGCCGCGCTGGGAGGCGTGTCAACGGGCGCGGGGTTGGGTGACAACGAATCGGGGTCTGGGTTCGGGATCGGCGCCGGCGCCACGGGGTCGGGCCGATCCTTGGCCAGGATGATGCGCCCGCCGCGCATCGACATGTCGACCAGCCCCGCACCGACGCCGATCGCGATCAGCGCCAGCACGCGCAAGGGGGTACACGCCATTCCGCAACCAGCCATCGCGTGTCGCTCCGTGATTCTCTCGGGCCGCTTACTTCGAGCCCTGGTCCGCCGCCGCCGGTGCCGACGCCGGCGCCGACGCGGGTGCCGACGTGGGAGCCGCCCCGACCTGCCCGCGACGAACCACGCCGTAGCAGCGCACCTGGACGAGTTCCTCGCCGCCTACGTCGGTCGTGATGCGCAGCCACACGTTGATGCTCGGGCGATCCGTCGGCGCCGCGGTCGAGGCCTTGATGCGCCACTTGGTGGTGTTCGCGGCGTCGACCGGCTCAAACTCCAGCTTGAACTCGGGAACCGCCGCGCCCGCCGCCACCTGGGCAGGCTCGATCTTGACGATCTTGAACGCCTTGTCCTTGCGGTGCTTCAGGAGGATTTCTCCGGTCATCAGATCGCCCGGCCTGGCCGTCGACAGGCTGAGCTGCGTGGGCTCGAAGGCCAGCAGGCCCTGGACATTAAACGTCATGGTCACGGACTTCATGGGCTCGCGCGGGTCGTTGGTCCGCACGTTGAGCAGGTCGCTGGCCCGCCCGCTCTTGCCGATGGCCTTGAACGTGATGTCAAACTCCGTGGCACGCAGCTTCTTCCCCCCACGATCCACCTCGCGAGTCTCACCCTTCCGGATGTCGAAGAGCTCACTCAGCGTCATCGTCGCGTCGGTCGCCGCGAAGTCCGGGGTCCGCCCCAGCACGGTCAGCTTCAGCGCCTTTGAGCCGCCTCGCTCCACCGTGCCGAAGTTCAGCACCGACGGCTCGGCCACCACGGTCGCCTCGACCTCCACCGTCAGCGTCAGCACGATCTGCGAACGTTCCGCGTCGTCCGACACGATGGTGATCGTCTTGCTGTGCGAGCCGAGCTTGCCCTTGGGATCAAACTCCGCGTCGATCACGGCGCTCGCGCCCGCCGGGATCACCGACCAGGTGTTCTGGTCGTGCTCCACCGGCTCAAGGCCCTTGTCGCTCCCCTCGACGACAACCTTCGCCTGCGTGCAGCCGCACGACTTCTTCACTTCCTTGATCGTGACCGGCGCCTTTCCCGTGTTCTTGAACTTGAACTTGAGCGGCTTCACCTCGTTCTGGATGATCGTGCCCAGGTCGACCGACTCGGTCTCGAAGATCAACGTCCCCGTCTCCACCTTGGCCAGCGCCGGCTCGCCCGCCTGCGCCGGGGATTGGGCCGGGGGTTGGGCCGCGTCCTGCGCCGTCGCCAGCCCGCACACCGAAACCAGCGCCATGAGACCAAACGCCACGCCGCACGAACGACCGATATTCCGCTGCATGATGCACTCCCCGCTTCAACCCGGGCTCTTCGCCGGAGACTTCCTGTGACACGCCGCGCGTAATCGACCGCGGCCGAATGAAACTTCAGACGGACAAACCACCCCTCGAGTTCACGACCCTCTCAGCATATCAGATCGACACCGGGAATCACCCCCGCAGTCGCCAAACACGCGCCATAAACCTCGCTCACGCCGAGACCTCAATCTCACAAACTCGGACCCGAACAAAGATCAATCACACAGAACCAGACTCCGCCTCATCCGCCTCGGCAAACTGGTTCAACTCCCCCGCCGCGAATCGATCAAAGGCCATGTGAACGTCCGCTGGTCCCGCCGCCACTCGGATCGCCTCCTTGAGCGGCTTCACCCCCACGATCCGCCCCGTCACCGGGTCCTTGCGAATCATCCGCTTGGCGAACCACGCGATCCGACGCCTGATCTGCGTCATCGCGTAGTGGTCCCCGCGATACTCCCGCATCATCTCAAAGTAGCGGCGCATCATCGCGGTCTTCTCCGCGTCATCGGGCGTGCTCGGGATCGCCTCGCCGCGCAGCGCCGCCCACGCGTCGCGGAACAGCCACGGCGTCGACAGCGCCCCGCGTCCGATCATCACGCCATTGCAGCCCGTCTCGCGCATCATGCGCACGGCATCCTCCGGCTCGCGCACGTCGCCGTTGCCGATCACGGGAATCCGCCCGCCGACTTCCTCCACCACCCGCGCGATCCCCGCCAGCTGCACCACCCCGCTGAACTTCATCTCCGTCGTCCGCCCATGAACCGTCACGCCGACCACGCCCACATCCGCGAGCATCCGCGCCAGCTGCGGCGAGCACGCCCGTCCGGCGTGATAGTCCGCGTCCGACCAGCACAGCCGCATCTTGCAGGTAAGGGGCACCGCTCGCGTGGCGCCGGGCCCGAGCAAGAACGGATCGGCATCGGGCATTCGGGATTCGGCATCCGACGAAAGGGAGCGTTCGCTCGTCGCCGGAGTCGAATGCCGAATGCCGATTGCCGAATGCCGCTCCCGATGTTTGTCACTCCGCCGCACCGCCACATCCCGCCCCAGCCGCTTCCCCCACTCCTCCGCGTCCAGCGGGCACTTCTCCAACTCGCGCACCACGCGCTCGGCGAGCTTCACCGCGCGCTCGACATTCGTCAAGAGCGCGCTCCCGCCGTCCTTCTTCGTCACCTTGTCGACCGGGCAGCCCATGTTGATGTCAACGATCGTCGCGCCGTGCTCCACCGCCCAGCGCGCCCCCTGGGCCATGATCTCCGGGTCGCTCCCGTACAGCTGCATGCCGATCGGCTTGTCGACCTCGTTCGTGCGCGCCAGGTCCAGGCTCGTCGCCGTCCCGCGCAGAAGACCCTGCGGACTCAGCAAGTCCGTACACGCCAGCCCCACCCCGCCATATCCGCGGCACACCGTCCGGAACGCCAGGTCGCAATATCCCGCGATGGGCGCGAGCAAGAGCGGCGTGGCCAACTCCACATGCCCGAGCCTCAGCGTTGCAACCTCCCGCGTCGCCATCCGTCCATCGTAGAACCCGCCCGATCCAGCGCCCTCTTCGCCCCTTGGCCCTTGCCTCCGCGCGCGGAATCGGCGAAACTGCACGTCATTCGCCGCTTTCCCGACCCACTCCCCGACGGAGGTCGCCATGTCACGCCGCTGCTCACTCCCCTTCGTGATCTCGCTGGCAACCCTCGCCGCGCCCGCGCTGGCCCAGCACGCCTTCGATCCGGCCCGAGCGCCCGCCGACGACGCCTCGATTCTCCTGGCGCCCGAGCCCTACAAGACCTACCGCGGCCATTCACTCATCCGCGCCGTCATCCGCGACCACACCGAGTTCAACCGCGTGCTGGCGATCTCCGGCGACTGCTGGACCCACACGCCGCGCCTCGAACAGCCCATCGACTTCCTGATCCCGCCCGGCGGGCTCCACGCGATCCGCGCCCTGGGCGTCTCCTTCGACATCATCGAACCCGACATGGGCGAGGTCGTCGCCGCCGAGCGCGCCCGCCTCAACGCCCCGCAAACCCGCGGCTGGTACGACGACTACAAGAACCTCGAGGCCATCTCCGACAAGGTCGACGAACTGGTCGCGCTTCGCCCCGACCTCGTCTCTCGCTTCATCGTCGGCCCGTCCCTCGAAAGCCGAACCATCTTCGGCTTCCGGATCGACTCCCCCACGCCCGGCCCCGCCGGCACCATCAAGCCCGTCATCTACATCCACGCCACCCAGCACGCCCGCGAGTGGCTCGCCCCCATGACCACCATGTACGTCGCCGAGCAGCTCATCGCCGGCTACGCCACCGACCCCGACGCCACCGCGTTCCTCGACAAGTTCACCGTGATAGTCGTCCCCGTCGTCAACGTCGACGGCTATGTCTACACATGGACCACCCAGCGATTCTGGCGAAAGAACCGACGCAACAACGCCAACGGCACCTTCGGCGTCGACCTCAACCGCAACTGGAGCTACGCCTGGGGAAACAACAACGGCTCCTCCGGCAGTGGCGCGAGCGAGACCTACCGCGGAACGGCCCCATTCTCCGAGCCCGAGGCCGCCGGCCTGCGCGATCACATCCTCAGCACCCCGGGCATCATCCTTGCGTTCGACATCCACACCTACGGCCCGCTCATCCTCTCCCCATGGGGATACACCGCCTCGCCGCCCCCAATCCTCCCTTACTTCAACTCCCTCGGGCTCCTCATGCAATCCGCGATCGCAAGCGTCAACGCCCTGACGTTCACGAGCGGCCAGTGGTATTCAACCCTCTATCCCGCCAGCGGTGCCAACATCGATTGGTGGTACGGCGATCAAAGCGTCCTCAACTGGACCATCGAGCTCCGCGGCGGAAGCTTTGCGCCGCCTCCCACCGACATCATCCCCAGCGGCCAGGAGATCTACGCCGGCCTGCTCGCACTCGCCCAGACCTTCTGCCGCGCCGACTACAACCACGACGCGTTCATGAACGGCAACGACTACGACGACTTCGTGGTCGACTGGATCGGCGCGCTCCCCGCGGCCGACTACGACCGCAACGGCTTCGTCAACGCCGACGACTTCGACGCGTTCGTCGTTGAGTTCGAGCAGGGCTGCTGACGCGGATCGCGACCTACACTGGTCCGCCAACGACCAGGGGGCTCCGTGTATCAGGCGCTGCTGACCCGAAAATACCTGACCAGCAAAGTCATGCCGCTGCTGGCGTCGCTGGCCGTCGTCCTCTGCACCGCCATGGTGCTCATCACCTGGTCGGTCATGGGCGGCTTCCTCGCCATGCTCCTCAACTCCGGGCGCACGCTCCTGGGCGACGTCAACATCTCCTGGCCCTCCACCGGCTTTGCCCACTACGAGGAACTCGTCGATCGCCTTCGGAAGGACGACCTCGTCGCGGGCGCGACGCCCGTCATCGAGACCTACGGCCTCATCTCCCTCCCCGACGGGCGACGCGAGGCCATCGTCATCAAGGGCATCGACGGCCCGGGCTACGCCCAGGTCACCGAGTACGACCGCACCCTCTGGTGGCGCCCGCTTGAAACACCGCTGCGCAAGGACAAGGAACGCCGCGACCCGCGCGTCGCCGATGACACGTTCTGGAAAGGCTTTGATTGGGCCCAGTTCCTTGACAACGGGCGCGAGCTCCAGCGCCGGGACGAAAAATCCGGTGAGTTCAAGCCCGCCGCCGTGCTGGGCATCGAAGTCAGCGGCTTCAACTCGCGCCGCCCCGAAGGCTATTTCGAGCCGCGACTGCCGTACCGGCGCACCGTCAAGGGCGACCTCGAGCCCGCCCGCGTCTTCGCTCCCGACAATATGAGCGTCACGCTCAACCTCATCCCGCTCGACGCCAGCGGGCGCACCATCGACATGGTTTCCTGGTCGCTCCCGGTCGCCAACGAGGTCCACAGCGGTATCTACGAGACAGACAACCGCGTCGTCTTCGCGCCGCTCAAGGAACTGCAGCGCAAGCTCCACCTCGATCAGGGTGTGAAGGCCGAGCGCGCGTCCAATGGCCTTGGCGCACGCATCGAGATCGACCCCGCGACCGGCGAAGAGCGCATCGTCACGCCCCAGATCGTCGCCGAAGACCCCGCCCGCGTTACCAACGTCTACGTCCGCGCCAAGGACGGCACGAGCGCCGACGAACTGACAAAGAAGGTCCAGACGATCTACGCCCAGTTCGAGCAAGACCACGCGGGCAAAGTCCCCGCGCCCGAAGACATCAAGATCCTCACCTGGGAAGACCAGAACCGCACCATGATCAACGCCGTCAAGAAGGAGACGGGCCTGGTGCTCTTCATCTTCAGCTTCATCTCGCTGACGGCCGTCTTCCTCGTGCTCGCGATCTTCTGGTCGATGGTGAGCGAGAAGACCAAGGACGTCGGCATCCTCCGCGCCGTCGGCGCCAGCCGCGCCGGCATCGCGGGCGTGTGGCTGGCCTACGGCATGATGATCGGCGTCGTCGGCTCTGGCCTGGGCGGCGCACTGGCCTATGTCGTCGTCAAGAACATCAACCCCATCCACGAGTGGCTGGGCGAGACCTTCAACCTCTACATCTGGGACCCGCGAATCTACTACTTCAGCGAGGTGCCCAGCCAGATGGACGCCTCCAAGGCCGCGATCGTGCTCGCCGGCGGCATCATCTCCAGCGTGCTGGGCGCGCTCATCCCCGCCGTCCGCGCCGCGTCGATGGACCCAGTAAAAGCGCTCCGATTCGAATAAGCCACCGCATGACCTCCGCCCAGGCCAACCCCGCGACCCCCGCTCCCCGCAACGCCGAGGCGCTGGTCACCGTGCGCGATCTCAAGAAGACCTATCGCCTCGGGCGCGTCGATGTCCCCGTCCTCCGCGGCGTCGACCTCGACATCAAGCGCGGCGAGTGGCTCGCGGTGCTTGGCGCTTCGGGCTCGGGCAAGTCAACACTGCTCCACCTCCTCGGCGCCCTCGACCGCGCCGACAAATCGCCCGGCGCTTCGCCCATCACCTTCGAAGGACGCGCCATCGACGCGATGTCGGCGTCGGATCTCAACCACTACCGCCGCGCCCGCGTCGGCTTCATCTTCCAGTTCTATCACCTGCTCCCCGAGCTCACCGTCCTCGAAAACGTGCTGCTCTCCCCCATGGTGCTCCACGGACGCCTTGGCTATATGCAGCACCGCCAGGAAGCCATCGCCGCCGCCCGCGACATCCTCACCCACGTCGGGCTCGGCCATCGACTCAAGCACCGCCCCGCCGAACTCTCCGGCGGCGAGCGCCAGCGCGTCGCCATCGCCCGCGCCCTGGTCAACAAACCCACGCTCCTGCTCGCCGACGAGCCCACCGGCAACCTCGACCGCGTCACCGGCGGCTCCATCCTCGATCTGCTCGCGGGCCTTCACAAGGCCGGGCAAACCCTGGTCGTCGTCACCCACGATCCCGAGACCGCCGCCCGCGCCGACCGCGTCGTCCGCCTCCGCGACGGCAAGGTCGTCGCAAGTGAATAGGTCCCGCGACACCTGCAAACGGCGAACCGCTCACTTGTGATCGCAATCGCCCTTCGAGCCGGGAGCAGCAAAGCTTCGATCAGCGTCCTCCGTGGGCCCGGACCCCCCTGCCCCTGGCCGCGGCCCTTGATACGGATTCCAACTGAAATCCGGGCGTCTTGGATGGCCCGACGGTCTCGGCCCACCTCCACCACGATTCCGAACGCACCGCCCGCTCCAATCCCCGTTCTCGGCCCGGCCATCCGCGGACTTGGCACTACCACATGGTCCGCGATCCCGCCGCGCCGCCTCGTCTCGCGACGCCCGAGCCCCGACTCCCTTCTTCCGCGCCTGCAGTACGGGGCGCACGACTCTTCGTGACTTCCGCAAAAACGAACAACCCCTCGTCTCCGAGGGGTTGTCGGGATCAGTCATTCATTCCCAGCGGTTCCCAGAGAGAACCGTGAGGGATGGTCGACTTAGCGGCGGCGACGCCCGGCGACCAGACCACCGAGGCCCAAGAGAGCCAGCGAGGCCGGGGCGGGGATCACGACGGTGGCGCCGTCGGTCGCATCGAAGGTGATCGACGCGGGCGAGCCGGTCGTGTTGGTCGCGTTGGTGTACACGCGGTAGCTGTTGATGCGATCCAGCGGGGCGTCGAAGCTGATGTCCGTGCCCTGGCCCGCACCGATCACAAACGTGAAGGTGTAGCCGAGAGCGGGGTTGTTCGCGTCGAAGCTCGCACCCGAAGCCGAGGGCGAAGCCTGCTTGACCGAGATGCCGCCCGCGGCAACGTCGCCGTCGTTGGCGATGTCCGCGATGCGGAGGTTGTTACCCGAGCGGAAGGCCTTCTGAGTCTGCGCACCGAAGTTGAAGCGGCCGGCGCGGTAGTCACCCGTGTCGAACATGGTGTTCGACGCATCGAAGCTCGACGAGGTGAGGTTGTGGATCACGGTCGACAGGCCGACGGCCGTGCCGGACGTGGGGTTGCCCCAAGCGTACCACACCTGAACCTCGATCGTGTCGCCAGCAGCGCCACCGACGCTGTTCGCGGCCGCGCCACCCTGGGTGACGTTGCGGACGAGGATGTCGATCTTGCCAGGGCCAGCGTTGGCGGCAGCGGCGAGACCAGCCAGAGCGATAAGAGCAGCAATCTTCTTCATAGGTCGGAACCTCCTTGCCCCAAAGATGCCACACGATCCAGGCTTTGCCACCCTTCTGATCGGATTATTTCGCGCCGACGACAAATTCCCCCGAACCGCGCCAGGCTGCGCTCACAAAGCTTCCACGCTGGCGGGGCGACCAGCCGCCCGGCTCGCACTCCTTCCGTCCAAACCCGAGAACTGTCCCGCCCGCGCACCCGAAGCCAGCCAACTCGTGCCGCAACCGCGAAAACGCCCAAGACCAGGACATCCTGATCTGATAGATGACCAGCCCCCCCCACGGCCCGGTCCAGAACTCCGTACGACGCGCCGAAACCGGCGCCTCAAACCAAAAACACAACCCCCCAGCCGAAGCCGGGGGGTTGGTTGGATCAAGTCCAATCGCGAGGCCCGAGACTCCTTCGAGTCAGAGGCCCACCGCTGGATTAGCGGCGGCGACGGCCGGCGACCAGGCCACCGAGGCCCAGGAGGGCCAGCGAGGCGGGAGCCGGGATCACGACGGTCGCGCCGTCGGTGGCATCGAAGCCGATGTCCTTCGGGGTGCCGGTCGTGTTGGTGCCGTTGGTGTAGACGCGGTAGCTGTTGATGCGGTTCATCGGGGCATCAAAGTTGATGTTGTAGGTCTGGCCGGCGCCCACCACGAAGGTGAAGGCGTAGCCGAGAGCGGGGTTGTTGGCGTCGAAGCTCGCGCCCGAAGCCGAGGGGGAAGCCTGCTTCACGGAGATACCACCCGCGGCCACGTCGCCGCCGTTGCCGGCGTCGGCGATGCGGAGGGTGTTGCCCGCGCGGAAAGTCGCCTGGGTCTGAGCGCCGAAGTTGAAGCGACCAACGCGGTTGTCGCCGGTCGTGAAGGTCGTGTTCGAGGCGTCGAAGTCAGCCGACGTGATGTTGTGAATCACGGTCGAGAGGCCCAGAGCCGTGAACCCGGTCGGGTTGCCCCAGGAGTACCAGCACTGCACCTCAACGGTGTCGCCGGCGGCCGCGGTCACGCTGTTGGCAGCGGCGCCGCCAGCGGTGACGTTGCGGACCAGAATGTCAATCATGCCCGGACCAGCGTTGGCAGCAGCGGCCAGGCCAGCGAGCGCAACAAGAGCAGCAATCTTCTTCATCTGAAAATCTCCTCACTAATCTCTCTGTGAAAAAACACTACCCGAATACCACAGTTCCGTTGAGAACGAACGACTCGTTCCTGACCCACCATGACGATACGGGCAACCGCTCGTCTTTGCAACACCATTTATCACCAGATTCCGTCGATTTTTCTCAAGCGCGGAATAAACCCTACCTCCCTTCCATCCCCCGAGAGGGCGCGGATTGCCCGGCACGTCCGATACGCACCGGACGCCCCCGGGATGGCCGCCAAACCGCGTTTTTGCAGTGACTCGGGCTACGGAAGGCCGAGGAAGCGGGCCTTTTCCGCCCATTCCGCCTGCTCGCGCTTGTTGTCCGTTCCCAAACGGGTTCCTTGTCCAGAGATCGCGTCCTTCAGGGCCTGGACTTCCAGCCGGCTTAGCCGAACAGAATCCAATTCATAGTCCTGCCAGGCCTCAACCGTGATGGGCACGATCTCACGGAGCAGCGCCAGCATGGCGGTCGCGTAGTCCCGGATCTCGGCCTGGGCGTGGGAATCAATGCGCAAGCCTAGGAACCGCAGTGTGTTATGCAAATCACATTTCCAGTACCACTCGGTGTACATGTTGACCGGGAGGGCAATCCGGGCCAGCTCACGGCTCACACCCTGCTCGGTGAGGCCCAAGTACCGCGGGTAGAACTCCTCGACGGCCTTCAGATAGTCCAGGAACTGCTGGGCCGTCTTGGCTTCCTGGGCGTCGTCGGTCTTGAAGAGTTCTTCGCCGCCCTGGCGATTTGAGCCTGACTGCTTTCGCACGGCGTCAAGGCTCGGCACATAGAAACGATCGGGCAGGATCGAATAGCGGGCCGAATACTCGTTGACGTTGGCCGTGCGATGGCGGATCCACTGGCGGGCCACGAAAATCGGCATGGCGACGTGGAACTTCAATTCCACCATCTCGAACGGGGTGGTATGGCGATGGCGCAATAAGTACCGGATCAGGCCGCGGTCTTCGTTCACCTGCTTGGTGCCGGCGCCATAGGAAACGCGGGCCGCCTGAACGATGGCGGAGTCGGCGGTCTGGCCCTGGGGCACAAGGCGGGGCATGACGTCCACGAGCGCGAGGAAGCCGTGCTCATGGACCTTGACCTCACGGCGAGCGGCGCCGCCCATGACGTCGACCAGCGGCGTCTCAGGCGCGATGGATCGAATCGACACTCCCCCGCTCATGCCAGCCTCCGTGTTCGGCGTCGCGTCAACCCGCGGGCGCGCCCCTTCCTTGGTGGTGTCGCTCATTCCGCGAGGGTATCGCGGGGCGGGCAAAAGGGCCAAATCGCAAAGGAGCAAATCGCAAACAGCGAGGCAGCGAAGCAGCGAGACAGCGAGACAGGGGGGAGGAAAAAAAAGACGCGGGCGAAAACACATGGTTTGCCGGAAGAAAAAACCGTTCCGGTCGCGCAACCGACAGGATGTTCACACTTTGGGGACCAGCGTGATCGTGGTCGTGCCTTGGAGCTTGCCGCGTCGGTAGGTCAGCTCGACAGGCTGGCCCGGCGCGTAGCCGCTGAGGACGCGGACGAGTTCGGCGATATCGCGCACGGGCTTGCCGTCGATGGCGGTGATGATGTCGCCCTTGCGCAGGTCGATCTTCGGGCCGCTCTGTCGGAGGCGTGCGGGCATGGCTGACACGATCGGACCTTCGCCCTGGCCCCAATCGACCTCGATTCCGAGGCTGGCGGCGCCGGGCGGGATTTCCTCGGGCACGGCCTGGAGCGCCTTCACCCACGCGCGATAGTCGAGGTTGATCTGCTTGATCGGCTTTTCGAGGACGGCCTCGAACGCCGCCACGCCCGTCGGGTCCTTCTCGAAAGTCTCGCAGTACTTGGCGTACCACGGGGCGAGCTTGCCCTGATCGGAAAGGAAGAGAAAGAGCGTGCGTGCCTGGGCGTACATGGCGAGCGGGCGTCCCGTCATGAATCGGTCGCGCGGGAGGGCGCACAACTTCTCGATCTGCATCAGCAGGCCGGCCTTTTCGAGGCGTTTGACGGTGTTGGATCGCCAGCTGGTGGCGGGCACGAGCTTGCCCTCGGGATCGAGGTCGTAGTCTTCGACCAGGCTGCACAGGCCTTCCATGACCCAGATGGGGTGCATCTGGCCGCGGCGGGTGCAATCGCGCCAATGGAGGACATGCATGAACTCGTGGCGGAAGCTGGAGCCGAGGTCCTGGGCGACGAGGCGTTTGTCGTCGTGGGAGTATGAGCCGCCGATGCCCTGGCCGTTGTTCATGGCGACCTGGCCGTAGGTCGCAAAGGCCCAGCGGAGGAACTCCTTGCGATTGGGAAGGATGACGACGGCCCAGGCGTCGTTTGCCGCGGCCTCGGGAGAAACGTCGGTGAAGAGTACGTCCTTGGCCCATCGCCCGATGAGGTCGATCTCGGCCTTGGCGGCGTCGAAAGACTTGGGATTGAACGACGAGAGGTAGACCAGGCGCAGGTCTTCGTTGAGGCCCGCATCTCGAGCGCTGGGAAACTCCTTTTTGGCGGCGGCGGCGTTGGCGTCGCGGTGGCGCTTCAGCACCTCGCCCCAGTTGGAGAGGAGTCGCTCGAATGGCTCGCGGGTGGCGGGGTCGGTGCGGATGGTCGCGAGGTATGGGTCGGTGGCGAAATGGCGTCGATCCACAAAGCCGTGCTCGATCGAGTCAACCACGGCCTCCATCGCTTCGGCGGCGCGGCCCTGCATGGAGAGGGCGCAGCCGAGGTTGTAGCGCGGCACGAAGTTCTGCTCGTCGAGGGGGATCAGGGCGCGGAGGGCCTCCTCGGAGGCTCGCCAGTCTCTCTTGTCGAAGGCGTCGAAGGAGCGTTTGGTGAGTTCCGCGATGCGGGCTTCGCGCTGCTTGTTGGACGGGGCGGGCGGGGCGAGGTCTTCGATTTCAGGGTCGGCGTTCTGGGCAATCGCTCGGGTGGGACAGCCCGACACGAGCAGCGGAGCGACAATCGCAGGGCACGCCATTGCCGCGGCGTGGATGACGGCGGCGACGACCCGGCGGGAGGCGGTGGAGGATTGATGGTTCTTGGCCATTCGGAGGGTGCCGGGTGTTTGACGCTTGGTAGACCTCTCAGGTTCGCTCGGTCGGACTTGGAGGATCACTTCCAGTTCAACGAGCGCCCTGGCTCACGCTCGGGCTGCTGACGGGACAAAACGATCATCTGACCTTCAGTAGTTCGGCGATCGCGGCGGGATAGGCGAGGCATTCCTGCTCGAAGACGCGGGCCGCCAGGGTGTCGGGCGTGTCGCCGGGAAGCACGGGGCAGCGGCGTTGGAGCAGGATCCGGCCCGAGTCGTAGCGATCGTCGACGAAGTGGACCGTGCAGCCCGATTCGGTCGCGCCGGACTCGAGCACGGCCTCGTGAACGTGATGGCCGAACATGCCCGGGCCGCCGAACGCGGGGAGGAGGGCCGGATGGATGTTGATGATCTTGCCGCGGTATCGCTCGGGGACCTCGATGAGCTGGAGATAGCCCGCGAGCGCGACGAGGTCGGCGTGGGCGTCGTCGAGGAGCTTGGCGAGGGTGTCGCGCGGGATGCGGCCGGGGATGATGGTGGTCTTGAGGCCGCGGGCCTGGGCGCGATCCACGCCGGCGCAGGGGCGCGAGGCGAGGACGAGCGAGACGCGAGCGCGAAGGGTGGCGTCGTCGATGCGGTCCTGGAGGTTGAGGAGCGTGCGCCCGCCGCCGGAGAGAAGCACGACGAGATTGGCGGGAGAGGAGGGCATGGTCGCAAGATTCGGGAGTCGGGAGTCGGGAGTCGGGAGTCGGGAGTCGGGAGTCGGGAGTCGGGAGTCGGGAGTCGGGAGTCGGGAGTCGGGCCGGATTCTACTGACGGGAGTGCCTTTTTCCCTGTCTCGCTGTCTCGCTCTTCATGTGCGATGTGGAATGTGCGCTGTGGCCCTGGGAGTGATCGCCCGCGCTGGCGCTTCGGGCTCGTCAAGGCAAGACCCTCCCTCGCGGTCGGGCTACTAAACGGAACGCATGGCTCGCACAACGTCCGCTTCGACACTTCTCCACCCGACCACTTGACCACCTGACCACTTCGCCACTTTTCCGTGCTCGTTACGACAGGGCTTTAAGGGCCGCCGCCTGATCGCTCACGATGGTGATGATGCGGTCGAGGCGTGAGAGCTTGAGGGACTCGAGGATTTCTTCGGCCATGTTGAAGACGACGAGCTTTCCGCTGTTGGCCTTGCAGTTCTTGTTGAGCGTGACGAGCGCGCCCAGGCCGACGGACGCGACGAGCATGACCTCTTCGAGGTCGAGCGCGATCTTCCACGACGCTTCGCCGGCAACATTGGAGATTTCGGCGAGCATGACGTTGGACTCGCGCTCGGCGAGCTTCTCGCACTTCAGGCGGCCGATCAGAGCGGGCGCGACGTACTCGAGCTTCAGGTAGGTTGATTCCATCGTGGCTGATCTCGTGAGCGTGGGGTGCGTGGCTAGACGCTGGGGGCGGAATTGAACGGAATCGGCTGGCCGCCGGCGTCGACGGCGACCATGGTAAGGGTTGCCGATGTTACCGGCACGTGCTGCCCGCTGGAGTATCGCTCGGCCTCGACCTCGACCTGGACGGTAACGGACTTGGTGCCCGTTCGGACGGTGCTGGTGTAGAAGTTGACGGTATCGCCCAGGTGGACCGGGGCCTTGAAGTCGACGCGGTCGATGGCGGCGGTGACCCAGCGGTGAGCGCCGTGGGTGCGGGCCTGGAGGAAACCGGCCTGGTCGATGTAGGAGAGGATCACGCCGCCGAAGATGGTGCCGTAGTGGTTGGTGTCCCGCGGCATGGTGACGATGCGGAGGGTGGCGAACCTTTGGGGTGATCTGGCGTCGGACATGGCGAACGGTAGCGGGCGAGGCGGGGAGCGGGGGTTGGGGTCTGCAAGACTCTTGACCCATATGATCGATCGCCCCCAAGGCGGCGATGGCGCGCGGCTTGCCGCCATCGGGACGCGACCGGGGCCGCGAACGGGGCCGCCGCCCCCCACCACTGACCCACGGGAGACCCCATGTCGACCGCACAGCGCCCCGGACACAGCCACGAACACGGACACAGCCACGAACACCAGCATGGGCATGGGCACGGGCACGGGCACGCGTGCAAGGGCGACGGGAGTTGCGGCGGGAAGGGCGAGTGCCGCTCTGGGAAGCACGAATGCAAGCATGAACATGGGCACGGGCAGGACCACGGGCACGCGCATGACCACGCCGGACAGCCGGCGGAGCGTGGCGGGTACATGGGTCCGGGAGTGTCGGCGTTGCCGGCGCTCGAGCCCGCGTCGCAGTTCAAGGCCATGACCATCCCGGACCTCTTGCGCCGCTATCGCAAGGGGATCGAGAACTTCGATCGGCGGATTTTCTGGCTCGACCCGGAGCAGTTGGACCACGCGTTCCTACCGGAGGCCGATGTCGGGCGCTGGCCGGTGCGGGTGCTGCTCGGGCACCTGGCGGACGCGGAGATCGTGTTCGCGCAGCGGATGCGCCGCGCGGTGGGCGAGGAGAACCCGGTGCTGTCGGTGTGGGACGAGAACGCGTTTATTGACAACGGGATCTATGGCGGGACGGATACCGAGGGCCTGTCGGCCGAGGCGGCCCACGACCGCGTGGTGCGCGCGGTGGGCGGCGCGGTCGCGATGATCCACACGACGCGGCAGTGGACGAGCGATTGGCTGCTGTCGCTCAAGCCCCAGCAGTTTGATCGCATGGCGTTGCACCCGGAGCGCGGGGGCGAGAGCGTGAAGCAGATGCTGGCGTATGCGACGTGGCACCTGGAGCATCACGCGCGGTACCTGGCCTGCAAGCTCGATCGCCTGGTCGGCAAGGACACGCTCCCGCCCAAGGCGCCGGCCTCGACGGCCGGCGGTTCGGGCGGTTGCGGCTCGGGCTGCGGCTGCCAGGGACATCACTGACACGACTCCACTCCGAGAACCGACCATCGCATGAACCACGTCTTCGACGAACGCCGCTACCTCATCCCCTTCCGCTCGACGCTGCTCCCGCAGATTTTCGTCGACACGCTGGTGATCGGCGCGGGCGTCGCGGGCCTTCGCGCGGCGATCGCGGCGTCGGCGCACGGCGAGGTCATCGTCCTGGCCAAGACCGAGCTGAAGATCTCGAACACGTCGTGGGCGCAGGGCGGCATCGCGGGCGTGCTGGATTCCAAGGACACCTTTGACGATCACGCGCGCGACACGATGACCGCGGGCGCGGGGCTGTGCGACGCGGACGCGGTGCGGCTGGTGGTCGAGCACGGGCCGAAGCTCTTGCACGAGTTGATCTCGTGGGGCATGAACCTGGACCATGACAAGTCGGGCGCGTTGTCGCTGGGGCTGGAGGGCGGGCACAGCAGGCCGCGGATCATCCACTCGGGCGGCGACGCGACGGGGCACGAGCTGGCGCGGTGCCTGCTCGCCAAGGCGAAGTCAATCACGAACATCCGCCTGTTCGAGAAGTGCTTTGCGCTCGACCTGATCACGGCGGGCGCGACGCCCGGTGCGCCGGTGATGGGCGCGATCACGTGGCACCCCAAGCACGGGCTCCAGATGATCTGGAGCAAGGCGACGATCCTTGCGGGCGGCGGCGCGGGCGTGGTCTTCCGCGAGACGACGAACCCGCCCTCGGCGACGGGCGACGGCATGGCGCTGGCGTATCGCGCGGGCGCGTCGCTGGCCGACATGGCGTTCATGCAGTTCCATCCGACGACGCTGTATCTGCCCGGTGCGCACCGCTCGCTGATCTCGGAAGCCGTCCGCGGCGAGGGCGCGCACCTGCTCGACGCCTCGAAGCGTCGGTTCATGGTGGGCGTGCATCCCCTGGCGGAACTGGCGCCGCGCGACATCGTCAGCCAGGCGATCGTGCGCCAGATCGCGGCGCAGGGCGGGCGCCATGTGTGGCTGGATTGCCGTCACATCCCGAACTTCAAGGATCGATTCCCGAGCATCGCGGAAGAGCTGTCGCGATTCGACCTTGACCCGGCGACGGACCTGATCCCGGTTCACCCGGCGGCGCACTACATGGTCGGCGGCGTGCGGGCGGACCTCTCGGGGCGCACCGACGTGCCGGGGCTGTATGGGGTGGGCGAGGTCGCGTCGAACGGCCTGCACGGGGCCAATCGGCTGGCGAGCAACTCGCTGTTGGAAGGGCTGGTGTCGGGCGAGGTCGCGGGGCGCATGTGCGAGGAGATGAAGACCGGCGCGCCGGAGGCGTGGAGGACGAGCGTGCCGCACGCGCCGATCCCGGTCGTGAGCGACATCCGCCTGAGCGATCACGGCGAGCTTGACCTTGCGGACGTGCGCTCGAGCCTGCGCTCGGCGATGTGGCGGAATGTGGGCGTGGAGCGGACGGGCGCGAAGCTGCGCGACGTCGCGGACATGCTGGATTTCTGGGGGCGGTACACGCTCGACAAGATCTTTGACGAGCCGATGGGATGGGAGACCCAGAACATGCTGCTGGTGGCGGCGGTGATGGCGCGATCGGCGCTGTGGCGCGAGGAATCGCGCGGCTGCCACGCTCGCACGGATTTCCCCGAGCAGGTCGAGGCGCTGCGCGTCCACGATCTGTGGCGGCGTGGCGAGGCCGGGCCACGGACCATCCCGGTTCGAGGCGAGGCGCCGCTCGTTGCGCCGGTGGCGGACCCATCCGCGGGGCTCCCGGTCTCGCACGGGACGGGGGCACGCCCGTGAGGCGCCCCCGGTCGATCGCCCGGGGGCGGGGTGCCGCGCTGGGATTTGCGTTGGGGATTGCGCTGGCGGCTCTCTTGGGCTCGTGCGAAGAGCGGATCGTTTCATACCACCCGATGCTCGCAGGACTTCCGGGCGCGGAATCAGGCATGGAGATTTCCGGTCCTCCGGGGCTGAGGATCGATCCCACCGCGGTGGCGGGCAAGCTGCGGCAGACCGAAGAGGACGGAAGAGTCACGCTGCGGGCCCGCGCCCCGCGTCACCTCATGAAACACGTCTACGACACGATCTTTAACGACGAGCCTCGGCTCTTTGTGGATCAGGTGTTGTGCGACCTGACCAAAGAAGAGTACGGCCAGCGCGGCCTCGATCCTTCCGGGGCGTTCGACATTCTCCGCCAACACCGCGAGGACATCCACAAGCTCTTCAACGCCATGCCGCAGGGAGAACTCACGCCCGGGCTCTTCCTCGAACCGGTCGGCGGGAACGTCAAGCGGTTGTGCGTGTACGGCCCGATGGCCCGCGATCTGCGCTGGAACGGCTTCGACATGGTGATGGAGCACGGCATGTGGAAGCTGCGTTGGTTCGTGAACAACCAGCGGTGATCACTGCCCGCCGCGGGCCCTGGCCGCCAGCGTGCCCTTGAGTTCCATCTCCTTGCCGTCGCGCCGGAACGTCACGGTGACTTCATCGCCGGGCTTGCCCGCCATGAGCAGCGGCATCCACTCCTCGACGCTCTTGATGTCGGTGCCGTTCCACTTGGTCATGAGGTCGCCCTCTTTGAGTCCCGCCTTGGCGGCGGGCGAGCCTTCGGTCACGCCGCCGACCAGCACGCCCGGCTCGGTCCCCGAGTAGTCGCCCGGCCGGATGCCGAAGGTCACGCCTCCGCGTCGCGGGCCGGCGGGGCGATCGGCCTGCTCGGCGCCCGGCGCGGGCCCCTCGAAGGGGAAGCCCTCGGCGCGGAGCGCGGTGTCGTACGCGAGACGATCGACCACGTCGATGATCTGGGCGGCCCCTTCGTTGTTGATCGTCGCCGCCACGTCGCTGGGGTTGTGATACTGCTCGTGCAGGAGCGTAAAGAAGAAGAGCACGGGCACGCCCCAGGCGTTGAACGACGCATGGTCGGAGGGGCCCGATCCGCCCGGCTTGGTCGCGACATTCCAGTTGTATACCTTGAGGTACGGCGCGACCCAGTCGTTCAGTCCCTTGCCGGTGCCCACGCCCGACAATTCCATCCGCCCGTCGCGCAGACGCCCCACCATGTCGAGATTGATCATGAGGTCGTGACGCTCCTTCGGCATGATCGGGTGGTTGGTGTAGAAGCGCGAGCCGACCAGACCCGATTCCTCGGCCGAGAAGCCCAGGAACAGGACCGAGCGCGCCGGCGCGTCCGCCGGCAGCTTGGAATAACGGGCCGCGAGCTTCTGGGCGATCACGAGCATGGCCGACGTGCCCGAGGCGTTGTCGTCGGCGCCGGGGTGGATCTGCCCCACGGCGTTGCTCGACGAGCCGAAATTGCCGTAGCCCACATGGTCGTAGTGAGCGCCGATCACAATGAATTGGTCCTTGAGCGCGCCCTGTCCCTCGAGGATCGCGCCCACGTTGTCGGTCATCACCGGCTCACGATCGAGCTTCGTTCGCAGCGACACCGACGCCTTGGGAAGGTCGATCACCGCCGCTCCCGCGTCGGCCAGCTTGCGCAGGTCCATCAGCGTGCGCCCCTGCGAATCGGCGGCCTTCACCAGCGCGTCGGCCTGCTCCATGGACATCATCACCACCGGGATCGACAGGCCTTCGCGCGAAGGACGAACGCTCGTCAGTGTCTCGAGCTTGGTCGCGCGCGGATCATCCACGCCCGGCGGGTTCACGAGAATGATGCCCGCGGCGTTGCGCTTCGCGAGCGTCTGGAGCTTGGGTTCGAGACTCGCGGCGGGCGACCAGCGCTGGTCGGCCCACAGGCTCTTGCCCTCGTCGTTCATGGGCTCGAAGCGCAGCACGATCGCGATCTTGCCGGAAAGGTCTGTTCCCTCCGGGAAGCTCTTGTAGCCCTTCTCGCCCTCCTCGATCGCATAGCCAGTGAAGACCGGCGCGCCCGTTGCCTCCGCGGCGCCCGCGAACGCCAGCGTCACGAAATCACCCCCCGCGCGCAGCACGCTGGTCGTGCCGTTGACCGACACGCTCGCCATCTCGTCGCTGACCTTCAGCGTCGTGCCGTGCTGGAAGGGCTGGCGATAGGTGGAGCGGTCGACGCTATGCGTCGCGCCCGCGGTCTCAACCGACCTGGGGAACGCCGGCAGGAGCCCGAGACGCTTGAAATGGAATTCGAGATAGTCGGCCGCCAGCAGGTTGCCGCGCGTGCCCGGGGCACGCCCCTCAAAGAACACGTTCGAGAGCGTCGTGTTGTGCTGGCGGAATGAGAACATGTCGGACTGCAGCATGTCCTCGCCCGCGGCCTGCACATTCTGGGTGTGGGTCTGGTCCTGGGCGATCGCCAAGGGCAGCCCCGCCAGCGTCAGGCAGGCGGCCAGCGAGAGACGACGGGCTACGACGAGCATGGACGGCATCAGCAAGCTCCCTTTTCGAGCGGGCGTTCGGGCGTGCGAGAGGTTCTTGGCGCCCCGGCGATTCCGGCAGCGCCCAAGCAAGATCAAGGCCAAGTCTACTCGCCCGGGGCCGCCTGTTCGCGGACGATCCCGGGCGTGAACCAGAGCCTACCGCCAACCCGGCAAGGAGGTTGCACGGGCCGAAAACGCCCATCCGCCGACCTACAGTTTGCGAAACCTTCCGGGCGGTTTGCCTCATGCCGCGACTCCCCGCGTCTGTGCGCCGGGGGCGGCCTGAACAGTCGCCCGACAACGCAGGCCACCACACATGCCGACGACCACCGCTCCGACGTCCGCGGCCAAGGGCAGCGCGGAAAAGAACTCGACCAGCCCCACTGTGGACCCCGCGATCCTCAATCCCTCCGACACCTTCTGGCACCGGCACATCGCGCCAAGCGCCGCCGACCAGGCCGCCATGCTCGCGACGCTCGGGTTCAAGTCGCTCGACGACCTGACCAACGCAACGGTGCCCGCGGCGATCCGCCTGAACCGCCCGCTCAACATCGACGCGTCGGGCGCGGGCCGCCTTCTGGGCGAGAGCGAGTGCGTCACGATGCTCAAGGGCATCGCCTCGCAGAACAAGGTCTTCAAGACCTACATCGGGATGGGCTACTACGACACGATTACGCCCGGCGTGATCCTGCGCAACATCCTCGAGAATCCGGGCTGGTACACGCAGTACACGCCATACCAGGCCGAGATCTCGCAAGGACGCTTGGAAGCGCTCCTCAACTTCCAGACGATGGTCGCGGACCTGACGGGCCTGCCACTTGCCGGCGCGTCGCTGCTGGATGAAGCGACCGCGGCCGCGGAAGCCATGGCGATGTGCTTCGGCGTCGCGGGCGGCTCCGAGGGCGACAAGAAGGCCTTCTTCGCCAGCGACGACTGCCACCCGCAGACGCTCGCGGTGTGCCAGACCCGCGCGGGTTCGCTCGGCATCGAGCTCCGCATCGGCGAGCTTGCCAAGGTCGACTTCTCCAAGAACGACCTGTGCGGCGTGCTCGTGCAGTACCCGAACACCTCGGGCGAGATCAAGGACTATCGCGCCTTGGTCGACGCCGCCCACAAGGCGAGCGCGCTCATCGTCGCCGCGACCGACCTGCTGGCGCTCACGCTCATCACGCCGCCCGGCGAATGGGGCGCGGACATCGCGGTGGGCTCGGCCCAGCGCTTCGGCGTGCCGATGGGCTTCGGCGGTCCGCACGCGGGCTTCATCGCCACCAGCGAAGCCTACGTCCGCAAGATGCCGGGGCGAATCATCGGCGTGTCCAAGGACTCGCACGGCAACGTTGCCTATCGCATGGCGATCCAGACGCGCGAACAGCACATCCGGCGCGAAAAGGCCACGAGCAACATCTGCACCGCCCAGGCGCTCCTGGCGATCATGGCCGGCATGTACGCCGCGTACCACGGGCCCAACGGCCTGAAGCAGATCGCGACGCGCGTCCATTCGCTCGCGTCGGTGCTCGCGGGCGGAATGAAGTGGCTGGGACACCAGGTGCTCACACCGACCTATTTCGACACCATTCGGGTGCGCGTCGTCCAGGGCGAGCACACCAAGAACGATGCCGCCGCCATCATCCGCCAGGGCCAGTCTCATGGAATGAACTTCCGCGACTTTGGCGATGGCACGATCGGCATCTCTGTCGACGAAACCACGACGCTCGATGACGTTCGCGCGGTGCTCGGCGCCTTCGGCTGCGGACGGGGCTTCATGATCGACGCCTCGGCTCCGATTCCGACCGACACCTCCCGCCTGGCTTCGCCCCTAGCCCGCACCTCCGCCTACCTCACCCATCCGGTCTTCAACCGCTATCACAGCGAGCACGAGCTTCTCCGCTACATCACCAAGCTCCAGTCGCGCGACCTCTCGCTGGCCCACAGCATGATCTCGCTCGGCTCGTGCACCATGAAGCTCAACGCCACCTCGGAGATGATCCCCGTCACCTGGCCCGAGTTCGGCAGGATCCATCCCTTCGCGCCCGCGGACCAGTGGCGCGGCTACGCCAAGATGTTCTCCGACCTTGAGCGCTGGCTCGCCGAGTGCACCGGCTTCGCCGCCGTCTCGCTCCAGCCCAACGCCGGCAGCCAGGGCGAGTACGCCGGCCTCCTCGTCATCCACGCCTATCACAAGTCGCGCGGCCAGGGGCATCGCAACGTCTGCCTCATCCCCACCAGCGCGCACGGCACCAACCCCGCCTCCGCCGTCGTCGCCGGGCTCAACGTCATCCCCGTCGCCTGCGACAGCCACGGCAACATCGACGTCGCCGATCTCAAGGCCCGCGCCACCGAGCACAAGGACAACCTCGCCGCCCTCATGGTCACCTACCCCAGCACGCACGGCGTGTTCGAAGAGGCGATCCGCGAAGTCTGCCAGATCGTCCACGACTGCGGCGGCCAGGTCTACATGGACGGCGCGAACATGAACGCCCAGGTCGGCCTCACCAGCCCCGGCTTCATCGGCGCCGACGTCTGCCACCTCAACCTCCACAAGACCTTCTGCATCCCGCACGGCGGCGGCGGCCCCGGCGTCGGACCCATCGGCGTGGCGGCCCACCTCGCGCCCTTCCTCCCCGGACACCCCGTCGTCAGCCCCTTCGCCACCGGCGATTCGTGCGGCTGCGGCGCCAATTCTTCGGGTGTCGGTTGCGGCGGCAAGGCCAAGGCCGGCGCCAGCGCCATCGGCCCCGTCTCCGCCGCTCCGTGGGGCAGCGCCAGCATCCTCCCTATCTCGTGGGTCTACATCGCGCTCATGGGCGGCGAAGGCCTCAAGCGCGCGACGCAGGTCGCCATCCTCAACGCCAACTACATGGCCAAACGCCTCGAGAAGTACTACCCCGTGCTCTACCGCGGCAAGAACGGCACCTGCGCCCACGAATACATCCTCGATTGCCGCCACTTCGAGAAGACCAGCGGCGTCAAGGTCGAGGACATCGCCAAGCGCCTCATGGACTTCGGCTTCCACGCGCCGACCATGAGCTTCCCCGTGCCCGGCACGCTCATGATCGAGCCGACCGAGAGCGAGCCCAAGGGCGAGCTCGATCGCTTCTGCGATGCGCTCATCGCGATCCGCGCCGAGATCCAGTCGATCGAGGACGGCAAGCTCGACAAGATCGACAACCCGCTCAAGCACGCGCCGCACACGATCGCCGCCGTGTCCGCCGACAACTGGCCGCACAAGTACCCGCGCGAGCAAGCGGCGTTCCCCGCCAAATGGCTCTACGACGCCAAGCAGTGGCCCACCGTCGGGCGCATCGACAACGCGTGGGGAGACCGCAACCTGCAATGTGCGTGCGTGCCGATGAGCGAGTACACGAAGTAGGCGTCTCCGCGAGCGGGAAGCGCTGAGCGATGGACAATCCGATGGTCAAGTACACGGACCGGCTTTCGGTCCGTGCTTTGTTCGACGCCTCATCGCGCACCGATGCGGATTTGCACATGAGCAAGTGCGGGCGATAGTTCGATCATCGTCTGGCTTTGGTTCGTGGTGCGAGTGGCCTTGTTCCGGTGCTCGCAACGTCATTGTCTTTCAGTAGCCGGCGCGTAGCATCTTGTGACTATCGCCGAGTCTCGCGGGAGAGACCCGTGAGAGCGGGGGACCCAATCCGTCGGGGCGAATCGCAGTGTGCGTAGGGCAATTCCTTCGGCCCGAGCCCGTCAGCTAACCCCGTAGGCGTCGGAGGGATGAACCACCCGGAGTAGCCGGAGGTCATCCTCTGCTCTTCGGGAGCCCACCATGCAACGTGACAATCCGGTTCCGCACACTTCCGGCGCGCCCGCGGCGTCGGAGGCGGGGCGATCATTGCGCCAGCGTCTTCGCCGCGCGCTGATCGGTTCGCCGCGCTCGCTCAGCGACAAACATCTCTTCCATCGCGTCTCGCTCGTTGCGCTCCTCGCTTGGGTCGGTCTCGGAGCGGACGGCCTGTCCTCATCGGCCTACGGCCCGGACGAGGCGTTCCGCGCCGTCGGCTCGCACACCTATCTGCTCCTCGGACTGGCCGCCCTCACCGCGTTCACGGTCATCGTCATCTCCATCGCCTACAGCCGTGTGATCGAGCACTTCCCCAGCGGCGGTGGCGGTTACGTCGTCGCCACCAAGCTCCTGGGCGAGCGAGTGGGCGTGGTGTCCGGGTGCGCACTCCTCGTCGACTACGTCCTGACGATCGCGATCTCCATCGCCGCCACCGGCGACGCGCTCGCCAGCTTTCTCCCGCCGGCCTGGGCGGAATGGAAACTCTCCGCCGAATCGCTGCTCATCGGCGCGATGATCGTGCTCAACCTGCGCGGCGTCCGAGAGTCCGTGCTCGTGCTCGCGCCCATCTTCGTCCTGTTCGTCGTCACGCACCTTGTGCTGATCGGGGGCGGGCTCATCGCCCACGGCAGCCAGTTGCCCGCGACACTTTCGACCGCCGCGACGGACTTCCGCCAGGGATACTCAACCCTCGGCGGTGTGGGAATGCTGCTGCTCTTCGTCCACGCGTACTCGCTCGGTGGCGGCACCTATACCGGAATCGAAGCGGTCTCCAACGGCCTGGCGATCATGCGCGAGCCGCGCGTGCGGACGGGCAAACGCACCATGCTCTACATGGCCTCGTCCCTGGCGTTCACAGCCGCGGGAATCCTCGTGCTCTACCTGCTGTGGCAGGTCCGCCCCGAGGATGGAAAGACCATGAACGCCGTACTCGCCGAACGCATCGTCGACGTCGTGCCGCTCGGGAGGACATTCGTCGTGCTCGTGCTCCTTGCCGAGGGGCTCCTCCTTGTCGTCGCGGCCCAGGCGGGCTTCATGGACGGGCCCCGCGTTCTGGCCAACATGGCGATCGACTCATGGGTCCCACGTCGCTTTGCGAGCCTCTCCGAGCGGTTGACCACCCAGAACGGCGTGATGCTGATGGGCCTCTCCGCTCTCGCGGCGCTGCTCGCGACCCGCGGCGATGTGCGTGTGCTCGTCGTCATGTACAGCATCAACGTCTTCCTCACGTTCTCGATGACCGAGCTCTCGATGTGCAAGCTCTGGATCGGCGAGCGCCGAACGCGCCGAGACTGGAAGAAGAAGATCATCATCCACGTCGTGGGCCTCTCGATGTGCCTCACGATCCTGGGCGTGACGATCACGCAGAAGTTCGCGGAAGGCGGCTGGGTCACGCTCGCCATCACCGGTGTTCTCGTCCTCGTCTGCACGCTTGTTCGCCGTCACTACACGAGCGTGAGCGGGCGTCTTTCCCGTGCGTTCGACGGGATCGAGAAGCTGCCGGCATCCAGCTCCGTTGTCGCGAGCGCTCCCGACCCCGAGCGCCCCGTCGCGGTCGTGCTCGTCGGCGGCTACAACGGGTTCGGCATCCACACGACGCTCAACGTGTTCCGCGCGTTTCCCGATCACTTCAAGGGCCTGATCTTCGTTTCCGTTGGCGTGGTCGATTCCGGCCGATTCAAGGGTGAGGACTCGATCGATCGCCTGCGTGAGGACACCGAACGCGCGCTGGCTCGGTATGTCGAGCTCGCGCACAAGTTCGGCGTGCCCGCGACGACGCGCTGCGATATCGGCACCGACGCCGTCGAAACCGCCGAGGCGCTCTGCATGGGCGTCGCACGCGAGTATCCGCGGGCCGTCTTCTTTGCCGGCCAGGTCGTGTTCTCGAACGAGACGTGGCTGAGCCGCCTGCTCCACAACCAGACCGCGTACGCGATCCAGCGTCGCCTCCAGTTGTCGGGACAGAACCTCGTGATCCTCGCGGCCAAGGCGTAAGCGCGGGCTACACGCCGAGCGAGGCCGGCTCGCGGACCAGCGCGATCAGTTCCTTCACCGTGACGTGCGCGCCCACCGCGCGGAGCTCCGACTCCGCGTGCGTGGTCGCCACGCCCACGGCCCGCATCCCCGCCGCCAGCGCCGCCTCGATCCCCGGCGGCGCGTCCTCGACAACCGTGCAGAGCGCGCGCGCGACGCCGAGCCCGATCGCGGCCTGGAGGAACACGTCCGGCGCGGGCTTTCCTTGTTTCACCTGCGAGCCATCCACGATCGCGCCGAAATAGTGGCGGATGCCTCCCTCGTCGACGATCTGGTCGAGGTTGGCGCGAGGCGCGGACGAACCGATCGCGATCTTCACGCCGCGCGAGCGCAGCAGTTCCAGCAGTTCCACCGCGCCGGGCGCCAGCGGCACGCGCCCGCGGATCGCGTCGCGATAGCTCGCCTCCTTGGCCTCCGCGATCTCGCGCTGCTCGTCCTCGGGAATCCCGTCTCCGAAGATCATGCGGATGCAGTCGGGGTTCGTGCGCCCAAACGTTTCGTTGAAGCGGTGACGCGTGAGGACGATGCCCCGCTCGGCCGCGACAGCCCGCCACGAGTCGAAGTGCGCATCGCCGGAGAGCACCAGCACGCCGTCCATGTCGAAGATCACGGCGCGGTCTTGGAAGTTCGGATCGGGCATGGGGCGATTGTTGGCGGGCGCGATCTTTCCGCCCACGCGCGTGCGAACGCCGATGGAAGTGGCGCATGCCGCTCTCACAACTCCCGATATGGCTGGTCTCGACGCTCGGGTGGTCGGGCACGATCTTGATCTTCTCGGCGTTCCTGTTCAAGGACCGCTTTCCCAGGAAGCTCCTGGCGGTCATGAACATCACGGGCTCGGTGCTGTTTGGCGTCTCGCTCGTCGCCCGCGAGTCCTACGAGGGCTTGTTTCTGCAGGTTGCGTGGATCATCGTGGCGATCGTCGACTATCGGCGTGCGATGAAGTCCCCGCCGAATGCCGGCGCATGAAACAGAAACGCCGCCCCGCAAAGTCGTTGGGGGGGCGGCGTCTGGTCAGGAGAACCGCGCCGTGTCAGGACCAATCCGGGCAGGTTCGCGGTCCGCCGCGCGGGCGATCGCCTCGCGCCGACCGTGTGTCGCGGGAGGATCAGTCGCCGCTCCCTGAGCGGATGATTCGCCCACCGACGACCGCGGTGGCCTCGCGCTCCTTGAAGCCGATGACCTGGCTGTCTTCGACCGACCCGGAGAACGTGACGTAGCGCCGGCCTTTGACCTGCGCGGTCTGCTGCTGAGCGGCGGGCCAGAACGAATAGCCGTTTAGCCCGCGATGCATGTAATCGGGAGCATTGACGATGAGGGTGGACTGGAAGGGACGGATCGTCCCGCCGGTGCCACCGTTGTCGACCCAGTGCTCGGGCTCGACGAGTTCCTGGATGAGGGTGACAAGGTCGCCCGTCTTCTGGGTCCGATCGCCGAAGTTGGTGGCCTGGTTTTGCTGGTTGCCGCTCTGGAAGGGGCTCTGTCCGCTGCCGCCGCCCTGACCGCTGCTCTGCAAGGCCGCGGAGAGGTCGAACTGAGGTACGTTGCTGTATTGGGGGATGTCGACGATCAGGTCGGCGATGTCATAGATCTCAAGCCGCTTGTACGCGTTCAGGCGGACCTTTGGCCCGACCTGGAAGCTCCCCGAGTCGGTGAGCTGCCAGGTATTCTCGCCCTGGGTCGTGCCGCCCTGGGCCTTTTCAAGCACCCGCTCCATGAGCTTCAGCGCGCTGGCGCCATTGCTCTTGAGGTTGATGATCGTTTCCTTGTCGAGGCCCGTGGTGTTCTGCTCGTCGGTCCAAAGAACCTCGATGTCCGCCCCCGTCACCTCGCCGAAGAACTTCATCACGTCCTCGAGGCGCTGTTCGCGGAACTCGACCTGCACCGGCTTCAACATCCGGGCCAGCGTCTCGCGGCGCGGGTCCACCGTGACGCGCACGGCCTGGGTGTTCGCGGCCGAATTCGTCGCGGTCGTCCCCGGCGAGCCCGAAACCTGCGCCCCCGCGCCCATGGTCATCGCGGCCCCGGCGATCAGCACCAATCCGCCCGTCAGTTTCGTCATCCGATTCATGCCCGACTCCTTCGATCGCTCGGCCCGCCGCTCAGCCCATCGCCCAGTACAGGTCGACCCGCCAGAGAACCCGGCGGCCAACAGGTCAGATTCCCCGCCACGTGAAAAGTTCGCGCGGGAACACCCCTTTGCCTGACGCTGCAACCCTATTCGACCAGAATCGTCATTGGATTTCAAGCAGATCGACCGCAAAAGGCCGGGAATTGTACGGATACACCGTCCGCCCCGTTCGCTCGCCATCGATCGAAAACTTGAATTATTTTTGCGCGGGGCTTTCGGGGGGGTCCCACCGAGCGCACGCGGGCCGATGGCCGATACATCGCCCGCCGAAGGGCTGTCGGCGGATTGCATCCGCCAGGAATGGCCCGCGTCTTGCGTGATCCAGACGAGCGGCAGGATGCCACGAACGGCCGAAGGGCCGGGCGCGATCGCTTTGTCCCAATCCGGGAGCGCGAACTCCCGTTTCGGGTGATTGAGAGTTCCAAGAGAAAGGATTTCTGATGACGACGACCAATCCCTCCTGCCCGACCACCAACAACGGCGTGCCCTTCGGCTCGCAGCCCGGCTTCGCCCACGGCTTTACTCCCACCGGAACGCCCGGCTATGTGCCGGGCCCGTACGGCACCACCCAGGGCTGCCCGGTCAATACGACCCCCACGACGACCAACACCTGCGAGACGACCCCCGCGTCGTTCGTTCCGGGCTTCAACCCCAGCAGCTATCCGACCAATTTCTTCCCCGGCAATTTCTACCCCTCGAACTTCGTGAACACCTGGTCGTTCAACACGCCGTTCGGCTCCAACTGGAACACCCCGTTCAACTACGGCTGGAACACCCCGTTCAATACCACCACTCCCTACGCCCAGACCACGCCGTTCAACTACGCCTGGAACACGCCGTTCTTCTCGCCTTTCACGAACCAGTTCCAGAACTTTGGCGGCTGGAACAGCACGCCCTTCAACGCCAACTGGAACACGCCGTTCAACAGCACCTGGAGCAACCCGCTCGGCCAGTTCGTCGGGCACACCTGCCCCGTCACCGGCGTGCCGTTCACGCCCGGCGCCTACGCCTCCTTGAATGGCTGGTACAACACCCCGTTCAACCAGACGACCCCGTTCGGCCAGACCACTCCGTTCAACCAGACCACCCCGTTCAATAGCACCTGGAACAACCCGTTCGCCCCGTACGCCGGGCACACCTGCCCGATCACCGGCGCGCACTACACCCCGACCCAGTTCTCGAACTCCTACGCCACGCAGTTCGGCCAGAATTGGAACGCCCTGAATCAGACCCAGTTCTACGGGCATACCTGCCCCGTCACCGGCGTGCAGTACACCCCCAGCACGTTCTCGAGCTTCAGCGGCCAGCCCTTCGGCTTCGGCGCCTCGCCCGTGAATCCCTGGAACAACACCTTCAACACGCCTTTCAACTACGGCTTCAACACGCCCTTCAACTCCCAGTTTGCCTCGGCCAATTGCTGCACCCCGTGGTCGAACACCACCAACCAGAACTTCGTCGGCACCACCAATCCGTTCGCGTACGGGCCGTACAACTCTTACACACCCTTCGGCTACGCCACCCCCTTCAACTCCAGCAACACCACCCCCTTCAGCGCCACGCAGTTCAACAGCAACTGGAGCAACCCGTTCTGGTTCCAGAACTCGTTCCAGACCACGCCCTTCAACTACGGCTACACCCCCTTCACCAGCCCCTTCAACACCAACACCCCCTTCGGCTATCCGACCAACACCTTCGCGGGTGTTGACCTCAAAGACAAGTACGCGCCGCGCGGGTTCGGCCTGAGCCGCGACGCCGCCTGATCGTCATCGTGCCTTTCTCATTCTCACGACGCGGCTCCGAAAGGGCCGCGTTGTGTTTTTTTGGCTGCCCCGCGCCCGGCCCGCGCTGATGTCCGGGCCATCGCCGATCGCGTGATGCGCCAAGAATCCCCCCTGTGCCCGGCGAATGGATCCTCACCCCTGCGTTGTTGCTCGAAGCGATGGTCGCCGATCGTCGCCGCCTGGCCTCGCGCTGGGGACAGCTCCAGAAGCACTGGCAGTCGGGGCGTGCGCCAGATCCCCGCGCGATCGATCAGGTCCGCGACGAGTGGGAGCGATCGGCGGCCGCGGCCCGCCTGCGCGAGCAGAACCGCCCCAAGCCCGACTTCTCCACCAGACGCCTCCCCATCCTCGACCACCGCGACACCATCGCCAAGGCGATCCGCGAGAACCAGGTCTGCGTCGTCTGCGGCGAGACCGGCTCGGGCAAGACCACCCAGCTCCCGCAGATCTGCCTGGAGCTCGGCCTGGGCACGCGCGGCATCATCGGGCACACCCAGCCCCGCCGCATCGCCGCCCGCACCCTGGCGGCCCGCATCGCCGAGGAGCTCGACGTCCCGCGCGACTCGCGCGCCGTCGGCTACAAGGTCCGCTTCGGCGATCAGACCGATCGCTCGACCTATCTCAAGGTGATGACCGACGGCATCCTGCTCGCCGAGACCCAGGGCGACCGCCTGCTCGAGCAGTACGACACGATCATCATCGACGAGGCGCACGAGCGCAGCCTCAACATCGACTTCATGCTCGGCTACCTGCGCCAGCTCCTCCCCAAGCGCCCGGACCTCAAAGTCATCATCACCTCCGCGACGATCGACCCCGAGCGATTCAGCCGCCACTTCGGCGGGGCGCCCATCATCAGCGTCTCCGGGCGCACGTACCCCGTCGAGATCGTCTATCACCCGCTCGATGAGACCGCCGAAGGCGAGGTCGCCGACGCGCGCGACCAGGAACGCGGTATTGTTGATGCGATCGACGAACTCACGCTGGGCGACGGTGGGCGCGGCGACGTGCTCGTCTTCCTCTCCGGCGAGCGCGAGATCCGCGAGGCCGCCGAGGCGCTCCGCAAGCACCACCCGCCCGGCACGGAGATCCTCCCGCTCTATGCGCGATTGAGCCCCGCGGAGCAGCAGCGCATTTTCCAGGCCCACGCCACGCGGCGCATCGTGCTGGCGACCAACGTCGCGGAGACCTCGCTCACCGTGCCCGGCATCCGCTACGTGGTGGACACGGGCTACGCGCGCCTCAGCCGCTATTCGCCTCGTCAGAAGATCCAGCGCCTGCCGATCGAGGCCATCTCGCAGGCCTCGGCCAATCAGCGGGCGGGTCGGTGCGGCCGCGTCGAGGCGGGCGTGTGCGTGCGTCTCTACGCCGAGCAGGACTATAAGAACCGGGCGACGTTCACCGAGCCCGAAATCCTGCGCACCAACCTCGCCAGCGTCATCCTGCAGATGAAGGCGCTGCGCCTTGGCGCCGTCGAAGAGTTCCCGTTCGTCGAATCGCCCGATTCGCGCCTCATCAAGGACGGCTACGAGACGCTGCACGAACTGGGCGCGATCGACGAGCGCGGCGAGCTCACGCCCACCGGGCACTCGCTCGCCAGACTCCCCGTCGATCCGCGCATCGGACGCATGCTCCTGGCCAGCGACGCGGAAGGGTGCCTCACCGAGATGCTCATCCTCGCCGCCGCGCTGTCGGTGCAGGACCCGCGCGATCGCCCCAGCGAGAAGCAGGACCAGGCGGACCTCACGCACAAGCGATTCGCCGACGAACGCTCCGACTTCCTCGCCTATCTCAACCTCTGGCGATATATCCGCGAGCAGGAACGCCACCTCTCCGGCAGCAAGATGCGCCAGTTCTGCCGCGACAACTTCCTCTCGTTCATGCGCGTGCGCGAGTGGGAGGAAGTCCACTCGCAGCTGCGCGAGCTTTCCGGCGAGATCGGCCTGCGCGCCCAGGCCAAGCCCGCGTCCTACGAGCAGATCCACCGCGCCCTCCTCACCGGCCTGCTCTCCAACGTCGGGAGCAAGACCGACACCAACGAGTACCAGGGCGCGCGCAACAGCAAGTTCCTCGTCTGGCCCGGCTCCACGCTCTTCAAGAAGAGCCCCAAGTGGATCGCGGCCGCGGAGATCGTGCAGACCTCCAAGCTCTACGCACGCTGCTGCTGCCGCATCAGCCCAGAGTGGATCGAAGAGCTGGGCGGGCACGTGCTGCGCCGCTCGCACTCGGATGTCCACTGGCTCCGCGAGGAGGGCCAGGTCTGCGCGTTCGAGCGCGTCACGCTCTACGGCCTGGTGCTCGTGCCCCGCCGGCGCGTGCAGTACGGCCCGATCGATCCCGCCGACGCGCGCGACGTCTTCATCCAGCACGCCATGGTGCAGGACGAGTGGGATTGCGAGGCGCCCTTCGCCCAGCACAACCGCGCCCTGGTCGCGCAGGTCCGCGAGATGGAGGCCAAGATCCGCGTGCGCGACATCCTCGCGGAGCAGAAGGCGATCTACGAGTTCTACGACAAGCGCCTGCCCGCCGGCGTGTACTCCGTGCCGACCTTCGAGCGCTGGCGCCGCGACGCGGAGCGCACCAACCCTCGCTCGCTCTACATGACCGCGGGCGACGTCATGCGCCGCGATCCCTACGAGATCACGCCCGAGCGATTCCCCGACCGCGTCCACGCCGCCGGAACCTCGCTCAACATCAGCTACAAGCTCGAGCCCGGCGCGGAGGACGATGGCCTGTCGATGGACGTGCCCATCGAGAACCTGCCGCAGTTGAGCGCCGAACGCTGCGAATGGCTCGTGCCCGGCATGCTCCGCGAGAAGATCGCGGCCCTCATCAAGAGCCTTCCCAAGCCGCTCCGCGTGCAGATCGAAGCCGCCCCCGTCGCGGAATCCCTGGCGGCCGCGCTGAAGTTCGGCGAAGGCCCGCTCGCCGACGCTCTCTCGCGCGAGCTGTCGAAACAGCGCGGCATCGACATCCCCGCCAGCGCGTGGCAGTTCAAGGGCATCCCCGATCACCTGCGCATGCTGATCCGCGTCATCGACGACCGCGGCCAGATTGCTGCCGCGGGGCGCGACATCGCGGAATTGCAGGCGCGATTCGCGCAGCGGGCCAAGCGTCAGCTCGAAACGCTCGCCCGGCGTTCCTTCGGACGCGAGGGGCTCACGGCCTGGGAATTCGACGCGCTCCCCGACACGTTCCAGACCACCCGCAACGGCGTGACCATCGTCGGCTGCCCCGCGCTGGTCGATCGCACCGACTCCATCGCGCTCACGCTCGTCGACACGCCCGCGCACGCGAGGTTTGCGACCTATCGCGGGCTGCGCAGGCTCTTTGCGCTCCAGGCCGCCAACGAGATCGAGGCGCACCTTTACGCCCAGAAGAACCGCGACCGACTCGCGATCCTCTATGGCCCGCTCGGCACGCCGTCGCAGTTGCAGTCCGACCTTGCGTGCCTGATCGCCGAGCGTGCGTTCCTCTCTGGGCCGGGCGGGCACGACGCGATCGTGCAGCAGGTCCGCACGCGCGACGCGTTCGAAGAGCGTCTCGCCGATCGCTGGGGCAAGGTCGGGCTCGTCACGCGCGAGACCTGCGAGTTCGTCCACACGCTCCTTTCTCTCCGACAGGCGGTGGCGCTCCGCCTGGAAAGGCAGATCCCCGACACGTGGGGAGAGAACGCCAAGGACATCAAGGACCAGCTCGCTCGCCTCGCGTTCCCCGGGTTCCTGGGGCGGGTGACCGACGATCGCCTGCGCGAGATGCCGCGGTACTTCGACGCGATGGCCCTCCGCCTGCGCAAGCTGGAGAACGGCAACGCCGGGCGCGACCTGCGCGAGCTCAACGCCCTGCGCCCCTTGTGGAACCGCTACTTCAACGCGCTGGCGAGCATCGAGGCGGGCACAAGCGGCGGCGCCGGCGCGGCCGGTCATGCCAGCACGTTCTGGCCCGACCCACGCATCGATCCCGCCGAGGTCGAGCAGCACCGCTGGCTCCTGGAGGAGCTTCGCGTGTCCATGTTCGCCGAGCGACTGGGCACGCGCGAGCCCGTGAGCGCCAAGCGAATCAACGAGCATTGGGAATCGATCAAGCCCGCGCCGGGAGCCGAGCAGGGCGCGCACGCTTCCAAGCACTCCAAGCACGACAAGGGAAAGCCCGACGCCGTGCATCACTCGCGCCCCGACTCAAACAAGCACGACGCGAAATCGAGCGATCCAACGAACGCCGGCAAGCCCGCGAGCGACGCCGTCCCGCCGCGCTCGACGCCGATCGATCCGAAGTCAATCAAAAGCGCGCTCACGCTCGGTCAGTCGTCGATCCAGGTCCCCGGCAAGCCGAAGACCAGCAAGTAGCGAGGGCGCGAAACAGCGAAACAGCGAGACAGCGAAACAGCGAAACAGCGAGACAGCGAAACAGGGGAAGACGATCTCCCGCGAGTTCAGTATGCGGTGAGATCGATGCGTGTTGGCGCTGCTCGCCCGATGTGTTTTCCGAGCGTCGATCCATCGGACCATCCCGACCACTTGACCACCTGACCACCTGACCACCTGACCACTTCGCCACTTCTGTCTTCCAGCGCATGGAGCCACCTCAGGGATTTGAACCCTGGACCTATGCTTTACGAAGGTCCAGACGGACACAATCCAAGTGCAGACAGTGCAAGCAGTTGCGACCCAGCGTGCAAGTCTGCGCTCCAAAAAACGACGGGTCGAGATTCGGAAATCGCTTCCCTAATCGCCGCGATCCCGAATCTCTCAGACGCCGCAATCAGCGCGATCGCCGGTATCGTCGCCATGGATCAAGCAGGACGCGCCCAGCGCACGGAGGCCAAGCCTTGACCAGGAAGAAGCCCGCGTCGACACCGCCAACCCCCGACCCGAACGCCGCGAACAGCGTCGCCCAGATCAACAACATCACCATTTTCACCCACGAGAACACCGTGTGGTTGTCGACTGACCCGCCCCGACCGGCGCCGGAAGTCATGAGCA
Organism: Phycisphaerales bacterium; assembly: GCA_020853815.1. GTDB lineage: Bacteria > Planctomycetota > Phycisphaerae > Phycisphaerales > UBA1924 > JABWBC01. Next base: position 52,273 of record JADYYE010000108.1, read on the forward strand.
CCGCGGAGGCGATGATCTATCTCCGCATCCCTATCTCGAAACGCGGAGTTCGCACGCTCAGGTACTACCAGAGCAAAGGAAAGCTCAAAGGATTCCGCGCCGGCAAAGAGATCGTGTTTCGACTGGAAGAGCTTCGCCGCTTCGTGCGCGAACAGGAGCAGCACGAATGACAATCCCCGGTTCAACGTGAACCGGAAAACGTCGGGGCCGCCGTCGGATATCAGCCGACGACGACCCCTCACCCTGCAGCGCTCATGAAAGGAGCACTCATGGCTATCACTGATGGTACGAAGGCCGTCACCAAGATCGAAGAAAAGCCGGAAAGCAGGTGGCCGATCCTGCCGTCCGGTGGGAAGACGAAGCGTCGGTATCGCCGGGAAAACGCAGCTACAGCAGCCCGCATCCTGGCGAGAATCCGCGAGGCCGCCGCCGACATCGCCGAGCTCTACCCCGCCTATCGCAAGCGAGAAGAACAGGCATCAGTCGACGAACTCACCAAGCTGCTCGAAAGCGCCGAGCAGTCAGCCGTCGCGCTGCTGGCGTTCATCGGCGATGATCTCGCATTGGACGCCCGCACCGCCGAGGAACCCGAGCAGGCCGCCGCCTGACTCGCGATGGCACGCGAGCCCAGGCTCCACAGGACAACGCCACGCCCGCCCCGGTTGACGCCGCGGCGGGAACTTCCCACGAAGCGGCCATCCCTGCCCGGACCATCCCCGGCCGGGTATGATGTGAAGACCCCGGAAGGAATTCGGGGTCGATTCGGGCCACGGACGCGAACTCCGGAACGGCATCGGCCGATGAGGCGTAGGGTCACTCGTGGCGCACTCAACTCCCAAACTGAACCGAGGCTGCTTTACCGTCGATTCGGCGGCGTATGTGGCCGGACTCAGCCGAGAATTGGTTCGCCGATGGGCTTTCGGTGTCGGCCGGGACCACAAGCCAGTCCTCATCGCCGAGGCCGATGGCGACTGCCTGACCTTCGTTGATGTGATTCAACTGATGTCGCTCCGGAATCTCCGCCGGGTGGAAGAGGTCCCGCTCGATCGAATTCAGCAGGCCATCCAGGTTGCCCACCACGACTATGGCATCGAGTTCCCGTTCGCGCGTCGCCATCAGACATACATGCTCGGCAAGGAGATCCTCCTCAACGTCGATGGCATCATGGTTCAGATTTCTGGCAAGCAAAGACACCAGCAGCTCGTGCCCCGCCTGGTAGCGAAGTACATCAAAGAACTGAGCTTTGGATCAAACGGGCTCGCGAACTGCTACACCGCGATGCGGCGAGGAGCATATTCCGTGCAGCTCGATCCGATGCGAGCCCTCGGACACCCCATGGTGTTGCCAGTGCACATGACCGTCGGTGCAATCGTCGAAGTTGTTCAGACAGAAGGATCTGTCGAACGGGCCGCAAGGATGCTGGATATTCCACGTGCCGCCGTGAAGCTCGCGACCGACTATGACGCGAAGCAACTGGCAGCGGTCTCGAGCAAGGCTGCGTGATCAAGAAGATTGTTCTCGACGAGAACCTGTCACCGAGGATGGCCCAGGCCCTCCGCGCCTTTATCGCGCTCGACGAGGACTTCGATGATCTAGTCGTCGAGCACCTGCGGGATCTTGGCTATGGCGGTGAGGCTGATGACGTCTGGACCAAGAAGCTGAAGCCGTTCCGGACAACGCTGATTATCAGCAGCGATGCGGGCAAGAGAAAGCAGCCCAAGGGAACTCCGCTGCCCCAGATGGCGGATCAGCTTCGGATTCCGATCGTGTTCCTCTATGGGGAGCTTGGACAGCGATTCATGCTTGAACGCTTGCGAGCCTTGCTCGTGATGTGGCCAGACATCAAAGAGCATCTGCTCCGATCCAGAAGGCGTTCGATGTGGAGGATTAAGTGCTTGGCTCACCGGGGATACCGCCTCGAGGAATGGAGCCGGCGCAAGCCGAAGCAGCGGCAGTTCCCGTTCATGTTCGAGGGTGCAGAGACTGGAGACAATCGGAGCGGGCGAGGCTGAACATCGTCCGCCAGGCACGGTGATTTACCGCCCCGCCCCCGCCTTCGGCAGAACGATCGACTCGGGGACCACGGGCGCGCCGGTGGTTTGGTGCAGCAGCCGCAGCCACAGCAAATTTTGAAACGGCGTGAGTTTCGCCGCCATCCGCCCCGACTCGCGGTCAAACTGGCCCGACGCCAGCCGCCCCGAGAGCCGCATCGCCGTGTCCAGGTCCGCCGCGACGGGACCGAAGAACGTGAGCGCCTTGCCCGCCTCAACATGCCGCGCCGACGTTGACGACGCCGCCGCGCCAAAGACGTTGCATGGGCTCCACGGCACGCCCAGGGCGTCCGCGACCGCCACGGGCCTATCGAACCACCCGGCCAGGCCGGAGCGTCCCCACGCCGCGTAGACGCCGCCCATCGGGTTCTCGCGCCACATCTTGATCGAGTCATCGAACGACCGCCGCCCCGACAGGTGCGAGGCGATCGCGTCGCTCAAGGCGCCGAGGAAGAGGTACGTCGCCCACGTCGAGAGCTGCATCCGCGCCGGCATCTGCGCCATGAGCCGAAGCCGCTGGTTCCCGAAGCCGTAGGAGAACGACTGAAACTGGTTGAACAACCGGCCCCAGATCGATTGATTGATGATCGGCCGATCGAACACGCCCGGCGTCACAACCAGCGACCGCGAGACCTCGCCGTTGAGGTTGGCGATGATCCTGTCGAGGAACCGCTGCCCCGCCTCATCGACCGACCACTCCGCAAAATTGGGCTTCACGAAACCATCGTGGGCCATGTACTCCGCGAACGTCGGGAGCGTCTCGCGCACCGGAGTATCGTCGGGCATCAACCCGTGTTCGTAGATCATCCGATGGAACCAGCCCGCCGAGCTCGACTCGACGGACCCGGCCGTCAGGCCCATGCGGTTCACCCAGGAGGCGAGATAGCCGTCGCCGGGAAGCCCGACCTTGGCGAATGCGGCCTTGCGGCTCATGCCGCCGTCGATCAGCTCGCGGGCCCGGAGGGTCCGCTTCGACATGTTGACGAGTCGATCGATCGCGGTGCCGCCCGACGCGGCCTTCATCGTGTTCGTGATCGACGCGATCAGCGACACTCGCGATTGCACGTCGCCCGCGGCCTCGAGTCCGCGCTCCGCCGCGGCCGTCGCCCGGCGAACGATGCCCTCGCCGATGCCCGCGTTCGTCGTCATCGCGTCCACGTCGGCGAGTGATCGCGTTCGGGCGATGCCATCGAACACCACGCCGATTGCTTCGAGGTCCCGGCGCGGCAGGGTTTTCAGGTTGAACAGGGCGCGGGGGATCATCGCCCACGAGGACGGCCGCGCCATCATGTACATCGACACCGGAGCCAGGTCGTTGAGCTGCGCCCACGCGACCGAGCCCAGTTTGTTCAGGTACGAAATCCGCCCCGCCGTGCGCCCCATGAACTGCAGCGCCGCGAACACGCCGTTCCCGTCGAGCGGGTTGCGGCCTTCCAGCATCGCCAGGGGGATACCAACGTCGCGTTCAATGCGCGACCGCAGGCGACGCACGAAGGGAACCAGCGAGCCCGAGCCGCCGACCTTGCGGGCCGATCGGGTGTCCGCGTAGCGGGCGAACGAATCGAGCGTGTCGACCGTCTCGCGGAGGTAGGTGAGCAGGCCCGCGCCGTCCTCCACCCGCGAGCCGTCGGAAAGCCGCACGCCGCCCCAGGTCCCATCGTTGAGCTGGATCGCGCGGCGCACCGCGATCCGTCCGCCCATCGTGCGGGAGTATCGCATCAAGACATCTTCGAGGTCTTTGACGAGGAAGTCGGAGAGCGCCGCCTCATCGATCGTGAGCGTCCGGGCCGCGGCGTGATTCTCCCCGCCGCCGATGCCGACCACACCATGCCGCTCGCGCGGGGCCGTGATCGTGTCGAATGCCGCCTGCGCGTTCCGGCGATACCAGCCGGGCAGGAGCGCCCGGTATGCCTCGCGCATATCGGCGGGAAGGTCGGATTCGGCCAGTCGCACCCGCTTGGGCGGCTTGGACATGGCCGCCCCGTCCGCCGGCGTTTCGTCGATCGCATCGATCGGGGCGCCGAGGTCCGGCTCCGCCGCCTTGGTCAGCGTGTCGCGTGTGGCGACGAGGGGCTCGGACTCCGGCACGGTAAACGTGTATTCGTCGGGGTCGGTTTCGATGATGCTGTTGAGCCGCCGCGACTCGACGTGATCGAACACCCGGAGCCTCAGCGTCCCATCGTCGCCGATACCGGCCACCCCGATCGCGATGTCCTCACCGAGCCACCAGTGATCCCCGACCGCGAGCTGTCGCCCGTCAAGGTCCACGAGCGTTTGGCCCTTGAGGTGTCCAGCCCTGGACGCCCATGCGCTCATGGCGCGGAAGCGGGCGAGCGGGTTCGTCATTGCCGCCTGACCAGTGAAGATGTCGCGGAGCGTTTCCTCGATCGGCTGGCGCGTGGAGCGCCCGCGGCTTCCCATGCCCGACCAGTCGCCCAGGACCGCCTTGGCGCGCTCGTCGATCTCGGCCCGCGTCACCGCCTTGAATCCCGCCTCTTCCGCCGCCGTGACTCGACGCTTGGCCCGGAGCAGTTCGCCGATGCGGGTTTGGTCGAGGCGCTCCGCGACTTGGGGAATGACCAACCGCTCATCGGGGGTGATCGGCTTGCCCTCGCGGAGCAGGTCATTCCGCGCGAACGAGTCCGCGACTTTGGCCTTGAATTCGCCCTCGCGGGCCAGCACTTCGGGGACGTTGTAGACGCGCGGCAGGTAGGCCGCGGGATCGACGCCCTTGGGGAGCATCCCCGTTCGAATGCCCTCTTCGGCCATCCGCCCCATGTAGCCGCGCACCAGGTCCGCCCCGTCCCGTACCGCCTTGGGCACGTCAGCCGGGAGCGTCGCCTCGAAACCGAGGCTCGCCGCGTTTTCGCGGCGGAGCAGGTCCGCGACCGCCGCTTGGTACCCCGAGTAGTCGAATCGGGTGCCGATCGGTTTGCCGTCGTAGACGAGCGAATCGCCCTCGCGCCGGGCCGCGACGTATCGCTTCCGCAACTCCAGGCGGGTCGCTTCCATCCAGCCATCGGTAACGGCTTTGAGGTTCTCAGCCGCGACGGGCGATTCGTAGTTGAGCGGGTCCAGCGCCGCGCCCTTGGTGATCGTCGTGGCGCTCCCTGAGAGCGTCCGGTAGACGTCGGCCACTCGCCCGAGCATCGATTGGGCCAAGCGTCCGCCGGGCGTCACGGAGGCCGCCAGGTTCGCGTAGCGGGTCGTCAGGCCCGAGACCATCGAATCGATCGCGCCGTACCCCGCAAAATCAGCGGGCGACGCCGCCAGGTTGAGCGACGGGTGATCGAGGATCGCCTTGACCTCGCTGGTCAGGTCGTAAACCCACTGGTCCGGGTGATCGACCACGACAAGCTGTTTCCCCGCCGCGGCGTACTTGGTGCGAAGCTGGTCCAGCACCGCCGCGGCTTCGTCGCCGTCGCGATGCAGGGCGGAGACGGTTCGATTGTCGAGTGGTTCATCGGCGAGGATGCGATCGAGGTTGGCCTTGCCGCGTGCAAGCTCGTCCGCGATCGTGACGCGGGCAAGATCGGCGTCGCTCTTGACCGCGACGGGATCGAACGGACGCGCCACCGGTTCGGCAAGGACGTGCTCCAGGTCGCGCCGGAGTTGCCCGATTCGCCGCGATTGCAGCCATCCACCGACCGCGCCTTGGAAGGCGGGGCTGGTCAGCAGGCCAATGCCGGCGCCGAACCCGGCACCCGACACCGCCGCCATCGTCTCATTCGACAGGCCCGGCGTGTCCGACGCGGGCTGCAGGGCGTTGTGGAACTTTTCCAGGCCCAGATTGATCGCCGCCATCGTGCCGGCGGCCTTCGCCACCCGCGCCGCCGTGGTCCCGGCCCGCGCGAGCTTGAGCGCTGCGCCGAACGGGAGCAGGTTCACGGGATCTCCGATCATGCTTCCGGCCATCGTCAGCGCCGCGTTGCCGGTCCCGGCGCGATGAACCGTCTCGGCGTCCTCAAAGAACCGCCGACCCGTGAGCAGGTCCCACTCGAATCGGTCGGGATTCGACGATCCGTCGAATTGCCCGCGCTCAACCAGGGCCCGGACGATCGGGTCGTCACGCAGGCGCGGCGTCTCTTCGATGTGGCGGTACGGATTGAACCCAGGTTCGACGGTGTTGCGGGGTCCGAATCCGGCGTCGAGGATCGATTGCACCATCGACATCCCGGCGCGTGCCCGCCAGGTCTCGCCGAGCGTCGGCGGATGCTCCGCCGCCTGCGCCGTGCGCATCGCGGGGGTTTGGGCGAGCGGATCGCCCCGATCGGCCAGGGCCGCAATCTGCCCGAGGCGATCGAGCTCGCCGGGAAAGGTCGCACCGGCTTCGGCGGGATCGACGGCGATGATCGGCATCAGAATTCTCCGGGGCGCTTGCGTCCCATCCGGCGCATGTACTCGGTGTCGGTTTCGCTCGGCAGGCGAGGAGGCAGGAGGAAGTTCATCGCGCCGCCGGCGGGCTTGAAGTTGCCCGCCTTCTGATCCAGCAATCGCCGGAACTCGGCGTTCTGCGTCGCGAGCTTGTCGGAGGGCCGGAAGATCAGAACACGTCCCTGCGCGTCGGTGATCGGATCGCCGTCGCCGTTCAGGAACGCCCAGCCCATGCGCGAGGTCGGATCGACGCCGGGCCCGGTCGCGGGCTCGAGCATCGGACGCATCGCCGCGACATCCGCGGGATCATGTCCGGCCGCGGTCAGATCGGCCTTGGCTTCGTCCTCGAAGCCGTCGCCCCAGCGAAGACCCTCAGGCATCCGCAGGCCGCGCCCGCGATCGATCAGGACCGGCGAGACGACATCGCCCCACCGAACGAAGTCGATCGAGTTCTCGACCTTGGACTTCGCGTAGGTCTCCGCCGACTGGAGCGCTTGCTCGCGGGGCAGGCGGGTCCGCAGCTCGCGGAATCGATCCGCGTACCACTTCGACGCAAGGCTCGTCACGTCCTGCCCCGGCGTGCCCATGCTGGGATCGGGATTCAGGAAGTCGAATCCCAGGAGCGTGTCTTTGGTGTGCGGGAAGTCCTCCCGCGCCGCCTTGATGATCTCTCCGGCCTTGACGGTCGGATCGATCTTGTCGCGCTTCAGGTCCGCAAGAACATCGTCGCCGGGCTTCTCGGCAGGAGGTTCGGCCGCGAGCGTGTCGCGGATCAGCGACAGTGACTTGGGCGCGGTGCTCTGGTTGCTCAGGCGGCCCCTTGCGTACTCATCCGCCGCCGCGGTAAGCGCCGGCTCGAGCTTGGGACCGGCCGCGTCGACCAGATCGGCGAACAAGCGGGGGGAACCGGCTGCGATCATGCCGACCGCGCGGGCGGCGCCGGCCGAATCGTTCGCGTCGGACCCGGTGAGATTGGCGACCAGCGTTTCCGAGATTGAGCGTGGAAGGATGCGAGCGCGAAGGACCGACGCCGCGAGATCATCGGGGCGGGCGACGCGACCAAGGCCGTCGATGATCCCGGCACCCTTGAGCACGTCATCAAACGCCGCGCCGTCCGCCGCGCTGGTCAGGTAGCCGGGAGCGCCCGAGAGCACCAGCGAAACCCGCTGCCGCGCCACGTCTCGCGCCGTCACGTCGGCGGCCTGGTTGAGCAGGGCTCGACCGCGATCCGGATCGAGGTAGTCGACCGCGCCGGGGTCGCGCTTGGTGGCTTCGCCCACGCGCTCCGCGAGCGTCGCGGGGTCGATCTCGCCGCGTAGGACCTTTCCGGAAAGCGCGTCCGCAAATCGACTCTGGGCCGTGTGAACCACAAAGCCGCGAAGCGCGACGGCCTTCTCCGCCCCGAGGTTTCCCGCCTCATGCTCGGCGTCGATCGCCGCGACGACGGATTCGGGGAGTTCGCCGCCCTGACCGATGTCGCCGATGAGGCCATAGACGCGGGCTTCGGCGAGCTGGCCTCGCTCGCGCTGCAGGCGTGCGATCGTGTCGGCGAATTCACGCTCCGCCGCTTGGCGTTGCGCTGGGAACAGATCGCCCAGGGCTTTGTTCGCCGCGTTGAACGTGCCAGCGTCGCCCGACTTCGATGCGGCGTCGAGCGCGGGAAGGACGAGCTTTCCGACCAGTTCGGATTCGGGCACGTTGGGGTAGAGCTTCCGCGATTCACTCACGCGAGCCAGCATCGCCGCCGCATCCGTCTCGACGGTGTTTGCCTGCGATCGGAGAGCGAGGTCTTCACTCTGCGCCTGGTCCGCCATCGCGCGACGGTGCGCGTAGATTTCGCGCACGATGCTCGGCACCGCGAGCCGCGCGTAGTAGTCCCGATAGGCCTCGGGGCGGTCGGCGGAATGTTGTTTCACGTACTCCGTGGCAAACTCTTCCGGAGTGAGTCCGTCGGGCACGACAAGCTTGCGACTCCAAATCTCGTCCGCGATGCGAGGAAGCGCCGTGCCGACCGCGAGCCGCGCGGCGCCCTCGTGCGACGCCTTGGCGAGTTCGTCGATGCGTTGTTGCTCGATCGCCATTCGGCGCTTCTCTTCGGCGATGTCGCCGGCGAGTCGCCCGGCGTATCCGATGCCGCGAAGGATGCTGTCGGCCAGCTGCGCGCCGCGATCCTCGGTGTATGGAAGCGGAACGACGCCGGGCGCATTGAGCGTTTGGGTCACTCCGACCGAAGGAATCGGGATCGGTTGATTGCGCACGATCGCGCCGGGGGGGCCGGGCATTTCAAACTGGGTCATTGGGTAACGTTCTCGCTTTCTCGGTTGGCGATTTCTTCGATCGCCTGAGCGATGAACTCTTCGACGCGAACGGCCTCTCCAAGCGAGGCCCACAAGTAGGACTCTGGCGTTCGCGGCGTGTCGTTCGGAATCACGGACAGAAGCGATCTTGTCGTTCCGTGCGCGAGCGCGAGAACGTGCAGAAGCGAACGGGCGAGTGGAACTTTCCGCGATGAAGGATCGAGCTTGCCCATCGCCTCGGTCGCACGGCGAACGAACGTGTCGAGATGATCCGGCGCGAGGTTGTTCATGGCCTTACTCCTACCAGCGCGACGGACTCGCCCCGCGCCTTGCGTTCTTCAAGCTCGCGCACCTCGGCAACGAGCGCGTCACGCTCTCGACGACGAAGCTCCATGAGATCGTCGAGCTTGACCGCAACCGTGGGCCGCCACTTCCAGTCGGATCGCTCGGGACAGCCCGCCGTAATCCAGTCACGAATCTCCGCCACCCGCCACACGCGCGATTCGCCGAACAGGATCGGCGATGGGACGTATCCCGCGCGATCAAGCTCATGCAGCTGCGAGCGCGAGCAATTCAACAACCTGCTCAACTCAAACGCGCGCAGCAAGAGCCGCTCGCCAAGTGGGAGCGGACGAAGGCCGGCGCGAGTTTGAGTTCCGTCCTTTGGCACAAGTCACTCGGATTCGCTAGAGCGCCGCGAGGGTTCGGGAGTCGTCACGACGCCTAGATTCCAGGTCGCGGCGCGCGTCGCGTTCTTCGAGGAGCGACCGCTTCCGTTCGAGTAACTCGCCAATCGACCCGACGATCTGGGCGTCGATCTCGCTGATCTCGGCCCCGATCTGTTCGTAGCTGGGCACGTCGGCAAGCGACGCTTCCAGCGACGCGATCTTGTGTTTGTACTCGCGTATCTTTCGAATCCGATCGAGCTCCGCGTCAACCTGACCAAAGCTCTTTCGACCCGACGCGATTTCATCCGCGATCGCTTTGGTTGCGCCGCCATCTCCGTCCAGATGCGCTTGGAGCACGCCCGCCCACTCATGAGCGAGTGCTTCCTCCGCGGCCATGCGTTCTGCCCGCTGAGCAAACACGGCGGTCGAGAGCTTGTCGTTCATGTCATTTCACTCCCAGTGTGTCGAGCCCGTCGGCCCAGACCGAAGCCGGCGTCACACCCAGTCGGCGTGCTACTTCAAGTACGGCGGGAGACTGCAACTCGACGAGCGCCTGCATCACGTCGGCCTTGCTCTCAAATGGAGCTCCTCCGCAGCTGCGCAGAACCTTCGCGGCTTCGGACTTGTCGAGCTTGCGGACGTTTCTTGGCAGGGGCATCGCGATCTCCTTCACACCGCCGACGACACGGACTTGTGCGTCGCGCGAACCTTGTCCATCAACGACTCGTCCGTATTCCAAGGCAAACCGCGTCGGCGCTCGGACTCGTTGATTGCGGCGAGCATTTCGCGATTGCTCCCGAATCCGCCTCTCTCAACTGATTCCCGCACTTCGCGTCTGAGTTTCTCTTGCGCGGTCTCTTCCATGGCTGCACCTCTGTGAATCCAATAAAAGCGAACGGCGATCAGTCGTCTCGGTCGTGGTCGTCACCCGGTTCGCTCGTCTGCGATTCGGCGTCCCGATTCTCCGCCTTCGAGTCGTCTCCGAGTTCTGCGCGCGTGAGCAGCTTGAGCAGCCCGCGGTCGTTGGCCTCAGCCATGAGCCGCTTGCGGCCCCAGGAGGGGTCCACTTCAACGTCCATCGCAGCGAGACCGGCGCGCATCTGGTCGTCGGTGACCTCTCCGGGAGTGGCGACCGCGGATGTCGGCGACGGAGCGACTCGAACGCCGCCCGCCTTCATGGCGTCCAGCATCTGGTCGAACTTGGCATTCAGTTGCGTGATCGACTGCTCAAGGCGATCGACTCGCAGGGACACGGCGCCGTCGGGTTTGGCCTTCTTGCCCGTGAGTTTGTACTCCCGAGCAAAGAGCGCGAGCGTCGCGTACTTGGCCTGCCTCTCGTCTACTCCGGGCGCGCAGAATACGTCCCGCTGATCCTCAATCCGGCGGATGTGCCCCCGGTGTTCGTACTCGCCTCCGGATCCGGAAACGTGGGTTCCAACCTGAAACTCAAGCCCGTGCTCTTTCAGCTGACCAATCAACACTGCGGCCTCTTGATCTGTCATTTTCAATGCTCCTGTCGTGGTGTCAGAACGATGTAAGCGTCAAGCCGATCGAGCTCGGCCATGATCCCGGCAAACTTGCCGACCGCGGCGCTCCGCGCGTGTCCTTCGTCGAGCGTGCTCACGGCGCTGCAGAGAAAGCCCTCCGCCCCACTCTGCGAGATTCCGGCAAGGAACCGCCCGTCGTGTTCCCCGGACACGATTCGGTAACCGAGGCTCTCGACGTCATGCTCGGTCATCGCGATTCCTTCCGGGTGTCGTTGCTCCGCCTCGCCGCAAGCATGGCATCGCGCGCCGCCTTCAAGCGGTCGTGCTCGCTCGGCAACCTCATCGGGTTCGAACTGTTGTCGGAGAGGGCTGCGAGGGCTTGCAGCACTTTCGACTTGCCGCCGAATTTGCCCTGTTCGCGCATCCGCGCCGTTTCGCGGGACCACGCGCGAGCCTCTCGCAGCAGCGCGGCCGACGGCGGATTCCGGATCACACGCCCGTTCCCGTCGAGCGCGGGCCGACCCGTCTCCGGGTCGATCACCGCGTCTCCGCCGGCCTTGAGAGCCTGGTGGTAGACACGACCCAAAGCGTCCCATACCGCAGCCTCGCGCGGCTTGCCTTTGCCACGCTCTCCACGCCGCTTCTTCGCCGCCTTGTCGTCCATGACTTCGGGCACGTCATCAACTCCGCTTATGCCACTGTCCCGCAGCATCAGATTAGTTTATCACTCTTTCGGCTGCGCCACACAGGGTCTGAGATTTTTTTTCTGGGGGTTCGTGGGGGTGGTTGACCTCGACGCACCGCGGCGAGACCCCCCGCGTACCCCCCTGTCTGCGTCGGCGGAGCGAGATCGGGGGGCGGGTTCCTGTAGCGCGAATCACGACGCACGTCGAAAACACCTAGAACACAGGCCCGAAACGCGCATCGCCTACACTGTGACAGAGCGCAGGCGATCAATTTCGGAAGCCAAGTGCCGAAAAGCGGGGTCGGAACGGGTGAGAAGCACGCACAAGCGCGAGGGCCGACCTTCGCCCGTTGTGCTCGCCAGATCGATCCTGTGTGCGCGCGCTGCGTGAGCGCTTGCACAGCGCGCATACACAGGGGCCGCGTGTGTGCGCGCGCCCTGTGGGGGTATAAGGGGGTGCGCGCGCACACACAGAACAGCGACGTAAGGGTCATGATTGGTTCCCCCGGTTCGGAGGAACCGTCGCCAGCATCGAAGGAGTGTTGTTGCCATGGCGGTGGTCATAGATTCGCCGAGAAGCCTTGCCAAGCTTCACGGCGGCGTTGATAGCCCGCGTTGACCAACCAGCCGCGACAGCCTCAGCGACGACGAAGGCCAGGTCCTTCGGCGTGTCGCCCAGGAAGCAAGCCAAGAACGCATCCAGCGAGCGATCGTTGGAGAGAATCGGCTTGCGTTGGCGTCGGGATCCGCGGCGAAGTTCCGACGGGTCCAGAGCGGTCGCCGTCCACAGGCCGGAATCTCCGTCACGTTGCACTACGAGTGATTCGAACGACTGCCAACTTCGCACTTCGCCCGCGAGGACTGCTGCCCGATCCTCAAGGTGCGGGCGAAGTACGAAGTGATTGTCGGGTGCGCGGCTGATCGCGCCGGCTCCGGCGCCGATGTCTGTGACCTCTCGGTCCGCCTGATTGCCCCGAGAGGTGTGATGCACCAGCACGACGGCGGCACCGGAGGAAAGCGCAAACGCACTGATGCGGTTGTAGAACTTCGTGACGGCCGCGTTGTCGTTCTCGCTCTCAACTCCCGACGCCACGAGGAACCGATAGAGCGCATCGATGATCACCAGGCCGACCGGGTTGTCTTCCTTGTCCTGACACCAGTTGGATACGCGATCATCGTTCATGTTCGGTCGGCACCGGGCGGAATCGACGTGCAGCTTGCCGCGCAGACTCTTGGGATCGATCTTCATGGCACTCATCAGCGACCGAAATCGAAAGGCAAGGGTCTCCGCGTGAAGCTCGTTGTCGACGAACAGGACGGGCACCGTTCGGACCTGGAATTTCCCAAGCCAGGGCCGACCCGAGGCGACGCACAAGGCGAGGCTCTGGACGAGCCAGCTCTTGCCGAGCTTGGGTGGCGCAACAATATTGGTGACCTCGCCCGCACGAATCATGCCATCGACGATCAACGGGCGAAGGTCCCGATGCCGGGCGACCAGTTCGGACACGCAGACCGGATCGAAGTCGACCGGCGCGAATGTTGACGAAGGTGTCATCGCTCATCCTCCGCATCCTCCGCGGCGGCCGCGCGGGCATTGACGCGAATGAACCTCGCGCCGTCCGCGTCTCTGAACTTCGGGTCGTCGCTCGCGAAGAGCTCAAGCGTGAGCGCGAGGTCGATCATCAGGGCGGGATCCTTGATCTTGCCCAGCTCGACCAGCGTCTTTGATTTCAGCTCGACTTCCCCCGCACGCAGGCGAGCCGCCGGCGCGCAGAATGGGAACGCCGTCGAGTCGTAGTTGACGAGGGTGGTAAGGGCGTACTGTCGGATCAGGATGTCGCGCCGTCTCCGGAGGCTGAGCCGATCCGCATCGAGGTACCGCAGCAATGCGGAAGCGATTTCCGAATTGAACCGCGGCGGACGCCCGCGCTTCCTAGCGCTTTCCTTCTCACTGTCATCGGATGACAGTGAGGAACGAACATGAGGCTTGCTCATCGCGCCGCTCCCTTTGCGCGGACGATGCGCTCGACGAGCCGGGGGGACCAGCGAACGGTTCGCTTCGTTGGTCGCACGTCGGGCTCGGGCAAGGCGCCGGAGGCTACCCAGCGGCGAACCGTGCGGGGATCGACGGAGAAGAATTCAGCCCAGTCGCTGACCGAGAACGCCAATCCAGACCGCAAGCGATCGCCGACGAGGGCGACGCCAGAAGCGACGGTTGCGCCAGCATCCAAAGCGAGTTCACCACCCTTGACGCTTGCGGAGTTCATCCTTCACCTCTTGCGAAACTGGTGGCCGTCCCATGCGCCCGACGATGTCGACCTTGAGCCCAAGAAGCTCGAGACCTGCCAAGTATCGATCGACTCCCTGCTCGTCTGCGATCAGCCACGAGTAGGCCAACATTCGCGCCTGGACATCGACTTCTAATTCCCACCAACGATCGGCCCACAATGGCTGATCTCGCCGAGGCTGAGGAGCGAATCGCGGGCTCGCGTCGATCATCGCGAGAACCTCTCGCTCAACCACCGATGGATCAAACAGCCACCGACGGCCGGACCTCACGGCGGTAATTTTGCCGAGGTCTGCATTGCCGTTCAGCCAGCCGGTGCGCACGCCAATGCGCCTCGCCATCTGCTCGGCGTTCAGGAGAGTTGATTGTGGTTCGTCATGGTCGGGCACGCACCAAGAATCGGGCGCTTTCGCGAACGTTCAAGAGCGACATCCCTATTTGTTCGGAGTGTTCGCAAAACGACCGCTCGTACGTTCGCTCGCGAGCTTTGCTCGAAGCGTATTGGCCCTCAGTTCGTCGCCGGCAAAGTACTCAATCACGGTCTCCACGGCATACTCAACATTCCTCTTGCCAACGGTCCGCTTCTGAATTATCCCGCGACGATCAGGCCGGGTCGCCATCCGAAGTTGGTCCGCCGACAGTTCCGCGGTTTCAAACCAACGCGCCGGCTTCCAGGTGTAGTTAATGCCAGCCGCACGCGATTCAGCCGCTTCGCTCAACACCTCCGCCGCGCGCAGGTCCGGCATCCTCCCTTCGGCCAGAGCGCGCACATGAAAGACCGCGGCGTCCAGCACCAGGTTCAAACGGGACCACCGAGAGACATCCCTACCAGACAACCCCGCGTTCGGAAGCTCCGACTCGACCTTCCATAGCGACAACACGGAAAGAGCATCGGCGGAATGGCGCGCCGCCGCTGGTGTCATCGCTCCGAAACGAACGTCGCCCATTGTCCTGAGAACAGCCGCGATCTCTGCCTGCCGCTCGTCATTCTCGGAATACGGCGGCAGCGTCCCGACGAGCAGAGCTCGCCGGCGGAAAGCGATCCCCAACCGCAGGGGCTTCGCCGTGTCCACTGTTGTCCGCTGCTTTCCCATGCCGACATCGTACACTCAAGCTTGACAGGTTGCAAGGCCGATGGTAGAGTGTGCTCATGCCGAAGAAGAAGTCCATCGATGAGCGAATCCGCCAGGAGATCAGGAGCCGCGGCCTTTCCGCCTACCGCGTCGCGAAGGAGACCGGAATCTCCGAGCCCGCCGTCGGTCGATTCATGAACGCGGGCAAGACCCTCACGCTCGCCAACGCCGAGAAGATGCTCGCTTTCTTGGGTGCCGAGATTGTGTTTCCGCACACCACGAAGAAGGGTTGAACATGGCAGGATCGACCGTCATCAAGACCAGCGACGGCAAGCACGCTGTGAGATTCACGGGGCCGGACGCCCGACGGCGCACGCTCCGCGTAGGTGCGTATCAGCAGACCGCCGAATCGATCGCACGACGCATCGACGGCTTGCTCGATCGCAGGCTGACCGGCGATCCCATGAAGAAGGAC
Organism: Phycisphaerales bacterium; assembly: GCA_020853815.1. Taxonomy (GTDB): domain Bacteria; phylum Planctomycetota; class Phycisphaerae; order Phycisphaerales; family UBA1924; genus JABWBC01. Next base: position 67,670 of record JADYYE010000108.1, read on the forward strand.
CTCGCGGAATGGGTGGAAACACTCTCAGCGCCATGGCGAACGAAGCTGACGAAGTGGGGATTGCTCGATCCAACAAGCTCCGCCGCCGCGGTTCCAATTGAGCAACACGTCGAGGACTTCGAACGGCACTTGATCGCCGACCCGAAGCGGGCGACGCGCGCCCCAGGAGTCGCCCGCCGGGTGCGAGTGATTGCGGCCAAGGCCGGACTCGTGCGGCTCAGCGAGATTACACCCGCCGCTGTCGAGCTGGCGCTCGCGGCGCTCAAGGAGGATGGGCTCGCGTCCAACACGCTCTTGAGCCACCGTCAAGCGATCATCGCATTCTGCAAGTGGGCCGCGAGAGAACGGAGGATCCCGGCTTTCCCGTTGGCAGGATTGCAGACGATCAGCGCCGCCGCCGAGCGGGAACGCAAGGCCCTCGACTTCGACGAGCAGCGATGGCTTCTGGCCGCCACCGCCGCCGGCCCGTCCATCGTCCATCGCGCCACCGACGGAACAGAGACCGTCTCGACCGGCGAAGAGCGTGCGCTCGCCTACGAGTTGGTTCTCGGCACCGGGCTTCGCAACAAGGAGGTTCACGCGCTCCGTGCCGGATGGTTCTCTCTGACCGCGACTCAGCCCACGCTCCGCCTTCCCGCCAGGTCGGAGAAGGCGCGACGCGGCTACACGTTCACAATCCAGCCGCACCTTGCGAAGCGACTCCGGGCGCAGCTGGCGAACAAGTCTCCCGCGGCCCCGGCGTTCGCGCTTCCACGCCGTGACTTCATGGCGATCGCGATCAGGCGCGACCTTGCTGCAGCACGGTCCGCATGGATCGACGCCGCCGGCCAGGATCACGAAGAGCGTCAGCGACGGGAGAAGTCACTCTTCCTCTGCGAGAAGGACGCCGAAGGCGCCGTGTTCGACTTCCACTCTCTCCGCGTTTCATTCGTGACCAACCTCGCCCGCGCCGGTGTGTCACTGTTCCACGCATCGAAGCTGGCCAGGCACACCGACCCCAAACTCACGGCTCGCATCTACGCCAAGCTGGGCATCGTCGACCAAGCCGAAGCGGTCTCCAAGCTCCCCGATCTCACGCTCAGCCCAGAGCCGATGCGAGCCAAGGCGACGGGCACGGACGCGCCGCGCGCTACACCGGCGCTACAGCGCGCTCCAGCAAAGGGACTGCAACTGTCCGCAACTGGTGCAGACGACCCCGACTCGACTCCGCCCGAACCACTTGTGTTCTCAGGAGTTGCGGCGTCCTGTCCTCAGATGTCCGCAAGTGGAAACAGCCACCTCAGGGATTTGAACCCTGGACCTATGCTTTACGAAAGCATCGCTCTACCGCTGAGCTAAGGTGGCGAAAAGCCCTTTGCGGCCGGGAAACAGGCCCGGCGACCGATGGACGCGGCATCCGATCGGGAGTCAAAGATATGCGCGAGCACCCCTGATTTCAACGCGACGGGTGTACGACACCCCGGCGAGCGTCGGGGTGGGCCACAGGAGGTCGATGGGCGGCGAGTGACACCGGCGGAAACGCTGGCGACCCGAGGTTTCTAGGCCGCGCGGCGCAGGGCGCGACGCGAGATGTGGCGCAGCAGGCGCTCGCGATCACCGGCGCGGGCGAAATTGGTGAACGTGACGGCCATGCGCGTGGGGCCCACGTCGCTGTCGTCCATCCACACGACGTTGGCAAAGACAAAGAGCGCGCGGCCGGGGCCGATGTCGCCGGTGTTGTTGAATCGCTGGTCGGGGAGATCGATGCGGAGGACGACGCGCGAGCCGGGCTCGAAGCCGCGGTCGAGCTCGAACTGCATGCCGCCCTCGCTGATGTCGTAGGCGTGCCCCTCGTACTCGAAGGTTTCTTCGTCGAGCGTGCGCAGCGCGATGCTGGTGTACATGGGCGTGAGCGCGAATCGCTCGAACTGACGGCGATTGATCTGCATCGGGTTGGTGTTCGGCACGGCTGGTCTCCGGGTGGGGCGCGTCACGCGCCATCGGGAGTATCGGACGCCGCCGGGGCGGGTTTGAGTCCGGGGCCGAGTTATCGGGGAGATCGGGCGGTTTTCGGATGAACGCCGGGGCTATTCCTCGTCGTCCTCGGGCGGCGGGTTCTTGGGAGCGCCGAAGATGGCCGTCCCGATCCGCACGATGTTGGCGCCTTCGGCGATCGCCGGCTCGAAATCGTTGGTCATGCCCATGGAGAGCAGGTCGAAGCGCCCCTCGCCGATCCCGATCTTCTTCATTTCCTCGAACAGCTCGCGGCAGCGGGCGAAGGTGGCGCGGGTCTCGGCCTCGTCGGCGTCGAGGGCCGCCATCGTCATGAGACCGCGCACGCGGACGTTGAGCATGGTGTCGATCTGCTCGGCCAGAGCGATCGCGGCGGGCACCGGGCAACCGAACTTGCTCCGCTCGCCCGAGCAATTGACCTGGAGAAGCACCTCGATCGACTGCTCGCGGCGGAGGGCGATCTGCTGGAGCTCCTCGGCGAGGCGCAGGGAATCAACGGAGTGGATCAGGCGCGCGAATTCAACAACCTTGCGGGCCTTGTTGCGCTGGAGATGCCCAATCATGTGCCAGCGGACCGGCTCGCTGGAGACCTTGGCGGCCCCTGGGAGCATGCGGGCGCGGGCGAGGAACTCCTCCACCATCGCGGCCTGCTGGATCAGGTGCTGCACGCGGTTCTCGCCGAAGTCGCGGTGGCCGAGCTCGACCAGCGATCGAACCTGGTCGGACTCGGCGAACTTGGTCACGGCGACAAGAATGATGGACTCGGGCGCCCGCCCGGACTTGCGAGCGGCGGCCGCGACGCGGTCCTTCACGAGCGCGTAGCGTTCCTGCACCGAATCTGGCTGGAGTTTGGACTCCACCTTGACACCGGGCATCTCTTTCAACCTTCCGTGAGTCGGCCGTGACGCATCGAACTTCGATCACTGAATCCGGGGCATCCCTGCGGTCGGAATCGACCGTACTAGCATACACAACTCGGGGCCTTTGCGCCTCGGGCTGATTTCCGGGAGATTCCTCAATGCTGAACGCTCACCTGTCGCCCCGTCCCTCGCCCATCGCGGTCGGCGAGGCCGCCCCGGACTTTGTGCTCAAGGACCAGAACCGAGCGGACTGGTCGCTTTCCGACGCGGTCAGGAAGGGCGACGTGGTGCTGTGCTTCTATCCGATGTCGTTCACGGGGGTGTGCTCGACGGAGATGAAGTGCGTCGACGCGGAGATGGCCGAGTGGCAGAAGAAGGGCGCCCAGGTCGTGGGCGTGTCGTGCGACAGCTTCGCGGTCCAGAAGGCCTTCGCCGATTCGATGGGGCTCAAGCAGACCCTGCTGGCGGACATGCACCGGAGCGTGTGCCGTGCCTACGGCCTGTACTGGGCGGACCTCAACGTTTCGTCGCGCGGCACGGTCGTCGTGGGCCAGTCCGCGGACGGCAAGGGCAAGGTCAAGTGGGTCCAGGCCCGCCAACCGGGCGACGCCATGAAGTGGGGCGACGTCATGGCCACGCTGGCCTGAGCTCTCGCTCGCATCTCCCATGGGCACCGGACTCAGAACGACGTGAACGTCCGGGTGATGTCGGCGCGACCTCGGGTCGCCGCTGGACTTTGGCGTGATCGGGTCCCGCGGGCTTATGATCGCGCATGACCAGCACAGCCGAAGCCAGGCCCGCCAACTCACCGCTCGTCCTCATCATCCGCGACGGATGGGGAGAGAATCCCAACCCGTCTCACGACCCGTTCAACGCGCCGAAGATCGCGGCGTCGCGCGGGCTCACGCCCACCGACGACATGCTGCGGCGAACCTGGCCCAAAACACTGATCAAGACCAGCGGCGAGGACGTGGGGCTGCCGGGCGTCGGGCCCGAGGCGACCATGGGCAACAGCGAGGTCGGGCACCAAAACATCGGCGCCGGGCGCATCGTGCCGCAGGAGAGCCTGGTGATGACCAAGGCATGTCATGCGGGCCTGCACACGAATCAGGCGATCAAGGCGGCGATCGAGCGATGCCTGCCCGGAGCCGGCGGGGAACGCCGGACCACCCATGAGCGAGCGCTCCACCTGCTCGGCATCAACTCCGACGCGGGCGTTCACGGCCTGCTCGATCACCTCTACGCCATCCTCCGCGCGTGCAAGTCGCTCGGTCTCACCGAGCGCGTGTACGTCCACCTCTTCACCGACGGGCGCGACACCGGCCCGTACACCGGCAAGGAATACGCGCGGCAGGTCGAGGCCGCGTGCGCCGAGATCGGCGTGGGCTACGTCGCCAGCGTCGTGGGGCGCTACTACGCGATGGATCGGGATCATCGCTGGGAACGCGTGGCTCTGGCGTACCGCCTGCTGACCGACGGGCACTACGACGGCGGGGTCGGGCACTTCCGTAACGCCGAGGATGCGATGCAGGAGTACTACGACCATCCATCCGCCGACAACCTTAGGGGCGACGAGTTCGTGCGTCCGCGCACCTGCGGCGGTCCCAACGGCGGGCATTACAACAGCGACTCCCGCATCAAGGAGGGCGACAGTGTCATCTTCTACAACTACCGCGGCGATCGCCCTCGCGAGATCTCGGCCGCTTTCTGCTTTCCCGACAGTGAGTGGGCCAAGGTCAAGCCGAGCCCAGACTCTGGCAAGGTCGGCTTCGACCGCGGCACCAAGCTCAACCTGCACTATGTCATCATGACCGAGTATTGGGAGAAGCTGCTGCCGCATGTGCAGGGCGTCGCGTTCCCCAGGCCGCCCAAGATGAAGAACATCGGCGGCGAAGTGATCTCGTCGCTGGGCCTCCGCCAGTTCCGCTGCGCGGAGACGGAGAAATACCCGCACGTCACGTTCTTCTTCAACGACTATCGCGACGAGCCCTTCGCGGGTGAAACGCGTGAGAATCCCCAATCGCCGAAAGTCGCGACGTATGACCTGAAACCGGAGATGGCGGGGGTGGAGGTGGCGGACGCGGTGCTGCGCCGCCTGGCGGCCGCGGATTGCGAGGACTTCATCGTCGTGAACTTCGCCAACGGCGACATGGTCGGGCACACGGGGAATCTCGAGGCCGCCATCAAGGCGTGCGCGACGGTCGACGCGGGCGTGGGAAAGATCATCGACGCGACGCTGAAGCGCGGCGGGTCGCTCATCATCACCGCCGACCACGGCAATTGCGAGCAGATGTACGACCCGGAGACCAAGGCGCCGCACACCGCGCACACGATCTACGACGTGCCGCTCTTCGTGGTGGGCGAGAAGTTCCGCAAGGCCACGCTGCGCGGGGACTTCGACGCCTCGGGGTGGTTCAGGCCCGAGACACGGTCCACGCGCGGGCGGCTGGGCGACATCCTCCCCACCGCCCTGGCGATGATGGGACTGAGCAAGCCGGCGGAGATGACGGGTCGATCGCTGCTGGCGTGATCGCGGCGGGCTTGGGGTGCCGGCGAATGTGAACAAGTTTGCAACCACTCGCTTGCGGGCGAAAGGGCGTGTACGCTGAGCCCATGATGAACCGGGAGCTGGAGAGAATGACCCGAAAGCTTGGCACCCTGACGCACGTGGCAGCGATGATCGTCGCGATGATCGGCACGCACGCCGCGCTGGCACAGAGCCAGGCGAACACCGCCGCCGCCGGCGTGAGCACAGCACCCGCCGCCGGCGTGAGCACAACGCCCGCGCCCGGTCCGATCGGGCGGGAGCCGCTCACCTTGAACACCGGGGCGCCCCAGGCCGCGGCCAAGCCCTTCGGCACCGAGGGGACGCGTTGGCTTGAGTTCGGCGGCCTGGTCGCGGACAACTTCAAGGACTCGGTCGACGCCAACATCCACGCCCGCTACTCGGAGTTCATCGCCAAGGACGTCGAGGTGGGCGGCGAGCTTGCGGGATGGAACTTCAACCAGCCGGGCGACAACGCGCTGGGCGGAAGCCTGGTGCTCATCGTGCGCTGGCACTTCCTGAATCGCGGCGATTGGTCGCTCTACGCCGACGCCGGCGTGGGCGCGATGGTCGCCGGCGACGACACGCCCGACGACGGCACGAGCTTCAACGTCATGCCGCGCGTGGGCGCGGGCCTCACCCGCGCGCTCGGCGAGGGCGGGACGCGCCTGGAGCTGGGCGTGCGCTGGCATCACATCAGCAACGCACGAATCACGGGCGACGACCACAACCCGTCGCGCGACAGCGTGGCGCTCTATGCGGGCTTCGCGATCCCGTTGAATTGAGGTCGGCGATCAGCCCGCGGCGCGGAGCTTGCCCGTCGTGTTCGTCGGGAGTTCCGAGCACACGATCTTGTTGCGCCCGGTTTTCTTGGCGGAGTAGAGGTTCTGGTCCGCGGCGTGCAGCCACGCGTCGGGCGTTGCGTCGCACGCGCCCGCGCACCCCGCCACGCCGATCGAGATCGTCACCCGCCGATCCGGGTGCGTGGGCCAGTTCGTGCCCTCCAACGACGTGCGAACCCGCTCGCACAGGACCAGAGCGTCCTTAGGCGACGTGTCCGTCATGATCAGCACGAACTCCTCGCCGCCGTAGCGGCACGCGACATCGGATTGGCGGCACGCGGCCTGGAGAATCTTGGCCATGCCCTGGATGACCGCGTCGCCCGCGGGGTGCCCGTAGGTGTCGTTGATCGACTTGAAATGATCGATGTCAAGGATGGCGACCGAGAGCGGGCGGGCGTGTCGCGTGCAGCGCGACACTTCCTCGGTCCATCGCGTGTCAAAGTAGCGCCGGTTCCACAGGCCCGAAAGCCCGTCGATCTGGGCCCGCTGCGAGAGCATCTGGATCAGGTGCTGCATCCGCAGCGCCGAGCGCACCCGAACCTTCAGCTCCGCGATGTCGAAGGGCTTGGTGACATAGTCCACGGCCCCGAGGTCAAAGGCCGTCACCTTATCCTGGGCGTTTTGCAGGCCCGACAGGATGATCACCGGGGTGTTCATCGTCGCCTGGTCTTCTTTGAGCGTCCGCAGCACCTCATAGCCGTCCATCACCGGCATGTCGAGATCGAGCAGGATGAGCGAGGGATGAATCTGCCGGGCCATTTCGAGCCCCGCCGCCCCGTCCTCGGCCGAATGAACGTCGAGGTCTTCCACGCGCAGCCTCGCCTTGAGAAGGCGATGCACGTCCGGCGAATCGTCCACGATCAGGACGATCGGCTTGGCGCTGGTCGGGTTGGACGGGTCGATCGTCATGCGTCGTGAGCGGGCCGAACCTCAAGTGGACTTCGCAAGGAGCAAGATCGAACGCCGGCGGTTCAGCGGTGGGCCGCACGCGAGCACAGGTCGATCAGCTCGTCGATCTGCGACTTGAACGCCGAGAGCTCCGCGGTCGCGGGGGCCTGACGCATCAGGTCTTCAAGGGCCGCGGCGGCCGCCCCGATGGTGGGGAACCCATAGCCCGGGGCCGCCCCGCGCAGCTGATGGGCAAGCCTCTTCAAGTCCGTCCCGCGTGCCTGCGTCACGGCGCTGTGGATGGCCTCGACCCGCTTGGGCAACTCGGCGACAAAGCTCTCGACCAATTCCGCCATGTCGGCGTCGTTGGCGTACTCGCTCAGAATGGGACCGCGCGACGAAGCGTTCTGATTGGCCATGGACGGTACTCCGAGACTGTGAGACTCCCACTGTCATCGGCGCGGGCGGACTAGGGGTTTACCACCGGAACGCGATTCTGTTCAACGAGTTCTCAACCCCGATTTCAATTCAATGGAAGGGGTTCCCCCACGTCCCAGAAAAACGGGCGTGGCGTTCTCGGGCCCAAAAACGAAACGCCCCGCGATCGCTCGCGGGGCTTCCGAATGACCCCAAGGGGATTTGAACCCCTGTTACCAGGATGAGAACCTGGTGTCCTAGACCAGGCTAGACGATGGGGCCATGCTCAAAACCAAGCCCATCAGGGCCAACACGATAGGCCCAAGAACACGCGCGTCAACCAACGTGTGCGTGGACAAACTTGCAGCCCAAAGGGCGAGCTCGAATCGCATCAATTTGAATGAACTGACCTTCAATCATGTGCATCTCGTCTCCTCGGCACCATGCCACTTGCCAGGATCAAGAACGAGAAAACGGGTATTCAACGGCGATTCGGCACCCGTAGCTCGATTTCAAGGTACTGCAGAAGCCGCCCTGCTGTCTCCGCATAGATGTCGCGGGCACCGCGCATGTAGTTGCTCAACGCCACAGGGTGAACGCCGGAGGCCCGCGCAATCGCAGCTTGGGACTCCCCTGCTTGACGACGCCTTCCCACCTCAGCCCTTATCGCCGCGCGAATGATGTCATCGCCAACGCTCAAAACCCGAATGTCGCGTTCCCGCGGCAGTCGGGGAGCCCCGCCCGGCCTAGGGCACCGGGCGAGGCAGGAATCCTTGCCAAGCTCGAAAGTGACCTGTCATGATCCGCCGAGGGACAATCACCAAAGCGATCACATTGATCTCTTTGCCCAACCAATGTCTCAGCACGCCGCGGCCACCTGGCGGCGGAGCTGGGCCAGGGCGTAGACCGCGGCCTCGGCCTCGGACTTTCCAACCACCGCCCCCACCGTCGCGCCGCTGGCGTCGCGCCATTCGGCCCGGAAGCAGTCGAACAACTGAACATGCCGGACCGCCAGCGAGAACCCGCTCTCGCCAAACTCGCGGTTCACCCGCGCCACGTTCGGATAAAACGTGCCGTCGCTTCTGCAATCGCAGCCCGAAAGATCGAGCGTGGTCCAGCCGGAGGCGAGCAGCTCGTCGATCGCAAAGTCGAGCCCCATCGGCATCTCCTTGAGAGGCGTCCAGACGCTTCCTCACGCCGACCGCCGAGCCGGCGCGCACCTACGCCCTCTCTCCGTTCCGAATGGAGTTTAGCAAGCCGGAGGCACGCCGCAACTCCCGCCCACCCGCCGATCCGGTTTTCCGCGCGATTTCAGACCCCGACGGCCCGGCGTCGGGGGACCGGGGCCGATATCACCTTGGGGACGTAGTCGTACATGGCCCGAATCGAGGCCCCGACCATCTGGGCCGCCTCGTCCGTCGCGCCGTATTGGCCTGAGAGCCATGCCCGGTCGTACTCGTGGACCAGCCAGCCGTCAAAGCCGCTGGCGCGCAACGCCGACAGCGTGCCCGCCACGTCGAATTCACCATCGCCCAGGGTGCAAGGGGTGCCGAGGCGATAATCCTTGAGCTTGACGGAGAGGACACGATCACCCAGGACGTTCAGGCCGTCCGCAGGGTTTTCGCCCGCGAGCCTGGCGACCGCGGGGCAATAGGCGACGCCGACCAGCGGGCTGTCGACGGCGTCGAGGATCTCCATTACGCCCGCGGCGGTGGCGAATGAGCCGCCGTTTTCCAGCACGAGACGCACGCCGCGGTTCCGCGCGTGGTCCGCCGCCTTTCCGAGGCGTTCGGCGATGCGTGCGACGGCCGAGACGCGCGACTCGCTGCCGGGAATCTCAAACGCGAAGACGCGCACGAGCGGGCACGCCAGCGACTGCGCCAGGTCGATCGCGGACTTGGCCTCTCGCACTGATTTTTCCGTATCGCACAGGGCCCGCCCGAGCACCGGCGGGTTGATCGGCGCATCGAATCGCACCGACGTTCCGATGCACGCGATCGCGCAGCCGGCGCGATCGAAAAGTCGACGCACTTTCTCGGCGCTGGTCAACGTGGGATCGCACGCGGCCTGGGTCGAGCCGGTTCCGAATGAACGCAGTTCAACGCCCAGCGCCCCCACCGATTCGGCGAAGGCCGCCACGCGCTCGAGGGTCCAATCAAGGCAGGCAACGGTGCTGAATGCTGGCTTCATGCCCTGCGATTCCTGAAAAGCGGGAGAAAACACGTCCGAATACGCGGACGTGTGGAGGGGTATGGTACGGTGCCCGACTGGACTCTCCAAGCGGCCATCACGCGAGAATCGACCGAACATTTCCCTACATCGACCACCCAGCTTGCGGGAGTGGAACGCACGGCCGGGGTGGCGGTCCAACATTGATGAATCCCCGCGAAACGGTCGATGACCCGGATATGACCGAGCCCTCGAATGGCGACTTGCGGGAAGGGAACGAGCCCGATACTGTTCCGTCTCAAGCCATGACGACCACGCCCCATAATCGCTCGTGCGTCTCGCGGATTGCTCCCTTGGCCTTTGGCTGCCTTCTGGCGGCCGGCGCGTGCCTTGGGGGTTGCAGCACCACCACTCATGACGAGTACTTCGCGATCCGGGAGATCGTGGTTGAGCCCGCGCGCGGCGACGGCACGATGATCGCCTCACGCGATGACGCCCGCGAATCCGACGGCCTGCTCGCCGACGCCTCACGCCCGGCCCGCGGGTCGAACTCGACCGTCCTGGCGACGGAGTGACCAAGCTTTTCAACTTGGGTCGGCTCAGGGTCGGCGAGTAATCGCGGCTTCTCCACGCGCGATCGCATTCCGTGGTCTCGGTGTTTTTTTCGAACCGCGATGCAGTTCGTCCGCCCTACTTGGCGCTCGTCCCGCCCTCCGACGCCGGAAAATCCAGCGTGAAGTCCGAGCCGCGGCCCGGCTCGGAGTGAACATCGATCCGCCCGTGATGTCCCTCGACAATGCGGCGCGTGGTGGGCAGGCCCAGGCCCGTGCCGCCCGCCTTGGTCGTGAAGTATGGGCGGAAGATCTTGTCGCGCGTTTCGGCGTCCATGCCGGGGCCGGTGTCGATCACGTGCAGCGCCACCGCGGGGAGCTTGTCCGCGTCGGTGACGCGGCGCGTCCGCAGGATCAACTCGCGTGAAGTACTCGATCCGCCCGCCTCGCCCGTGCGCGGCGTGCCTTGCGTCATGGCCTGCACGGCGTTGAGCATGAGGTTCAGGATCGCCTGCTTCACGTGCGGCACATCGAGGTCGGCCGTGAGCTTCTCATTCGCCAGCTCGGCGCGAAGGCGAACGCCCTGCTGCTCGCACTGGGGCAGGAAGAAGTCGACGAGCTCGTCGACGACGGCGTTCAGGTCCGCGGGCTTTGCCTCGATGCGCAGCTCGCCGGCGTATTCGAGGAAGTCCGACAGGATTCCCTTCAATCGCTCGACCTCGCGCCGGAGCGACGCGACACGCCGGGCCAAGCGCGACTTGGCCTCGGGCTCGCCTGACAGTTCCTCGATGCCCTCTTCGAGGAGCTGGGCGTTGAGGCCGATCGTGGAGAGCGGGTTCTTGATCTCGTGGGCCAGGCCGCCGGTCATGGAGCCGAGTTCGGCCAGGCGTTCCGCGGATCGCGCGCGTCTCTCCGCGGCGCGGGCCCGAGCGAGCTGGCGGCGTGAGCGCGTGCGCAGCACGTACGCGCCGGCGAGCGAGCCAACCAGGAGACCGAGAAAGAACCACATCGCGGGATGCACGGGGGACGATACGCGAGAGAGCATCATCCGGCGCTAGCGCCGCGGTGAACGCACATGGGCGCGGCGCGGCGGCACCACAACCTCGGCGGTTTCGACGCGTGCGACTTTGGTCGCCTTCCAACCCTTGTCGCTGGAGTTTGCGTCGTAGCGGACGTGCGAGCCGTCCTTCAGCACGCGGAAGCCGTCGCCTTCGATGACGCTGAAGTGGACGAAGATATCCTGGCCTTCGGGTCCGACGATGAAGCCGAAGCCCTTGCGGGGGTCAAACCACTTGACCACGCCCTCAACGCCGCTGATCGATTGGGGAGTCTGCTCGCTCACGGTGCGATCCTCGTGCACCTGTCGTCCACGCTGGGCTCGGCGCGACATGCACGCCGCCAGCCGCCAACGGGCGTCCCGCAGCCAAAGCGGCGGAGCATCGCTTCTCCTCGCGCGGGCGCCACACACGCCCACGTCCCCCGACGGCACCCAATCACGCCCACGAGACCGGGATCATCAAGCAGAGTAACGATTCCGCAATCCAATCGCAAGCCGACCACCGGGGATCGCCCCCGGTGGTCGGTGAAATTACGAACAAAGAGCAAACTTATCGGAATTGATTACGTGGTTGATCAGCGGCCGGCGGGCGCCGGCTGCGAGGGCTGCCCGCCGCCGGTCTTCTTGGCCTCATCGAGCAGCACGGCCTTGCGGCTGAGCTTGATGCGGCCCTGGTCGTCGACGAGGATGACCTTGACCTTCACCACATCTCCCACGCGCACCACGTCGCCAACGCTCTTGACGTAGCCGTCCGCGAGCTCGGAGATGTGGCACATGCCGTCCGTTCCCGGCGCCAGTTCGATGAATGCGCCGAAGTCCTTGGTGCTGACGACCTTGCCCGTGTAGATGCTGCCGACCTTGATCTCGGCGCACATCGCCTCGATCTCCTGGCGGGCGCCCTCGATCGATTCGTGGTTCGGGCCGGCGAGCGTGACGCTGCCGTCGTCCTCGACGTCGATGGTGATGCCGTGCTTGTCCTGAAGGGCGCGGATCATCTTGCCGCCCGGGCCGCTCAGCTTGCCGCTCTTCTCCGGGTCGATCGGGATGGTGACCAGGCGCGGCGCGAGCGGCGAGATCTCCGGGCGCGGCGAGGCGATG
>JADYYE010000282.1 GCA_020853815.1 Phycisphaerales bacterium
CATTATTAGTCTTGATAACGAAAGGAATGATACCAAATAGACGAGTAGAACTTTGATAGAATCTGTCGTATCTTTTCAATTTTCCATCAACATAGTAATCTACTAACATTGCTACTCGGTTCTTCTCAAAAGCAGGAACCAAAGTAAATGTCATGATAGATACCCATGCAGATGCACCAAGTAACCATCTATTTTCGAAAACATCTTGCTTCTTAAGATGTATTTCAAGGTGATGCTTATCAGCCTTATCTAACTTATCATTTACATCGATGACGTTTACAATTTGGAAAAGATTAGATTTTTCTAAATTAATCCTTACAACGCGGTTGTAATCACTCAAATCTTTCTTATCTTCAATTCCAGTGATTCGAAAAGAGATTGCGTCGATTTTAATTTTCGGTTTAACTGCCCTAATTCTTGGCAATTCATCATTAACATAAGTGTAGCAGGAAATCATATTTGTCAAAATGACAAAAAGTAATAGTTTTTTCATCCATATAACTCCAGAATAGAATTCTAGCACAGGTTAAAATTCCTAAAGGAATTGTCTAGGAAATAATTAATACCAATAAGATTCTTTCTTCAACTTGTAAAGTTTTTGATTGCATCCCAAGCAAACAAAAAACAAACATCTAACTAAAATGCCAAGACTTGTATCAAATTTCGCTCAAATTATTTCTTTGGGAGTATCTAAAAGCTCTTTTGTTTTTACACAGTTCCTATTTTTTCTTTGGATTATCAATAATCACCTAAGAAAACAGCAGTCTCATCGCAAAATTACGAATAAAAAAAGCGACATAATTAGATTCAGCGTAATCCTCATTTTTTTATTCTTATCAACCCGTTTTCTTTTTTCGGAAAGTTATAAAGAGCATCGGTTGGATGATCTAAATTATGCAAACCAAGGACGAAAGACAATTAAAAATGAAGGAAGAATTGAATCTAGTACCACATCCAATAAAGATATTGATTCAAACGAAAGTCAAAAAACTACAAAAAGCGATTTTGCGGTTAGTTCTTATTTGACTCCGAAATTCTATTCCCAAAAAGGAGGGGATAAAGAAGACATAGCCGGAAGGTATGCGAATCAAGTCAATTTTTCCCCTGAGCTTGTTGGATATCGAAAGGGGGCTAATTCTAAGTATATGCTCTTAGTTGCACCGATTCTTTCCTACAGGGAAGATTTTCAATTGAAGCGTAACGTAAATCGACCTATAGATACTGAAATAATTGGAGCATGGAA
>JADYYE010000109.1 GCA_020853815.1 Phycisphaerales bacterium
CCGGGGGGGGGGGGCGGAGCCGCGCCCTTGTGAGCATCGCGACTCATTCTCGCGGAACGGAAAGCGGTCTCCACGACTTGGATTGCCCGCGTCGGAGCTTGCCTGATTCTGGAGCCGCGGGTAATCTCCATTCGACCAAGTGGGACAATTCGGAGGCCGAGCCATGGCAGGTCGGGCGAAGCGTGCGGCGGCGTTAGCGGGTGTGATTGCTCTGGCTGCATGGGATGCGTCAACAGCGGCCGCGCCGATGGTGGCGTTGAACTGGACCGACCCCCCGCGCGAATGTTCCGAAGACGCTCTTCGTCTGCCGACCACGACGGATACAACACCGTTCATCTGGAGGAAGCCGCACTTCTTTGGTGAATCCAACGGGGGCTGGAAGTGGGCGATCGGTGCCTATGAAGGCGGTCAGTGGACGTGGACTCCTTCGATTTCAACCCTGGAATCGCCGGGTGTCTACCCGTCGGCCGGGTGGTGCGGTCTGAGCTTTGATTTTACAAGCGAAACCGGCGGACCGTGGTTCCCGTTTTACTACGACGATGTTGAGGACCAGGGCGTCGTCGAGGCACTTTCGAGCTGGTTCTCTGACGCTGTTCCCCTGGGCGAGCGCAACAACTACTGCGTCTACATGCCGCCAAGGCCGGGCGACTTTCTTCCGCCGTCTCCGACAATCGGCGGCGGGTCATACGCTCTGGTGCCCAACGGCGCGGCCACGAAGCCGACGGGCTGGAACGGTCTCGGAAGACCTACCTTGAGCGGCGTCTTGGATCTCATCACCGGCGTGCCGCTGGTTCAGATAACGGATCTTGAGTTGCCGTTTGGTGGTTCGACGTTTCGCTTGAATCGGACACGATCGTACGATCGAACTCGCTTTACATGGAGTTTGACTCCAGGCTGCGAAACCGCATCCCTTGATCGCTGGTGGGACTGGGCCGGCGAAGGGTGGATGATCAGCGAGAACCCGTTCATTCTCGTTGATGCGTACTTGGGCCATGCCGTTCCCTTCCGACAGCCGGGCTCCACAACCTGGGTTGTGTTGGACGCTCACTCATCGATTCCCTTCCAGTTGCTTAACAACGGTCAGTACGAGGCGCCCCCGAGGTTCCAAGCGGTACTCAAACACAACGGCGCTGAGTGGAGTGAGGCTTCGCAAGCGTGGGGCGTCCAGCCGACCCAGTACGATCTGTACTTGTACGGCGGCGAGCTGCGGTACACGTTCGTGGTGGTCCGCGAGGACATTCCACCGATTCTCCATGACGACGATCCCGGCCCGGCGAGGGACTGGAGCATCCACTCGCTGCACGAAAGAGAGCAGTTTGCCGAGGCGAGCGAACTTGATTGGAATGGCAATCGGCCGTTTGAAGCGGGCCCGGGATTTGGAGTTCCGTATATCGGGCAGTGCGTTCAGATCGAAGATCGCACGGGCCATCGGGTCGAGATTGAGTATGCCGGATCAAGAACCGTGGCCGTCGGCGATGCGCGAGACCCTGCGAGTCAGGACCCGGAACAGTGCTCGACGGGCACGAGTATCGACGACGCCGAGACCACTCCATGCATCGAGTATGCGGAGAGCGTTCTGACCAAGGGACAGATCAAGTACATCAAGCTGCGCGACGCCGAGGGAGCGGTCGCGTGGACCCTGTTCTACACCTATCGGGGTTCGAAATTCCCCGACTTTATGGACCAGGTCTGCTGGGCGAACCTGCCGGCCGAGGTGATCGGGCAGGTCGTTCTGGATCGCATCTATGTGTTTGAGGGCGACGTTCCGGCGCTGACGGAGTTGTCGCCAAGCCCCAACCTCTGCAAGGACGCGTTCTACTTTGTAGGGATGCCGGAGTCGCCCTCGTCCCCTTGGAACGAGGCGAATCACGCGCTCGCCGTCTTCAACGCCGATTACCCGAGTGATGCGTTGCCGACGACTTGGAAGTACCAGGTGAGGTACCACTATTTGCCGGCTGACCCCGAGCACGCCAGCGGGCCCGGGAGTTCGCCGCTCTATCCCCTCAGGCTTGCAAAGACGTCGGTGCGCCACGCCGACGCGATCGAATCAGTCCGCGAGTGCCTCTTTGAATATGATTACGACAGCCTGCACCAGGTCAGCGGGGGCGAACCGATTGGCATGGGTTGGCTCTCGGCGGTCTATCGAGAGGACGATCTCTCGCGCATCGAGTCGATCGCTCGAGACACGCTCAACACGCAGAACAACCACCTCATCGGTGTCACACGCGACGCACTTGCGAGCGGCGCGATCACCGATGAGAACACGGGCGAGGACACGCTCAACGCACTGCACGATGAAGCGTGGTTCTGGATGATGCCAAAGAGCGAGGATTGGACGGAATACTCGGGCGTTGAGTACCCCAACCCCGCGCTGATGACGGCGCCCAATCCTGTTGGGCCGGCGTATGTATCGAGGAATCGGCAGAAATTGGCGGGCGACAACGCCCAGACCGTGGGTCAGCTGTCCTGGCGCAACGACGATGGAACGGTCGAGTACTATCAGGTCCACAGGCTTGTGCAGTCGCCGTTCGACGTGACAACGAGCTCGACATCGTTCAGGCTCGCGACGCCCGGGCCCGGGCGCTACGGATCGGATGATTCTCCCACGGATGTCGGCGTTGCAACGGCGGCCTTCGGCGCCATGCCGAGCGCGTTCTTGTCGCCGTACTGGTGGCACGCGCTCCCGATGTCCAAACTGAACGACGCGGAGCTTCAGGAGCAGTTGCTGGCTGGGTCGGTTGTCATGAACGAGCCGCGGTGGATCACGGTTCTCGACGCGTTCCCGGATCGCCATGCCATGCTATCGGAGTCCTACAAGGACTCCTCGGGCTCTGACGCCGCGGTCAAGCCGAGGCAGCGGAGCCGACGAGTGGTCGAGATGAACGCCGGCGGCTTTGTCTTGCGAGATCGTCGCTGGGAATTCGGAGACGGCGGAACGACCTACGAGGGCGCGGGCCTCGGTGAGGAATTTGCTTACAAGTCGGCCGCAGAGTACTTCGGCAGCAACTCGCTTTCGGCGGAAGCGAGCAAGGAACTTCTTCTCGTGGAGAAGCGATCGGTCGGCTGGTCGGCGGTGCCGTCGAACGAGCAGGCGCAGAAGGGACTGATCGAGTTCTATGACTACGGCCTGGTCGGTCCGCCTGGCGCGACGGACTGGTCCGCGAAGATCAGGACGATCGCGGAAGGCGTGAAAAGGGGCACCGACGGCGCCAAGGATTACCGGAGCCAGGTGCTTTACGCGTACGACGAGACCCTCCGCAAGGAAACCTCCTGCGAGGTCAAGTTTTTTGCGCCACCGCCGGCGCTGCTCTCCTCCATTCCGAGTGTAGCCGCCGGGCCAATTGCGAGCTATGCCGCGAGCTATTCACTGACGTGGTACAAGGACTCGCCATCCGACAAGCCATGGTACGAGCGCGCGGCGACCAGCCGCCAGCAGATCAGGCCTCCGGTGCGGCAGCGTCCAGGCGGGGATTGGTACTACCCGGTCGAACGCGAGTTCTACGATGACGACGGCAACCCCAAGTGGTCCGCATCGGGGCTCGTCTTGGACACCGAATCCCCGTGCAACGGGCAGAACGACGCACTGGAATCCCTCACGCTGACGTGCTTTATTCATGCATCGGAATCAGAAGATCCTCAGAAGCGGCTGAAGTTCACCGTCGGCGATGCGATTCCGGGCGTCGGCTTCGTGACCGCGCATGGTCATTCCGTCGCGGTGCCGGACGATTCCGACGTGCTCGGAGCCTGGCGGCGAATCCCCGATACGAGCGTTCTGCCGTCGGTCGCACGCCGCTCGACCATCGAGTATGTGTATAAGGATCCGTATGGCCTCAGCGACACTCTTTATCCGAACGGACGGCGATGGGCCCGCCGGATCGTTGTCGTACAGAACGTGGAGCCGAAGTTCGCCCGCGAGTTCATTTTCAACGATCTCGAAGAGGGGCTCCAGGGCCAGTGGGTTTCTCGTTCGCCAGGCGAGATCAACGACTACGCGAACGAATTTCCGTGCGGGGCGCCTTCGGTCAAGCGAAAGGTGCTCTATGGCGAGAACTACAAGCTCAACGCGGATGGACCGTTCTCGGCCCCTTCCGAAGGTACCGATTACGAGCTGCCCTGGCAGGTCACGCTCGCCCCGGATCAGTGGGGGCGGCTGCACGACGCCACGCTCTTGGAGCGGAATGCCAGCGGGCAGATGGTGGCCGTCGGCACGAAGAATGTCAACGACTTCGTCGATGTCTACCGGGAACGCGAGATGGACGGCACTATCACGCGCACCGTCAAGAACCTGCTGGGCCAGCCCATGCGGGTCTATATTGGCACCAACGACGATGGCTGGGCCTACGGCGCCGGCGGCGTAGGTCCCGGGTTCAACATGGTCCTCACCCAGCGCCACGAGTGGGGTGGTGGGCCAAGCGACGCGTGGCTCCCCACCATCGTGCGGCGCTATCGCAGCAATCCTTCGTGGTACGACGACTTCTATGGCCCCCGGCCCTCCGGGCCCGACGACGATGGCTATGCAACGGTAACTTTGTATGACTGGCGGATGCGTGCCGTGCGCGTTGATTCGTACGACAAGGGAGATCCTGCGAACAGCGCTGTACGTCTTTCTACGACGCTGACCTATCTTGATCATGCCGATCGCACGCGTTTCGCTGTCACGTTCGGGTCGGACGCGCTTCCCGATTTGAGCCAGCTCGCGCCTGAGAGCCTCGACTCGCTGGAAAGTGCGAACATCACGGCAGAGGTCTTGGTCGGGCTCAACCCGCGCCCGACATCCGTCGTTGAGATGTTCTACGGCCCCGACGGCTCGATGGTCGAGCGTCGTACCTACGACATGGGCTGGTCGGGCACGGGCAATCCCCCGTACCAGGCCGAGCGTCATTGCTTCGGACGAGGCGGCGTCGAGGTGTTTACCCAGATGCCGGGGACGGCGATCTCCATCAAGACGCTCGACGCTTTGGGGCGCGTGGCTTCGGTCGCCTTGATCGCTCCTCGTGAGAATGACACTGGTTACACGTTTGAGATCACGCGCACCGACAGCGCCTACGACGGCGACGGCAACGTGGCCGAGTCCGTGAGGTGGGATCGCGTTGATCCGCAGAGCACGACGGAGGCGTTGAGCACGGCCAACGCCGTGGCGACGAAGACGGTGACGTGGTACGACCCGCAGAAGCGAGTGGTCGCGGCCGCGGAGCTCGGCACTCAGGCCACGAGCTACACCAATCCGTCGAGCGGCGGCTACACGATCTTTGATTCGAACGGCGATGTCGTCGAAGGTCCCAGGATCGAGGTCAGTAACGGTCTGGCGACCGCGGTGATTCCGTCGGGATTCCCATCCTACGCGAGGGCAAACCTGAGCTACTACGACCCCGCCACCGGAAGCCGTGTCTATTCCGCCGACCCTTCCGGTGCGATCACGAAGTACGAGTACAACCGGCTTGGCAGCATCGCCAAACGGATTGAGAATCCGACCGCAACCGATACGACCAACCGTGTCACGGAGTATTCGTACGCCCTGGGTCGTTTGGCGACGATGAAGACGTACGTGAAGTCGGGCAACTCGCAGTTGTCCCAGGTCACGGAAGTGCTGTACGGCGCCGACGTCATGGCCGAAACGGCGCCGGGTGAATACTCGGTCGTTTCCCAGAACAACGGCCTCATCAGATCGATGCACCTTCCGGGCTCGGATGGCTCACCCTCCGGTTCGTCTCATGTGTACCTTCGGTACGACTTTGAGGGCCGCGTGGTTGAACGCCACGATGCCCGAAGGGTGGTGTTCCGGTATCGGTACGATGCTCTTGGTCGCCTTGCGAGCATCACCGTTGGTCGGTATGAATCAGTGACCAACCCAGGCGACCCGAACACAACGATTTCGGTCTTTTTCCCAGGATACCCGGCGGACATGACACAGGCCGACGATCCGCCCGCGGACCGGGTTGGCTACGTCGAGTTCGTGTACGACAGCGCCGGCGATCTCTACCAGACCATCGCCAAGGAACTGCCGACCTCCAGCTCCGTGATCGCCACTGACCAATACGAGCGTGACACACGCCGGAACATCAGTGCCGAATACCAAGGTCTCGGCCTCGCCGCAATCGATAACGACACCCCGAAGATTCAGTACGCCTGGACCCACACCAACACGGGCTCCGGTCTCGGCGATGTGGGCCAGACACGCCTGGCCTCGATGACCTACCCCGTTCACCCCCTCACCAACGCCAGTGCGCGCACGCTGACGTTGACCTATGGCTCGTCGTATTCACCCGAGGACATCCTGTCCCGATTGACCCAGGTCACGACCAACATCGGCACGTCTTCCGTCGCTCAACTCGCGTATACGGGCGGCGGCCTGCGCACCAAGACCACATTGGGCGCGACCAAGATCGTGCAGGACTACAAGCTCGGCACCGAAGTCGGGTACGCCGGTATCGACTCCTTCGGCAGGCCCGGCGATCTCCACTACAAGAACACGGCCGCGACCCCGACCACACTCTTCCGCGCTAAGTACACCTACGACCGCCTCGGCCAACGGTTGTCGGCCGAGATCACCCAGATCGCCGCCGGCTCCGGCTCGGGCCAAACCGGGGCGAACAAGCGTTCGCAGCTCTTGGGCTATGACGCGCTCGGCCGCTTGAACACGACCAAGATCGGCGCGATCGTCGACAACAACGGCACGCTCAGCATTCCTTCGCCGGTCCGCACCGACACCTGGTACCTCGACGAACTCGGCAACTGGAATCAGCACGGCCCGGGCGACGAGAAGGGACGCTATTCGACGGGCAATCTTGACGCGTACGGCACGGCGTTCTCAGCGGCGGGTGCTGACTCCGGCGACGAGGTCGGCTCGTTGCTCCTTGCGACCGACCGGCGCAATCGCATCACCGAGGCTACGTCGGCGTTCGACTCGGGCACGCCGGTGTCAACGTCGTTCACCTACGACAAGCACGGCAATCTGGAATTCGACGGCACGTACTACTACCAGTACGACGCGTGGGCGAGGCTGGTCCAGGTCAACCGAGCCTCGCTGCTGCAGGAACCGGTGGGCGAGCATTATCTCCAGGTTGATGAGATGGTGAAGCACTTCACCTACGACGGCCTGGGTCGTCTGGTGCGGACGCAGTCGCCGTACCCCGATCCCGACACCTCCGACGGCCGGGTTTATTCGGAAAGGTACTACTACGACGGCGTTCGCCGCATCCAGGAAGTCACGACCACGCCGCTGGCCAGCAGCGGCATGGCCATGAGCCAGGGCGGCGAGCTCAACCAGATCCTCAACCAAACCAACGGCTCGAGCGCGACGCAGACCGACGGTGAATCGTCGCCGGTGGCGTTCGAGCAGGGGCAGGTGGCGGCGGCACTCTCGGGCGGTCTGGAGACGGGCATCGCCGTGGGGGTGGCGCGCGAGTACGTGTGGGGTCCGGGCGATCGCGGGATCGACGAACTCCTCGTCCAGTACGACAAGAACCGCAAGGCGTGGTACGCGATCCAAGACGCCGGCGGCGACGTGGTCGCGCTGTGCGACGTGCCGACCAGCGGGACGGCCCGAGTAGCGGGCCAGTGGACCTACGACGCCTATGGTAATGTTATCTTCGCCGAGCACCTGGTCTCGCACCAGCCCTTGCACTGCGGTCACAAGGCCGCGTTCGTGGAGCGGCTGGATGTCGGCGTCTACTCATCGTCGAGCAGCGAGAACCACCGGCTGATCCCGTTCGCGCACTCGATCAGCCACATGCG
>JADYYE010000110.1 GCA_020853815.1 Phycisphaerales bacterium
AAGAGACGGCGGTCGACTGGTGGCGCAAGCACGTCGAGGCCGACACGCCGCCCGACGTGGCACCGTCGATCGAGGCCGCGCGGATGATCCGGCGCGAGACCGGGAAGTCCTGCACGATCGCGGACGAGCTGGTCGAGGCGTGGCTGAGAGCCAAGGAAGAGGCGAGCGAGTCCGAGAAGCGCAAGGACTCGGCACAGGCCGCGCTGCTCGCCGCGATGGGAGACGCGCAGATCGGTGTCTGCGGCATGGGCGAGGTCCGCGTGAAGTCCATAGATTCCCGGCGCATTGACTCCGACAAGCTGCGGCTGTCGTACCCCGACGCCGCGCGCGAATGTACCAAGGTGAGCACGTCTACCCGAGTGACGTGGCATGAGACGAAGGGAGAGGCTTCCAATGGCTGAGACAAGCATCGTTCCGGTGGATGATGACGGCAGGGAGATCACCGTCGTTTCGGCGACGAACGTGATTGAGCAGCAGACCCGCGGCGAGATCGACGTTCAGATCGCCACGGCGAAGAAGTACCCGCGCTCGATCAGGACATTCCTTGACACCGTGCGGGCGATGGTGACGCTGAACACAGAGGTCGCCGAGTCGTGCATGTACGCGCTCCCGCGCGGCGGGAAGACGATCGAGGGTCCGACGTCCCGCTTTGCCGAAATGGTCGCGTCGGCGTGGGGACATCTGCGGGCCGGTTCCGCGGTGACGGACGTCGGCGAGACGTTCATCACCGTGCGCGGGTTCGCGTGGGATGTTCAGGCGAACGTCGCCGTTCACTTCGAGGTTCGGCGTCGAATCACCGATCGCTCTGGCAAGCGATACAACGAAGACATGATCGGCGTGACGGCGGCGGCGGCCGGCTCGATCGCGTACCGGAACGCTGTTCTCAAGGTGGTTCCCGCGGCCTTCTGGAAGCAGCTCTATCTTGAGGCCCGGCGCGTCGCGGTGGGCGATGCCAAGACACTGGTCGATCGTCGCGCCGCCGCGCTTGCTGAGCTTGCCAAGATGGGAGTCCGCGAGGATCGCGTCTTCGGCGTGCTCCAGGTCAAGGGCGTCGAGGACATCGGGCTCGAGGAATTGGCCCGGCTTCGCGCCATGTTCGTTTCGATTCGAGACGAAGGGGCCGACGTTGATTCGGTGTTCCCGCTCCCCGGCTCGGCTGTCGGATCGGCGTCCGACGCATCCAAGCCCGTCACGGCCGCCCTGGTCGATCGGCTGGAAGCCGCCCGCGCCGATCGGGGCGTCGACGCCAAGCCCGCGGAGCAAGCGCCTGAGCCCGTGGCGGCCAAGAACACGCCCGACGGGTTCGGCGCCGAGATGGGCTCGCTGATGGACACCACGCCGCTGCCGGGCAAGGACGAGGCGAAGCGCACCGGCCGGAGGACCACGCGATGAGGTACGCCAGCCGCCCACGATCGGAAGAGACGCGCCGCATCGTCGCGCTCAAGCCCGGCGAGTGGGTTGACCTTGGCGAGTACACGCCGAATCTGAAGCGCCGATACCGCGACCGGATCGAATACCTGCAACGGCGCGGCGAGGTGTCGAGGAACGTCCGCATCATCCACAACGCCGAGCGCCGCATCATCGTTTTTCACTTGCCGCCGAAGTTGGTGGGGGGTGGGGTGGGATGAAAAACGTCAGTTCTTTCCAAGTCGAAAGAGAGGTGCGCCATGAAGTAGCACACGAGCATCGTCCGACGACGCCCCGGTCTCGATTGTTTCGAGGCAGGCCGACCGGAAGGCCAGCAGACGCACCGGGGCATGGCGCTGGTAGCTCAGACGGCAGAGCGCTTCGACTTTCAGTGATGCGTCGGTCGAAGAGGTCGGAGGTTCGAGCCCTCCCCAGCGCATTTGTCTCTCTCTTTCTCTCAGCGTCGGCGTGCGGAAACCACGTCGGCGCTTTCAGGTTTGCGGCGCCTTGGGCCGCATGAACCCTCCGGCCCCGGGCAAGCGAAAGCGAGCCTCGGGGCTTTCTGAAACTCGGAGCTATGGATGGCTGGCGACTGGCACAAGATGCGGAATGACTTGCGGGACGACGGGCGCGTGCGCCTGATCGCTCGCCGCCTGAATCAGCCCCGCGTCGTTGCCCTGGGATGCCTGCACATCGCCTGGGCGATCCTCAACCAGTTCGGCAAGATGCACCAGGACGGGACGGACGCGATTGTCGAGGGGTGGAGCCTGCTCGACCTGGACGACGAGTGCGGCGTTCAGGGGTTCGGAGCCGCCATGAGCGAGGCCGGATGGCTCCGGGAAGACGACGACGGTCTGGTGTTCCCCGACTACGAAAAGCACAACTCCACAACCGCAAAACAGCGGGCGGTGGACGCTTCGCGGAAGCAAACCGGACGTTCGTCCGAAAAATGTCCGCCCAAAGTCGGACAGAACTCGGACAGAACTCGGACCAGAGAAGAGAAGAGAAGAGAAGAACAAAACCGCCCCCCTACCCCCCAAGCGGCAATCGCGGCTCCCGAGGGCGGCGGCGGCGGCGGCGAATCCGAGGCGGGGGACTCAGAGCCGAAGCCCAGAGCTCCCGAGGTCTCGCGGATTCTCGCGTCGGTGCGGTCCGTGGCGGTGCGGGCCGAGCTTGCCGCGTTGCCTGACGCGGTGATCGTGGCGGCGCACGAGCTGTCGGCGAAGGTGCCAAAGGCCAACGACCGGGTTGCGATGATGGTCGCTATGGCGCGAGACGGGACGGCGGCCGGCGAGGTCAAGGCGCGCCAACGCCGCGCCGAGCTTGACGCCGAAAAGCGAGCGTCCGACGTGGCAAGGGCCGAGGCCGAGCGTGCCGAGGCAGAGCGAAATCGCGCGGAGTCGGAGCGGACGCGCGTTGAAGCCGAAACGTCGATCGACGCCGCAAGTCACCTCGCGCTGAAGTCGGCGATTCGCGCCGCCGCGGAACGGTGCCCCGGCAAACTCCGAAGCGAGCTGTCGGCGTTCGTGGCGCTCGATCCGCCGATCGAGGCCCTGCGCGAACAGGCCAAGCGACGGGTGATTGTGCGCATGGTCGGAGAGCAGTTGTCGGTTGCAGGAGGTGCGTCGTGAGTGTTGACCGGTCCGCGTTCCGAGATCCCGCGCGCTGCCGCGTGCTGCTTGTCGAGTTTCTGTCGAGGCAGATCCCCGGCCTGTGGATTCCGCTGGCCGAAGTGCGTGCAGAGACCGGATGGCCGTGCGACCATACCGGTGTCCAACGGCTGTCGTCGATCGTCGCCCGCGCGACCCGCGA
>JADYYE010000111.1 GCA_020853815.1 Phycisphaerales bacterium
AGACCACCAGGTTGATCGGCCGCAGGTGTACAGGCAGTAATGTCTTCAGCCGAGCGGTACGAATGGTCGAAGCGTCAATCGCACCAACCAGCCGCCGCGGTCTTGGCGTGCCCGGTCCTGCCTCGTGCAGCCCGTGCATCCATGCACCCGGACGGCGCTCATGTTCATGCTGCATTTCGTTCTGATTCGCCTAGCCGTGTTCGCGGCCGGGCGGAATCTCGTTCGTCACATCCGGTCAATTCCACCCGGCGCACGGAAGCGGGCGTCGGGAGTTTGTCGGTGACCAAAGGCCCTGGGAGACACCTGTTCCCATCCCGAACACAGCAGTTAAGCCAGGGCCGCCGATGATACTGCAACGCGGGAAAGTAGGTCATCGCCGACTTTTGAGCCCCATCAGGTAAACCTGGTGGGGCTCTTTTCGTTTTTGGACTTTCGTCACCACGCGCGCCTCATCCGGCGAACGCCCACTCCCCGGGGATACACTCGGGGGCGCATGCCCACTCAACTAACCGCGTACCGTGTCTTCATCGCTTCGCCGAGCGGCCTGGACGATGTCCGCGACGCGTTTCGCAAGATCATCCAGGAATACAACGAGGACGAGGCCAACTCCCGCGGCGTGTCGTTTATCCCCGTCGGCTGGGAGCTGACCACGCCCGGGAAGGGGCGCCCGCAGGAGCGGATCAACGCCGACATCCGAGAGTGCGACTTCTTCGTGCTGGTCCTTCATGTGCGTTGGGGGAGCCCGACGTCGGCGCCAACCGCGTCCGGCTTTTCGTCCGGCTGCGAAGAGGAATGGGCGGTCGCCAACGGTGTGTTTGGGGAGAAGCCCAGGTCCATGCTCGAGGTGGTGGCGTTCTTTCGTGCCGCGCCGACGCCCCAGATGGCGGACCCCGGCGAGCAGCTCCGGCGAGTGCTGGAGTTCCGCAAGAGGCTCGAAGTCGAGAAGACTCACCACTACCAATCGTTCGACGTGGTATCGGAGTTCGAGCGGTATCTGCGGCGCCTTCTGGGGCGATGGCTCTTCGATCACGAGAAGGGCGGAGGTGCGCCGAAGGTTGGTGGCGGCCCGCTCGTTCCGCTCGCGCCGGTCAGTGGAGAGCCATCGATTGAAGCGGCGTCGGCGCCAACCGGCAAGGCTGTCGACGCGAACCCGGCCGATCAAATGGCGATCGAGGCCGAGGGGCTCGCCGATGCGGGCAAGCTCGTCGAGGCGGAGGAACTCTTCGCAAAGGCGACCGCGGGCGGCTCGGACCTTTCCGCCATGCTCCGCTTTGCGAAGTTCCTGGATCGGGTTGGCCAACTGGAGCGGGCGAAGGAAAAGCTCTCGCTTATCCAGCCGCAGGCGGAGCGAGCCGGCGACCACCGTTCATTGGCGATTGCTCTTCGTCGCATGGGCAACATCGAGTTGACGCTGGGCAATCTGAGGCGAGCGGAGGAGTTCCAACGCCGGTCGCTCGCGACAAGCGAAAACGCGAATCTTGAAGATGACATTGCATCTGCATTTGGCAACCTCGGCAATATCGAGAGCACGCGTGGGAATCTCGACGCCGCGGAGGCGTACCACAAGAAGTCGCTGGCGATCAACGAAAAGCTCGGGCGGCCGGAGGGCATGGCGAGCGACTACGGCAACCTCGGCATTATCGAAATAATGCGTGGGAATCTCGACGCCGCGGAGGTGTACTTCAGGAAGTCGCTGGCGATCCACGGGAAGCTCGGGATGCAGGAGGGCATGGCGAAGGACTACGCCAACCTCGGCAATATCGAGAGCGCGCGTGGGAATCTCGACGCCGCGGAGGTGAACTACAGGAAGTCGCTGGCGATCCACGGGAAGCTCGGGATGCAGGAGGGCATGGCGAAGAACTACGCCAACCTCGGCCTGATCGAGCAGACGCGCGGGAATCTCGACGCCGCGGAGGTGTACCACAGGAAGGCGCTTGCAATCGACGAGAAGCTCGGGCGGCCAGAGGGAATGGCGGCCGACTACGGCAACCTCGGCCTGATCGAGCAGACGCGCGGGAATCTCGACGCCGCGGAGGAGTACCACAAGAAGTCGATTGCAATCGAGGAGAAGCTCGGGCGGCCAGAGGGCATGGCAAGCGACTACGGCAACCTCGGCAACATCGAATTGACGCGTGGGAATCTCGACGCCGCCGAGGAGTACCACAAGAAGTCGCTTGCGATCAATGAAGAGCTCGGGCGGCAGGAGGGCATAGCAACCGCCTACGGCAACCTCGGTCTGATCGAGGCGACGCGCACAAACGTCGGCGAGGCACGCCGACTTTGGAGCCTTTCACGCGATCTATTCCGAAAGATCGGCGCCAAGGATCGCGAGGCTCAGGCCCAATCCCTGCTCGACTCTCTTCCCCCCGAGCCGCCGGGTGGGCCGTCTCCTGAAAAGAAATGACCGGCCTGAGCCTTCGCCCAAGCCGGTCGCACTCGTCATTCCTCGCCGAACCTCGAAGGGCCGTCCCGGTGATCGATCTCACCGGGGCTCACACACCACCGACGGGTCAGCGTTCGATCCGAGTTGTTCGCGTCGTCCTGACGCGCGGGCAGTCCTTACCGACGGCGACGCCCGGCGACCAGGCCGGCGAGGCCCAGGAGCGCCACGGAGCCCGTCGAGGGCACGCGGATGATCTGGTCCTGCGAGGGGACCTGATCGCCGTTGCCGTCGAGGGTGTAGACGTGGAGCACGCGGACGAGGCCGAGGCCCTGGCCGATGCCGTTGGCCGAGAGGTTGTACCAGTTGACGGCGTCGGCGCTGTCAAGGGTGGCGACTTCCTGCTCGATGTACCAGAGGACGTTCTGGAGCGACGCGGCATTGGCCTGGCGGAGGCCCGAGCCGTTGCCGTAGTCATAGCCGGGCAGGTTGCCGGTGATGAAGAGGTCGTAGATGTAGGCGGAACGCTCGTCGAGGGGGTCCTGGCCGGCGACCGCGCCGCCGCCGCCGCCCATGGCGGCCGTCTCGATCGAGAACTGATAGGTCGCGCCGGGCTGGAACTGCTCGGACTGCTCGATGCAGAAGGTCTCGACGCCGTTGCCGGTGAGGCTGGTGGGCGTGAAGGCCGCACCGGTCAGGTACGACTGGAACTCGCCGCCCGAACCGGAGCTATAGGCGGTCTGATAGATCTGGACCGTGCCGGCGTTGGCGGCAACGGCCACGGCCATCGCGCCGATGGCAAAGAACGAACGCTTCATGTGTGAACTCCCTCCGTAACTCCTTCGCGTCGGTGAAGATGCCGGCGCGTTTGCGGCGGGCGAGGAACGGCTTGGCCGTCGGAAACCCTCGATCGCCGCGCAGTGATACCCATCGGCGACCACGCGTCGCCGAAGGTTTGCGAAGGCCAATCGCTGATGCGAAAGACCACCGCCCGAGCCGCGAGATGGCCCGGTTGAAACGCCGCGGAACCCCACAAGCTGGCCGCGGCGCGTCAGGTCGAATTGTTCAGAGACCCTCCCAAGTCTCCCGAGGCATCAGGAAAACGCCTCAGCGCAAAGATTACCCGATAGGATGGAGTGATTCAAGAGCAACTGACGATTCGGGACGCTGAAAGCACTGTCTTTACAGACACTTAGAGGAGAGAGCTGTCCCGATAAGCCAGGAGTGGGGTGCGGGTGTCAAGGTGGGCAAGAATCCACGCTCCCGCGATGTCGGTCGCCGATGCCGTCGGGTGATTACACTGAGCTTGGCGCGTTGCAAGGAGACCCCGGATGTCCATCAAGGAAGACGTGCAGATCAAGCTCTACGACGGCGGGGCCGAGGACCTGATGGACTCGGACCTGGCGCCCGATCGCGTTTCGCTCTTGCCCGGCGCGACCGGCAAGCTGGTGCCCGGCGAGCGTATCCGCATCATGTGGGGGCAGGACATGCTCCGCGACGTGCTCGACGGGCGCTATCGCGCGGTGATCTGCGGCGTGAACGACACCGACAACTCGCACGGCATTATCGCGCAGGTCTGCGACCTGGTCGCGACCAGCCAGTGGACCGCGCGCAGCGTGACCAGCTTCGCCAAGATGTTCCACGGGAGCGTGTCGATCCACGCGGCGTCGGACAAGGAGCCCTATGTCCTCAAGTTCGACCTCGACAGCGTGCTGATCCTGGGCCTCCTGCGTCCGGCGGGACGTGATCACTTCACGCTCGAGGACCTTGGGCGCGGTTTCCAGACGATCGCCAAGATGCTGCACGATCGGCGCGAACGACTGCCGGTCGCGTCGGTGTCGTTCCTGCACGCACGGGCCAACAAGCTGCGCGGGCCGGACGGCCAGGAGCCGACCTTCGAGAGCGTGCTGCGCACCATGTACGGCGCCGGCTATCGCGGCGACGTCTTTGTCTCGCCCGCGCTGTGGCGTTTCGGGCACGTGGGCGTCTTCCCGAGCTATCCCTTCCCGGCGGGGCTCGAGCGCATGCGCGCGGGCAGCTCATGAGCAACATCGACCGCAAGATCGACGCCGGCGCGATTATCGGGCGGCTCGAACGCGGGGCGGCGGCGATTGCGGCACTGGCGGCGATCGCTTCTCCGCAGCGGGCCCGATGGAAGCCCGCGCCGGAGCATTGGTCGATCCTCGAAGTGTGCTGCCACCTGCTCGATGAGGAGCGCGAGGATTTCCGCGTGCGCCTGAGGAGCACGCTGGAGGACCCGTCGCGCCCCTGGCCGGCCCTCGACCTGGTGGGCGTGGCGGAGAAGCGGAAGTACAACCAGCGCGACCTGTCGTCGACCGTCGACGAATTCGTGCGCGAGCGCCGGGCCTCGATCTCGTGGCTGCGCTCACTCTCGGAATCGACGGACTTCCGCACGGCGTATCAGCACCCGAAGTTCGGCCCGATCGCCGCGGGCGATCTCTTGGCGAGCTGGGCCGCCCACGACGCGCTGCACATGCGTCAGATCGCCAAACGCCTGCACGGGATGGCGGCGGACGATGCGTCGGGCTTCGCGATCGCGTACGCGGGGGACTGGTAGGGGGCGGGAAGTCACGAAGTCACGAAGTCACGAAGTCACGAAGTCACGAAGTCACGAAGAAAAGGCGCCCTCCCCGGCGGTCGGGCTACTGATTAAGATCGATCAATCACGCGCGAAAAGCTCGCTCGTGATCGCGTGCTCCTCCGCGACCTTCGCGAAGTTCTCGTGGTCTTCCCGTGCCGGTATACTGGTCCAAGTCCATCGCGCCCGCGCGGCGCGGGAGGATGAGTATGGTGATCCTGCGAGCCATCTTGGCGATGTTGTTGATGATGAGCGCCGGCTGCGTACCGATCTGCGTGATCGACCCCGCGGGCTGCGCATCGGATCCCGACGATTTCAATGTGATCCAGCCGGCCCCGAGCCATCCCTTGGTGGCTGAGCACGCCTGGGGTTTCATTTCCGAAATGGGCTTCATCAGCGCCGCGTTCGACCCGGCAACTGGCGGAATGGTCGCGCTCGATTATGGCTATACCGAGAGCGATCAGACGTTTCCGGCGCAGTTGGTTCGAATCTCGGTTGACGGCACGGTCGAGCGCGGTGCGCGCATGCGTTTTCAGTTCAACCCGAGTCTGCTCTGCGTCGTCGGCGTTGGCCCAGGGGCGCACTTCGTGGCGGCAGATTGGCTAGGGAAGGCAGCGTCCGAGTTCGACTCCCAGGGACGCATCATTTGGACGAACACAAACCTCGATTCAGTCACGAAGGTGCTCGCGTGCGATTTAAACGACGACCAGAAGCCCGAAGTGCTCGCGGCGACCTCTGATGGCGTCATTGAACTGCGGCGTGCGGACGGCACAATCGGTCGCAAGTTCGGCGAATTCATGGTGATCGATCTCGTTTCGTTCGACAGGCTTCCGCCTCAACAGGCCGTGTTTTTCACGTTGGACTCCGACGAGATCGTTCTCTATGGCGCAGGCGGCAAGGCTCGCAGTTTCCCACGATCGGTGAAGTCGAGCTACCTCGACGGCGCGGCGGGCACCATCGACGGGCGCCACGTCGTCTTGGGCGTGAGCCCGCAGCCTCTGCAGGTTGAACTCTTCAAAACGGACGGCACGCTTCTGTGGCGCATCGATAAGTTCCCGATCGAGCGCAAGCTTGACGGAACCCAGTACAGTTCGTCGGCGGCCATCTCGTCCAAGCATCACCTCGCCAGCATCACGATGAGAGACGGCTACACATACGTGCTTTCGACCAAGGACGGCGCGATTCTGTGCTCATTTCCGGGGGGCATGCTCCATGCGCAGACGTACTGGACATCCGAGGCCGACGGCACGCCGCTGCTTATCCTGGCCAAGCAAACCGGTATCCACGCGTATCGAATTCGCCCACGGGGAGGGACGTAACGCCCTCCCGATTGTTCGGGCTACTGAACTGTGGACTGCTCGCCGAGGATGAGCTCGCTCGTCATCGCGTGCTCCTCCGCGACCTTCGCGAAATTCTCATGGTCTTCCCACGTGCCCGCGATCTGCAGGTACGCCTTGGCGCGCCCCTCGTAGCGAAAGCCGCACTTGCTCGCGACGCGCAGGCTCGCGGCGTTGCGCGGCATGATGTTGGCCTGCACGCGGTGCAGCCCCAGCCCGAGCGGTTCGGGCGAGAACGCGGCGTCGAGCACGCCGTTCACCGCCTCCGGCGCCAGCCCGCGCCCGACGTGACGCACGTCGATGCTCCAGCCGATGTAGCACGACAGGAACGGCCCTCGGAAGATCTGCCCGAGATTGACCAGCCCGACCAGCGCGCCCGAGATCGGCCCGTCGCGCAGGAACGCGCCGCGCCGGAAACCCAGGCCGCTCGCGTGCTCGAGCGACTGACGCTCGAGATGACGATCGAAGATGATCGCGGGCGTGTCGCCGGGCAACGGGAGCGGCCACCGCGGCGCGAAGTGGTCCTTGCTCGTCGTCAGCAGATCGATGAACGCGTCGCGATCGCTCGCGAGGATCGGGCGGAGCAGCAGTCGCGGCGTCTTGATGTGCGTGGTGGGGGAGGGCATGGGAGAAGAGAGACGAGGCACTAGGCACTTGGCACTAGGGGAAGAGCGAAGTGGCGAAGTGGCGAAGTGGCGAAGTGGCGAAGTGGCGAAGTGGCGAAGTGGCGAAGTGGCGAAGTGGCGAAGTGAAGACTATTCGATTGACCTGATCGTGTCCATGCTTTGACGATACGCCTGTCTCGCTGTCTCGCTGTCTCGCTGTCTCGCTGTCTCGCTGTCTCGCTGTCTCGCTGTCTCGCTGTCTCGCTGTCTCGCTGTCTCGCTGTCTCGCTGTCTCGCTGTCTCG
>JADYYE010000283.1 GCA_020853815.1 Phycisphaerales bacterium
AGACGAAGTACTCCAGCCCCTAAAATTGCCTTGTCCATAATTGGTCTACTCACATTTTACAAAACCGGATATTGCAGAGAGCCAATTATCTGCGACGATTGGTCCAGTGCAATGCCGATCGACAGCAATCTCTTACGCAGAACGACAAAATGCGATGACCATTGAAATCAATAACTTGGGGCAGCCGATTGGCAGTGTCGTCGCTGACTGGGTTCAACCGCTACCTCCACCGCGCGAGGCAATCGAGGGACGGTATTGTCGGCTTGAGCCGCTGGATGTGGCAGCTCATGCCCCAAAGCTGTTTGCCGCCAATCAACAGGACAAACAGGGAATCAATTGGACCTATCTTCCGTACGGACCGTTCGAAAGCTTCGACAATTATCGACAGTGGATGGAAGCAACCTGCCTTGGCAATGATCCACTAGTCTTTGCTATTCGCAACCTGATGACCGACGAAGTCACAGGGCTGGCCAGCTATTTGCGAATCGATCCCAAAAACGGTTCGATCGAAGTCGGGCATTTAAATTACTCGCCCAAATTGCAAAAAAGCGTCGCTGCCACAGAGGCGATGTATCTGATGATGCGACAGGCGTTCGAACTAGGCTACCGACGTTATGAATGGAAGTGTAACGCGCTCAACGCACCATCACGACTGGCAGCCGAGCGACTGGGTTTAACCTTTGAAGGTGTGTTCCGTCAACACACGGTTGCCAAAGGCCGCAATCGGGATTCCGCATGGTACGCCGCAATCGATTCAGAATGGCCGCAACTTCGGCAAGCCTTTGAGACATGGCTTTCCCCGGTAAACTTCGACGAGTTTGGGAGACAGCAAAGGCGTTTGTCCGAGTTGACCGCATCTTTAGTTTCCCAAGGATAATAGGACGACGCGAACCAGCAACTGTGTTTTCCTGTCAATGCAACTTAGTCTTACGAAACGGTAGGCAAGAAACCGAGCGATGATCACCTGCTATCTTCACTACACACTGGACATGCACAAACTGGATGAGTTTG
>JADYYE010000112.1 GCA_020853815.1 Phycisphaerales bacterium
AGCCGATTCCAAAGTTCCTGCACGTAGTACCGGACGATCCACCCCTTCGTCATCGGTGCTTGGACTGTTTGCGCAGATCGACGCGCTTGGATTGGACCCGAAGGCGACAGCAGTCGCGTTCTTGGCTCGCAGACGCCAACAACCCGAGTACCCTGTACTAAGACGTCTGTGCGTGGCTGAACTGGGGCTACGAGGTGTGCGTTTGGGTGGCAAGGGCAAGCAGGCAATCAGTTCAGAGCCAAAGCCCGTCCAGCAACGACTGCGAACTGGCGTCGTGCTGCCGCTCAGCCCGGACCCATCGGTCCGCCGACCACCGCGCTCATCTGCTCCGTCGAGTAGTCACAGTCGACAATCGCGGCTTGATTCCAGAATGAAGCAGCGGGCGTCCTTGGGCCGTTGATTGCCCTGGACGCCCGCCGTGTGTGAGCCGCGGTGTTGACAGAATCACCAGCCGCGGGCGCGCCGTTCGGCTTCGCGGCGGTCTTCTTCCATCCGCCGTTCTTCGGCTTGTCGGATCTGCTCCTGGTGCTGTTGCTGGGCGAGGCGATGCTGCTGTGCTGACTCCTCTGCCCGCTTCGACCAGTCTTTCCAGTTCATCGAGTTGTTGGCCATGATGGGCCTCCTTTCTAGAGATACGGACGCGGCGAGGCCCGAAAGTTTTCGGCATTCGGCGAGAGAGAGCAGCGCGGATCGCGGCCCGACGCGGGAGGCGCGGTCCTTAGCTCTGCTAAGGGAAGACGCCTGACACGCGTGTATGCCGATTCTTGTCCATTGTGGAAACAGCGATCTCTCTGAGTTGATCTCGGTGGGAGGACGCCGGAGAGCATCCGCGTATGGAGGCTGTGGGGGCACAGGTCACACTTGTGGCGGAAAGATCACGGCAGCGTTGAGTGTCAAATCACCCCGTCGATCCCGTCAAGCGGGCGGCGAGTTGGACGCCGACGATGGGTGGATCGATCGGCCGGCGACGATGCTGACAACGAGGGAGCGGATTGAAGTCGTGAAGTCGATCACCTGCGGCGGGTGATCGACGACGGAAAGATGCATGGCAAGGGTTGGAGAATGTGAGGCACGGGTGCGGATGGCCCTCGCCGCCGCGTCTTCATCGACCGTGCGTGCGATCGCCGTGCGTGGGCGAGCGATGGGGCCTCGTGTTCGGCGGGCGGTGCTTGTGCGGCTTGCGGAAGATCATGCAGACGTCGTGGAGACCTGGGATGAAGGAAGACTGGTAGACCTTGGAACTGCTGGAGTTGCCGTGGCTGAAGCGGATGATGTCGGTGCAGGCGGAGACGAGGCCGGCGTGGTAGGCGAAGCGTTTGGTGTGGAAGGTGAGCGGGACAAAGCCGATCTGACGGTCGGTGTAGTCGCCCATGAGGATGGCGAAGTGGCCGCCCGAACTCAGCACGGCGGCGGAAGCGGAGATGAAGGCCGCGTAGCGATCCAGAAAAGCGTCGAGGGTGGGGGCTCGGGAGAGGTCGCGGGGATCGTCGGCGTAGATCTTCTGCCGCCAGTAGGGCGGGTGTGCCCACACGAAATCAAACCGCCCTCGAAGGTATCGGTAGCTCGCGGGGTCGGTGGCGTCGAAGCCGCGGTGGATATCGCCGGACTTGAAGGGGATGCCGAGGGATCGGCAAACCTGGCCGCAGGTGCCGCTGCCGGACATGGGGTCGAGGACGCGGGCGGCCTTGAAGTAGAGGAGCAGGTCGCGGATGAGGAGCCCGCCGCAGTTGCCAGGGTAGGAGCGGCTGCCGAAGCCGCCGGTGCTCTCGAAGTGGTAGAGGCTGGTCAGGTGCGGCACGGGGCTGGCGTTGCGGGGTGCCATCGGCAGTCGGGCAAGAACGGGTTGCGGCGGGCGTGATGTAGAAGTCGAAGTCATGCAAGAATCTCCAAAGATGGATGAAGAAGAAGAAGTGAAAAGACAACCATCCGGCGGTTCACGCCGCCTGATGGGGTGCTGTGGGGTGCCGGTTGGTGCTGGGTAATCGAGGCAACGGCGTCACAACGAACGGGAGATGGGCCTCTGCTGCTGGCGTATCTCGGCGTCGATGCGATCGAGTTCCAAGCGGGCGGCGGCGAGCGGCTGGCCGAGTTGCGGGTAAAGGTGCGTCGCGGCGTCCGCGAGGATCAGAAGCAGCCTGGGGAGCTGGAGTTCGGTGATCAGCCCGCCGAAGAGATCGGACGATCCGCCGAACACGTCGGTCTTGGTTGGTGAAAGGGAGATGATGTGCAAGGGACCGCCCTCGACGGGCGAGTCGTGCAGGCACCTGAGTTCGAGCGTGAAACCCGGCTGGGCGAAGTACGTGGATGGGTTGGTCGAAGTGGATCGTTTGGCAGACATAGAGGAGAGCCTTTCTGAAGCGGGATAAAGGATGACCTCGGCGGCGGTGACCGCCGAGATCGGTTGGGTTACGCTGCGTCCGCGGAGGGTTGCCGGAACTCGGTCGCTCTTGGTGCCTTCATGGCCCCGAGCAAGTCCTGAGCGATGAAGCGGTAGGCGTCGGTGAGGGCCTGGGCGGCTTCGAGCAGTTCATCCTTGCGGAAGGTCCGCGAGGTCTTCCATTCGCCATTCACCTCGTAACGGCGATCGACCGTGGCGGCGTAGCGGGTGTGTCCCTCTTTGGTGATCTCGGGCCAGATGGCGACGTGGACGCTGCCGTAGCGGAGTGTGTAGGCGGGGCGGTTGGCGGGCTTGGATGGAGCGGTCATATTGAAGTCCTTTCGGTTGGGTGTTGAAGAGGCGACCCGGCCTGAGCCGCGACGCGCACGCGAACGGCAAGGGCGGGGGAAAGCCGAAGGCTCCCCGTCTGCAGAACGGCGAGCGGAGCGAAGCCGGGCGAAGATGGGGGTGCCCTTGCGGAGCGAGCATCGCGGCTAGGGTCGCCACGCTTCAACACACTTCCAGCCGAGAGGTCTGCACCGCGGCCTTCAAGGGCGGCAACCTCGTCGGCACGCCGCTTCGCCTCGGTCGCGTCGTCTTGGGCATGCATCACCGCGAGCGTGCCCGAGCAACGGCTCGGGTGAGTGCGGGCTTGGCGTGGCGAGGGGTTCGCTTCTCGCGGCTCGCGGGCTTGCGAGCGGGTGATCGGGACCGCGAGGGCTTGCGGGCCGGTGCGGGCGTAGACGGCTTCGGCGACGGCACATTGGGCGGCGGAGGTGGGGGCGGGGCGAGTGATGGGCTCGCCGCGCCCGACGGCATTGGGACCGATGACTTTGTCGCCGCGGCACCGGCTGCGGTTGCGGTCGATGTCGCCGATGTCGCTGTGGTTGCCGAGCTTCTTCCCCGGCTGCCGCCCTTGGGTGGGTCGGGGTCGAAGGGCGGCTCTTCGCCAGAGGCACCCGAAGACGATCCCCCTTCGCTCGCGCAGGGCGTGGTGCGTTTGCCGTTCGACGGCGGCGGGTTGAGGTGGGCCCGCACCTGCCGCGCGACGTCGGCGATTGCGGCGAGCTCGTCGACCGGAAAACTCGCGGCGGGGTACCAGCCGGATGGCGTGTCACCCTGCGTCCGCTCCAGCGTGACGCTGGGCCTGACGATACCCCGGCCCTCGAAGAGTGCGGCCCGGACCTTGCCGGATGTGAAATAATGCTTGGGTTTGGTGATGCTCATGGAGACTCCTCTGGTTGTGGAGGTCCGCTCGGATGAACGGACATGCACGACAGAGAGCACGCCGGGCGCGCGGAGCCAACCACTCGTCCCCAGCGCGGAGAGCCGTAATCAACCCGCGCCGCCACTTCGCACCCCCAACCTCCACGTCGCACAATCTCAGGAATCTGCATCGAACGAGCACGACGACGAGATACACCAATCCCATTTGCCCGTCTTGGCATATGGAGCCACGCCTCGGCGAGCGGGCGCCGACGACGGTCGGCTCGGCATCGGGTGGCCACGACGGCGACAAGCCATCGCCGGGTTCTCGCCCTTGTGCGAGCGTGTCGTATGCTGCGCATCAACCAGTTCACCTGTGCCGACTCGCTGAAGAAGTATTACCGACAGGCTCTTGCCCTCGGCGACTACTACCTGGGCGACAACGAGCGTGTGGGCGAATGGCGCGGCAAGGCCGCCGAGCGGCTCGGGCTCAGGGGCCGCGTGACCGAGGAGACCTTCAACCGTCTCTGCGACAACCTGCACCCCTTCGAGGAGAAGAGCCTGACGCCGCGCACGCGCGAGGACCGCAGCGTCGCCTACGACTTCAACTGGCACATCCCTAAGTCGGTCTCGGTGCTGCACGCGGTCACCGGCGACGAGCGGATCATCGAGGCCCTCCGCGCCTCGGTGCATGACACCATGCTCGAGATCGAGCGTTCGGCCCTCACCCGAGTCCGGCGCCGGGGCGAGGACCGCAACCGTCAAACCGGCAATCTGGTCTGGGCCGAGCACATTCATCTGACGACCCGCCCCGTGGACGGCGTGCCCGACCCGCACGCGCACGTGCATTGCGTCGTCTTCAACGCGACCTACGACTCGGCCGAGGATCGCTTCAAGGCCGCCCAGTTCCGGGAGCACAAGCGTGATGCTCCCTATTACCAGGAGGTCTTCTACTCGCGCCTGGCCGATCGGTTGAACAAGCTGGGCCTGGCCACCGAGCGCAGCTCCGACGGCTGGGGGCTCGCCGGCGTGCCGCGATCGCTGACCAGGAAGTTCTCGCGGCGCACGACCGAGATCGAGGAGCTGGCGACGCGGCTGGGCATCGTCGATCCGGCGCAGAAGGCCCAGCTCGGGGCGTTGAGCCGATCGCGCAAGGATGAAGGGCTCGGCCATGACGAGCTGCGCAAGCAGTGGATGGAACGATTGACGAGTGAAGAGCGCGAGGTCATCGATCGGGTCAAACGCGGCGGAGCGCGATCGCGGGACATGCCCGTCACGGCGGGCCGAGCGCTGGAGCACGCCATCGCCCACCGATTCCAGCCCGAGAGCGTCGTGCCGAGCAAGCGGCTCCTGGAATCCGCCCTGCGGCACGGGCTTGGGCAGGTGACGCCCGAGCAGATTCACGACGCGGCGCGGAATCACCCCGAACTCCTTCGAGCCCGATCCGGCGATCAGGAGTTCGTGACCACGCGCCTGGTGTTGGAAGAAGAGCGGGCCATGCTGCGCTTCGCGCGCGAGGGGCGCGGCGCCTGCCCGGCCTTCGAGCGCGGCCAGCCGTGGAACCCTCACCTCCACGCTCATCCCCACGCCAACCCCCACGCCCACCCCCATCCTCAACGCGGCCTCCATCCCCACACGCAGGCCACGTCACTGAACGCGCAGCAGCAGGCGGCGGTCCGGCACGTGCTCACGTCTCAGGATCGTGTCATGCTCGTCCGCGGCGGCGCGGGCACGGGGAAGACGACGCTCATGCAAGCCGCCGTCGCCGCGCTCCAGGTTCGCGGCGTCCACGTCGTCCCCGTCGCCCCCTCGGTCGAAGCCTCGCGCCACGTGCTCCGCCAATCCGGATTTGCGACCGCCGATACCATCGCGGAGTTCCTGAAGAACGACCGGATGCAAGCCTCGGCGAAGAACGGCCTGATCTGGGTCGACGAGGCCGGGCTGGTCGGCACTCGGGACATGAAGCGGGTCTTCGACGTCGCGGCCCAGCTCAACGCCCGCGTCCTCCTGACCGGCGACACCAGGCAGCACGCCCCGGTGCAGCGCGGCGATGCGCTGCGTTTGCTCGAGGCTTCCGCCGGGCTCAAGGCCGCGGAGGTGCTGAAGGTCGTCCGCCAGCAGGGGCAGTACCGCGAGGCCGTCGAGTGCATGTCCAAAGGGCGGTTCGATGATGGGATCGCGATCCTCGATCGGCTCGGGGCCATCCGCGAGATTGAAGGCCCTGAGCGTCCCGTCCAGATCGCACGCGACTGTGTTGACTCAGTCCGGAAAGGGCAGAGCTGCCTCGTGGTGGCGCCGACCCACGCCGAGGGTGAGGTGATCAGCGGGCTCGTCCGCGCCGAGATGCGGCGCCACGGCCTGCTCGGCCAGGATGGGGCCATCATCCAGCAATTGCACGAGCGGCGGATGACCGATGCGGAGCGCTCCGACGCGGCGCGATACGAGAACGGTCAGTTGATCCGGTTCCAGAAGCACGCGCCGGGCTTTCGGGCCGGCGAAGTGGTCGAGGTGGTCGGCCGGGACAAGGATGGCGTCCGCGTCGCCACCCTGGATGGCAAGGCGAAGCGTACCGAGCGGTCGCTCCCGCTTGATAAGTCGGATCGCTTCCGGGTGTTCGAGGATCGCCCCCTGCCGCTGGCCGTCGGCGAGCGCCTCCGCTTCACCGGCAAGGGCTCAACGAAGGACCGAAAGCACAAGATCGAGAACGGCGCCACGTTCACGCTGGCCGGGTTCACCAAGGACGGTCATCTCAGGCTGCACAATGGCTGGGTTGTCCGCCGCGACTTCGGGCAGCTCGCCCACGCCTACACCAGCACCTCGCACGCGGCGCAGGCCAAGACGGTGGATGTCGTGCTGATCTCGCAGAGCATGGCCGTGGCGGGCGCCGCCTCCGCCGAGCAGGTCTACGTCTCGGTCAGCCGCGGCAAGTATGAGGCTCGCTTCTACACCGACGACCGCAAGGCGCTCGTCCAGGCCGTCGCGCGGCTGAGCACACGCATGGGCGCGACGGAGTTGATCGGTGAAGAGCGCCGGCGGCTCAGCGCCGATCAGGGCGCGGCGCGAGATCGGGCAACCCTGAAAGAACCTCCACTCGCGGCGCACGCTCGATCGGGAACGGATGGCCCATCCGCGAAGCCCGCCCAGTCCGCTGCCCAGCTCGCCGCCCGGTCCGTCGACCAAACTCGGCGGGCCGATGACGCTCGGCGTGGAGCGGACGCCCGGCTCATCGCGCAGGCCCAGCTCGCCGCCCACGTGCAACAGCTGCAACGCTTGCGGCTCTACGAGCACGCCCTCGCCGCGCAGACCGGACGCCTCGTCCGCATCCGCGAGCGGGGCCGTGCGCCCGCGATCACCGTGCGGGGTGGAAGGGGGTACAGCCGTGGCCGATAGGAGCCTGGATCGATATCTTGCCGGGCCCGAGGCCGCGCGCCAGCGCCCCGGCGTAACGCCCGGCGGCTTCGAGCAGGGCGAGGCGCCCTGCCTCATGCTCGACCTCGTCCAACGCGGCGGCGACCGCGTCGCGCTGGCGTATTCCTACCTGACCTCGATCGAGCTCGCCGCCGAAGGGCGGCTCACGCTGAACTTCGCGGGCCGCGTCGTCGCCATCGAGGGCCGAGGGCTCGTGGCCCTGCACAACGCGCTTATCGTGCATCTGGTCTGGCGGATCGTTGAGTCCGACACCGACTTCGACGACGAGAAACGCACGACGTGGATCAAGGCCATCACGATCGAAGGCGCGGCGTGATGCGGGCCCGAAGGACCTCCGCGCTTCGTGGAAGCCACTAGCGCGATGAGCGCGCTCGCTGGGAAGCGCCCGCGTTTGTGCGGCCCGACGAGGCACTCCCCCGCGCCGACGGTCGCTCCTCGCGTTGCAGCTCATGGATGGCGTGGAACGCGACCTCGGCGACCTTCGCCAGCACGAGCAGCTGGTCGCGCCCGAAGGCGTGCGAGGTCCGCCACTCGTCGTGCTCGTCCTTGTACCGCCGCTCGAACGTGACGGCGAAGTACGATCCGCGGCGGCCGGTGTTTTTCCAGATCGCCGCTTGCACGCCGCCGCGGCGGACGTGCTGGACGGGCTTGTTACCGGCGGTGTCGTGGTCATCGGTCCTGTCCTGGTCGCTGGTGGCGCTGCGATGGTCGCCGGTGCTGGTGTTCCGATCGTTGTTGGTGTTGGGCATGCGTGACTCCTTTGGGTGACGCCGCGATCGCGGCGGGCACTCAAGAGATCACATCGCCGGGGCTTCGACAACAAGACGCCGCCCGAGTGGGGACGTCCACGACGACTCGACGCCCAGAGCTTGGCTCGGAACGCTGGATATTCAGGTCGCCACAACAGCACAGGACCAAGACGTGGGTGTGCTCGACCGGAGACTTCGATATCGCGCTATTCGCCCGTGAAATTAGCCCAGGGGCTCGAGTTCGTTGAGTCCAGTTCGAGCAACCCCGAGCTTTGATTGCTGATGAGCTCGCCCACGGTATTCGGCGCGACCGCCACGATCGGTGTGGTGCAATACGTCAGCGTGTTGCGCACGATCACGCTGCTGACTCCATCGACTCGGACCCCGATTGGCGAGGCAACGACATGGTTGCCGTCAACCCTTGATGCCTGATCCGAGACGAAGATGCCTGCGGCGCCGGCCACGAACGTCCGCCAGGCGTTCTCGTGCGCGATGTTGTGTTCGATGATGCAGGAGCCGTTGACCTCGATGCCGTGCAAGCCGTTGCGGAACAAGCTGCAACCTGCGATGCGTGCCGAGGTGAACGCCACGATCCCCTGCGCCGAGTTGCCCGTAACCGGGGACGACAATGCTGACGTCCGAGGTGCCACCGCGGGCCGAGGCCTTGGACTTGGTGTCTGCACTCCGACCGCCCGCGCTCAAGTGTGGATCACAGACATAGACTCCGGCACGAACCGCAGGAGCATGATTCAATGCGTGCGGTCGTCGGCGGGAGAATGCCGATAAGGAGAGGATCAACGCGTGTCAATTGAATGGGATAAGCTCCGCGAGTTTGATGGGAGCGTCCAGAACGCATTTGAGGAGTTGTGCGCGCAGGTGGCACGCATCCATAGCGTTGCCGCGGGCTGGTCGTTCACCCGTAACGGGAAACCCGACGCCGGACTCGAGTGCTTTGCCCGCAAGGGCTCCGGCGGGCTCGTCGGATGGCAGGCGAAGTGGCATACCACCAGTCCAAGCGACAAGCAGTGGAACGACATTGAAAGTTCGTTCAAGTCTGCCCTCGCGAACTACTTGGACCTGGACACGTTTATTGTGTGTCTGCCGCTGGATAGGAGTAACGCTCGCGGTAAGCGGAAACTAGCGATGGACAAATGGAGCGCTGTAACGGCCAAGTGGGCCGAGTACGCGAAACGCCAGGGTAAGAGCGTCGCCCTTGAGTTTCTCGGGACGTCCGAGCTCTTTGAGACACTGTCCAAGCGAGACCAAGCGGGGCGACTGCGCTTCTGGTTTGGGCGGGAATCGTTCAGCGCCGATTGGTTTCGCAAGCGGTTCGAGGAGTCGTGGGCGAACAATCGTCGGCGTTACCGGCCCGAGCTGCATGTGCCCATCAACGCTGAGGAGTGGTCCGGTGCGCTCTGCCAGACGCGGGAGTACGTGGATCAGCTCAAGGAGGCCGCCGGCACCGTCGCGGGCCGGCTTCGAGCCCTGGCCGAGTTGGCCAAGGTCAAACCATTGAAAGACGTTGTTGCGGCCTTCACGGACGCCGGCCGGGACCTCGAGCGTCTGCTGGCTGGGCTCCCGCAATCGGGGGAAGGGGAGCTGCCGCACGCACGAATGCATGAAGTCTGGCATCGCGTCTCCGATGCAATGCAGCGACCCGTGAGAGTCGGCTCGGTAGGCGACAAGAGCGACCGCCAGAAGGCCTGGGATTACGCGCGCTACCAGTTGGAGGAAGCCCTTCATGAATGGTCCGAGTTCACGCACAGTAAACAGCCCCTCATTAATGCAGGGCGGGCCATGCTACTCCTTGGTGACGCCGGACAAGGCAAGACACACACGCTGTTCCGACTCGCCGATGAGCGAACGCGCCGAGGTGAGCCCGTTGTTGTACTGTGCGGCGTGCAGTTCACGAAAGGCGACCCTTGGTCGCAGATGGTCGCGTCCCTCGGATTGACGTGCGATCGCGACGAATTCCTGGGCGCCCTGAACGCCGCCGGTGAGGCCATGCGGACCCGGGCGATCATCGTCGTAGACGCATTGAACGAGAGCGATGACCCTGGCATCTGGCGACGATCGCTCGCGGGGATGATCGAGGCCGTGCGGAATTACCCATTCCTTGGACTCGCCCTGAGCATGCGAGGCGAGTTCGCCGAGGCCGTACTTCCCGAGACCCTGACCGAGAAGGTGATTCCCACGGTCATGCATCGTGGGTTCGCCGGGCGGGAAGCGGCGGCCACCACGAAAGTCTTCGAGCACTTTGGTATTCGCGTGCCAGAAGTACCGATGCTCGATCCGGAATTCACGAACCCGCTGTTCGTGCTGACGCTCGCGGAGGGTCTTCAACGCGCGGGTCTGGACACTCTTCCCAGAACAGCCCACTCGTTGCGCTGGGTGTTCGATCTGTGGCTCGACGGCGTGAACCGCAAGCTGGCGTTGCCAGCGGAACTCGACTACGACGCGAAGGAACAGCGCGTACGAGCAGCGGTCGACGCCCTCGCGCGGGCGATGTACGCACGCGGCTCAAAGTGGCTGCTGGCCGAGGACGCAAAGGCCGTTGTAGATGGCGTCCATCCATCGGCGTCGTGGTCGAAGTCGCTCTTCAAAGCCCTCGTGAGCGAGGATGTGGTTCAAAGGTTGCAGGTGTTCGATTATGAGCTCGGCGCCATCTCGGACCGCGTCCGATTTACCTTCGACCGCTTCGCGGACCATCACATCGTTCGCGCGGTGCTCTCGCGGTACACCAGTCCTACGGCATTGCGGGACGCCTTCGTTCCCGTGGGCGAGCATGCTTCCAAACCGACGGGCCTCCGCTTGGACTCCGGCTTACTCCGAGCGCTTGCGATCGAGCTCCCTGAGGATGCTCGTTTCCACTGCGAACTCAGCGCCGTACTGCAACATGAGTCCGTCAACGCGCAGGTGACACAGGCCA
Source organism: Phycisphaerales bacterium (assembly GCA_020853815.1). Taxonomy (GTDB): domain Bacteria; phylum Planctomycetota; class Phycisphaerae; order Phycisphaerales; family UBA1924; genus JABWBC01. The sequence goes on from JADYYE010000112.1 coordinate 10,691, forward strand.
TCGTGGATTCGGTGCATTGGCGGTCGGTCGAGTCGATCGGCCCCGCGGTCGTGAACTTGATCCGTGACGATTGGAGACAGGAGCGCGGAAAGACGATGGCGGCACAGAGCGCCTACATCGAGCGCCTGGTGCAGCTCGCGACGCGCTCGGGGCATCCGCTGAACGCGGACTTTGTCGATGCCGAACTCCGGGCCGAGCGCATGGCCGAGCGCGACTACTGGTGGTCCCGTCCGCTCACCACCCTCGGCGACGAGGAACGAATGGTGACGCGACTGATCGACTGGTTCCACAATGCCAATGGCCGCGCGGTGGACGAAGAAACCGCGCGCCTCGCCATCGTGATGCTGTCCTGGTTCTTCGCGACGTCAAACAGATTCGTGCGGGACCGCGCCACCAAGGCAGTGGTAGCCGTTCTGTCGCAGCGCCCGCGCCTCGCAAGCGTTCTCGTGGATCGGTTCTTGGCCATCGACGACGTCTACATCGTCGAGCGAGTGCTTGCGGCGGCGTACGGCGCCGCGCTACGAACGACCGACTCCGAGGCGCTCAGGGAACTGGCCACCACCGTACACACCCGCTGCTTCGCGGGGGGTGAACTTCCGGTGCATCTGTCGGCGCGGGGGTACGCTCAGGGGATCGTCGATGCGGCCGCGAGGAGAAAACTAGTGCCCGCGGAGTGGGCCGAGCAGGCAAGGCCACCCTACAAGAGCGACTGGCCAGCCAAGATTTCGGTCAAAGATGACTGGCGCCATCTTCGAGAGGGCGACTGGAGTGCGAACCGCGGCCTTCGCGCCGTTGCGCGCTCGATCTTCGACGACGACTTCTCGCACTACGTGATTGGCGGTGGCCACCACGAGTGGCTGCGATACCCCTTGAACGAACCACTCCCGACCGAGCTCACGAATCCCAAGAGCTTGCGGAATTTCACCGAGGACTGGGCGGTCGTCGAAGCCGACCGAGCGAGTGCGAAGGCTGAGGGCAGATTGGAATACCCGCCCCCGTTCTATGCAGTGCCGGGCGGTCCTCTTCCTCCACGTACAGCGCCGTCGGGCCGACCCCTAACTCCCACCGAGATCGAGTGGTCTGCATGGTTTCCCAGCGAGCAGACGCGATGCATGGTGATGGACGAAGTGGTCCGCTTGGGCTATTCGAGCCGGCTGGACGAGAGCGTGCAGTCTACCGGTCGCAACGGCGAGTACGCCGGGCGATCGGGTACCAAATCCGAGCGCATCGGCAAGAAGTACCAGTGGATCGCCTACTGGACGACTCAGGCCCGCATCGCCGACCGCTTCCGTTTCGCGGGGAGCCACACCATTCAGGCCGGCGGCCGGTACGACGGAACATGGCAGATCTCACGGGCACGCGACATCGATCCGACGTGCCTCCTTCGCCGAATGGCGGGAGATGGCCGCTGGACCGACAAGCCGACGTGGTGGGCGCCGTTCTGCCATACCGACTTCGATCGCGCCTGCGACGATCGAACATGGCTCATAGATACACGACGCGTTCCGACGCTTGAGCACATTTGCGGCATCATCGAGCCCGGCAGCGCTCGGCGATGGATGGTGGGCTGGGCGTTCGTAAGTCTCAGGAGTGAAAGGCCCAAGGGAATTGTTCCCGAGGAATGGCGCCGACGCAGCATCTGGTACAACATCGAGACGGTTCTCGTCCGCAAGGAGCATGCCGACCGTCTGGCGCATTGGCTGCACCATGAGCGGCGCGCCGGCAGCAACAACGGCCACGGCCTAATGCCGACGCGACCGGATCTGGATGAGTGCTTTCTGCGCGAGTTTCCGAACAGTCAGGCTTGGACGGCCGAAGAGACTCCCTACCACGGACGTTGCAACTGGACGGTCCAACGCGGGGAAGGGCCTCCTGTTGGATGTTCCCTGGTTGCCGATGGCTACTTCCAAGATGGCGAGATGGACGGCAGCCGCGACAGGGTGTTGCAGTTCATGCTCCCGTCCGCCGAAGTGTTTCGCGAACTGGGCCTACGGCACGCGGATCAGGATGGTCATTTCCTGGGCCCTGACGGCCGGCTGGCGGCCTGGGACCCCTCAATAACCCAGGAGGGCCCGATGGCCTTGCTGCTGGACGCCGAGATGATGGCGGCCTTCGCTGAGCGAAAGGGCTATCAACTGGTTACGCTCGTGCATGGAGAGCAGAGGGTCATATCGGAAGGGTTTCGCTCGGGCGAGTACCTCGGTCAGCTGCTGTTTTCCGGGGTGTTCGCGCACGACGGGAAGAGTTGGTTCGGAAGTGCGGACGCCAGATTCGATCCTCCTCAGTGATCATGCGGTAGCGCTGATCCGGGGCCCAACGCCACGGGCGGACGACCGCCGATGGACGCGCGTAACACGCTGCGCGGGATGATCGTGACGGCGGAGAGCGCGTGATGGGCCAGGCGAGCATGCATGCATGCGGCGGGCCGCCAACAATCTGTTATGCGCTTCAAGGTGAAGGTGTCCAACTACCGGTGTTTTCCGAAGCACCCACCCGCCGAGTTTGAGTTGGGCGACGGCGTCACCGCGTTCATCGGCGAGAACAACGCCGGCAAGTCCGCCGCCCTGCGCCTCGTCCACGATCTCCGTCCCGTCTTCGATTCCGCCAAAGTGCCTCAGGCCCTCAACCAGATGCTTGAGTCGTCGATCACACCCACCAAAGGCGACGAGGTGCGCGATGCGGACGAGGTGGTATTCAACGGGAACACGGGAGCACTGCAGCTCGCAATCGAAGTGTTGGACCCGATCGCAGGGCTGAAGCCATCGCGCCCACCCCGAACCACGCTTGTGCTCTACCGCAACACCGACGGCAGCTGGAGCGCCGCCTGGCCGGATGCGAACCCGGATGTCCGCATCGACAACCAGGGCCACCTCTACGCCAAGAGTGCGCTTGGCGTGCCTATGGCGGACGCCAATCCGGTGTTGGGCGCCCTCCGAATGCTGGCCTCGGCGGTCTATATCCCTTCGACACGCAACGAACTCCGGGGCAACGCCAGCCATTTCGACGTTCCGCACGGCGACATCCTGCTCAGTGAATGGGACCAGCTCCAGCGCGGTATGAGCAAGATGAAGAACACAATGGCAAGTGACATCGAGCACTCGCTTGGCTCCCTGTTTGGCATGTCCGAGTTGCGCGCCTTCGCCAGCATGGGAGGAAACCAGGGAATGCAGTTCATGTTCGGGGAAGTCGGACAGCACCGGACCGACGAGGTCGGTGCCGGGCTATCCCATGCCTTCGCCGCCCTCTTCGTCGTCGTGACAAAGCGGCCATCTCTCGTCCTGATCGATGAGCCGGAACTCTCCCTCCACCCCACGCTCCAGCTCCGGTTCCTCACCGAACTTCAACGATTCGGAGCGAGAGGGATGGCATTTTCCACCCATGTCGTCGGCCTTGCCATGAACGCGGCCGATCGAGTTTATTCGGTCACCAGGCATCGCGGCACCGACGCGACTGGCGGACGGCCGTGGTCCAGGGTGACTCCCTTTGGCGAGACACCGGACCTGTCCGCCCTTCTTGGCGCCCTGAGCTTTCCCAGTTACGGCGACCCCGGATCGCGCCACGTCCTGTTGGTCGAAGGCCCAACCGATGCCCGGCTGATTGAGGTGCTCCTCGTCAAACTCGAAATCGCCGACCACGTGGTGTGCATGCACATGGGCGGGAATACGACGATCCTTGGTCTTGAGCATGCCCGGGCCCAGCTCTCTGGGGTCAAACGGCTGTGCGCTAAAGTCTGGTGCCTGATCGACAGCGAAGCATCTGGAGAAGGGCAGTTGCCCGCCAAGAGGCGAGAATTCCTCGAGCTGTGCAGGAGCCTGGGCATTTCCGCTCACGCCACGCACCGTCGCGCGACGGAGAACTACCTTACCGCCGCCGCGTGCAAGCAAGCGTTCGGCGATTCTGCTCGCGAGCCGCACCCCTATAAACCGGTATCAGCCCAGGACCAAGGCTGGTCCAAGCACCAGGCTTCGCAGGCCGCCCACCACATGGAGCCGCCGGAATTCGGTGATGTCGGCTCGTTCCTTGCCCGCATCGCTCAAGAAGTTCGCGCCGGTTGCTCTCCGCCGGCGCTTGCTGGCGACTCGGGCGGCGCTGAGGCGTGACCGGCCACTTCTTGCGCCAATCGCTGTGGCGTTTCAGGATGGTTGTGCGCTCAGGCGTATGAACAGAACTCGACCATTGGCGAGCAGCACGCTCGTCATTGTTCACGCCGCCCGCGCGTCCGACGCGCATCGGATCGGGCCACGATCAATGAAAGTCCCGGCTCGTGCTCGGCAAAGCCCGAAGGGCGCTCACCGCAGCGGCTCGGCTTACGATCACAGGGGCAGTGAACTTTGTAGAGCCAACTCGGCTGTGCATGCTTTGCCGCGAGCCCGTGTGGGCCGTGGACGCCCCGCGCCGTGGCGCGACGGAGACTCAGGTCTCGACGCGCCCGATTCTCTCGGGCGATTCGGGTCAAGGTTCATCTATCCGCGGAGGCGGGCCTCCTCATGACCTGGAAATCCCAGTACGAGCGCGCCAAGGCCGCGCTCCTCGCTGATTCAATGGCTTGACCGCCGAGCGTACCGGCGGCGTGCCCGGGTGGAGCCGTGCGTCGGATGGCTGAAGGAGAACCGCCGCGTCGGCACCCGTTACGACAAACTGGCCACCAGCTTCCTCGCCTTCGTCAACCTCGCCATCATCCGCCGATACCTCCGCTTCCTCGCCCCGGATCTTTCGTCAAACAGAACCTAGTGCCCCACGGCCTGATCCCAGGCGGTGCGGACGGATGTTGCGTTATTGGTGAGGTTGGAGTGGGCGTTGGCGACGGCTTGGTTGTTGTCGTAGCTGGTGATGAGGGTCTGGGTGCTGGAGGACGGTTCTTCGCCGACGGCGTCGGCGGCGCGGGCTTCGCCGAGGGCGGCGCGGAGTGTGTCGGCCTGCCCGGAGTTCATGGAAGCGGCGCGGTATTTCAGGGGCAGGTCGCTGGGCAGAGTCCGGATGGCGGCCAGGGCCAGGACTTGCTCCGAGGAGAGTACGGCATTGGCGGCGGCGATGGCGGCGGAGAGGACGCCGGCGCGAGTCTGACCGGCCGAGGCGATGGTGGACTCGGCGGTGGTCAGGGCCGCGCGGTCCTGCTCGGTGGAGGTCCCGGCCTGCACCTTGGCGAGGAGCTGCTGGCGGAGAACGCTGTTGGCGCGATGGCTCTCGTCGGCGGATTTCAGCGCCGCGCCCTGTTCGGTGAGCACGTCTCGGACCGCGGCGACGACCTCGGCGGTCTTGCTGCTGTTGACGCCGGCGGCGGCGAGGTTGTCGGCCCCGAGCCCGGCGCGGACCAGGACGTTGCGGAGTTGACGGTTGGCGTCGGTCTGGCTGACCTTGGCCACCGGCAGCGCGTGGGTGGCCCGTGACGCGATCCAGATGTTGTTGCTGACGTAGGCGCCGACCCCGGCGAGGAGGAGGACGGTGCCCGCGGCGACGGCGACGAGTGTGGACAGTCCGCTGCGTGTGGGTCCTGGCATGGGCGATCTCCCGATGATGATGGTGCGAGCGCGCGTCGCGGGGCGGCGCGGCAGCGCACTATCGCGCGCCGCGGGCGGCGACGCAAGAGGACTCTTCGAGAAATCTCCGCGCCGTGTTGCGCGAGCAGCGGATGATCGAAACGATCACAATCCAACATTGTGTTCCAACAGCGCAATCAATGCGCCAGAAGATCCCCCTGAATGTCAAGTGAGGCGGTGTTGTTGTATGAATTTATTTTGTCCACATTCGTCCATGAACTCTTGGCGCGCCGGGCTGTGGCGCGTTAGACCATGAGCAGCGCCCGCGGGGGCGCCCGCGGCCTGCCGCGGTCACGACCCATCACGGCACCCTTGGTCGGAGAGCGGTCATGCGTCACATGTCATCTTCGCGTTGCTCGCTTCGCACTCGCACGTCGGTGGCCGCGCTGCTGCTTTGCGCGCTGGCGGGCACGGCGCCGGCGGATCAGATCCTGGTGATCAACTCGAGCACGCTCACGACCTACCAGGGGCTCGCGACGACGCGTCAGGGCGTGCTGCCGCTGCACGCGCAGCGCGGCGTGACGATCGACGGCGCGGGGCGCGCGAGCTCGGTGCAGCCGTGGGCGCTGGCGGGCAATCCCTTCGAGGGACGAGCTTCGGGCCAGCGGATGATGGGGCCGGTTGATCTGGTGACGGGCAACGTGACGGTGACGGACGTGGATTTGTCGCTGCCGTCGGCGGGGTTCTCCTGGACGGTGGGCCGCAGCTTCAATGGCGTGCAGGCCACGAGCAGCGCCGGGCTGCAGGGGCGCAACTGGTTCCAGATGAGCCAGCCGGAGATGGTGTTTGACGACGGCGCGACCGACGCCGACGATGTGATCTACATCGTGTACGGCGCGGACCGGTACCTGGAGTTCAAGCGGAACGGGAGCACGGGGACCAACGAGTTCGTGGGGCGTAACGGCACGGCGGGCGTGGTGCAGTACGTCTCGGGCTCGCCCGATACGTACGTGTACTACGACCAGCACGGGACGCGGACGTACTTCTTCGGCGACAACACCGCCAGCAACCGGGCCAACTGGCAGATCTGGAAGATCGTCGATCCGGCGGGGAACACGGCGTACGTGGGCGACGCGACGACGGCGTCGACGGCGGTGACCAGCGGCTACGACACCTCGGGGCGGATCACGACGGCGTACGACTCGCGCTCCGGGGACGGGCGTCGGTACACGTACACGTACTCGAGCGTGGGGAGCGGGAGCAAGCTCACGCAGGTGAAGGCCGAGACCAAGTCCGGGGGGACGTGGGCGAGCCCGTCGGGCGTGGCCGAGGTGGGCAAGGTTGATTACGGGTACTACACCGCGGACGGCGACTCGCACGGGGACGAGGGTGATTTGAAGACGGTGACGGTGACGATCCCCTTGTCGGACTCCGGCGTGAGCCTGGTCAAGAAGAGGTACTACCGCTACTACGACGACGCCTGGAGCAACTCGGACGGCCGGCGCGGCAACGACGGGCAGATCAAGATGATCGTGGGGTACGAGGGGTGCCGGAAGTTCGACTGGGACCTGGACTCGACCCTGGACGACGACTTCCTGACCGCCAGCGACGATGATCTGAAGCCCTCCAGCGAGGGGCACTTCGAGTACGAGAACGGCGGGAGCAAGCGGGTCACCAAGGCGTTCTTCAACGGCGAGTGCGGGTGCTCGGGGGGCAGCAACGGGACCTACGAGTTCACCTACGCGAGCAACGGCTCGTTCAGCGGGACCGGCGGGTACGACACGGCGTGGTACAACCGGGTGGTCATCAAGCAGCCCGACACGATCTACGCCACGCAGTACTTCGACGAGACGGGCCAGGCGTTGTCGCGGGTGGTGACCAACACCGATCCCTCGGGGAGCCCGACCAAGACCTGGGCGACCGAGGTGGTGCGCGACTCGCTCGGGATGGTGACGGAGGTTCACACGCCCGCCAACATCACGGCGTACACGCACAGCTCGGGGGCGTTCACTCAGAGCAGTTCGGTGGGCTTGATCACGCTCTTCACTCGGACCGGTTCGGGTGACCTGACGGGCCTGGTCACGGCGGAGAAGTACAAGGACGCGGGGACGGGGGGCTCGGCGTACTACAGCCGCACCATGTCGTACGGCACGCTGTCCCTCACCGTGGGCGGCGTCACGCACAAACGGCCGGTCGTCGCGACCAGCAAGAGCTTCACGGCCAAGGGGACGTTGGATACGGCGGGCGGGATCGAGATCACCTCGACCAACACGGCGCTCACCGGCAACGCTGCCCTGATGCTCAAGAAGGTGGTGCGGACCAACCCGACGGTGACGACGGCGAGCAACGGGTCCAACTCGGCGACCTCGTCGGCGTCGTACCTGCGGGCCGACGGCACGACGGCCTTGTCCGAGTCCGAGATGGGCATCTTCGGCTACTCGACGCTGACCGATGGGCTGGTGACCAAGAGCATCCGGGACTGCCAGACCAACCACGGGTCGGACTTTGGGAGCGAGGACCCGAACACCGACTGGAGCATCACGGAATCCCCTGACGGCGATCGGCTGATCACGACGTACACCTACGACAGCCAGGGGCGTCTCGACACCACGACGCTGCCGGACGGCCGGGTGACCAAGAGCTACTACAGCAAGCTGGCCGACGGTCGGATGGTGGCGATCAACTTCCCGCGGATGACGACCGGCGTCTCGACCACGTACTTCGGGCCGGCGAGCTACACGGTGAGCAACCACGCGGGCAAGCCCGAGATGACGGGCACGATCGCGATCGGTTCGTCGGGATTGACCGACGCGCTCTCGACCTGGATCGACGAGGCCGACAGCGACCCGATCACGGCCCTGGATAAAGGGACGCTGGCGCGGATGAGCGTGACGGTGCATAGCAAGAGCGGCTCGCGCGCCGACGAGACGCGGAGCTACTTCCTGATCCCGGGCTCGGGCGCGGGGTCGTCTGGGACCAACTACGACAAGACGCTCTACGGCTACGACGACATGGGGCGGCAGCGCCGCGTGAAGGAGGCCACGGGCACGATCCGACGCACGGCGTACGACGAGCTGGGCCGCACGATCGAGAGCTACCTCGGCACCAACGACAACAGCTTCGCCGGCGGCGAGTCATCAGGCACCGACACCATGGTCAAGGTGCAGGCGACCGAGTACGACGGCGGCTCGGCGGGCGGCAACTCCTCTGTCACCAAGGTGCCGGCGTATGTGGAGGGAAGCACGACCGGCCAGCGGGTGACGGAGTTCTTGAACGATGCGCGGGGGCGTCGGGTGGTGACGCTGAGTCCGCAGGCGCCGTACACCCTCACGCTGTACGACAACATGGGGCGGGTGACGGCGACGGGGACCTACAGCAGCACCAGCGGTCTGGACGCGACCGATGACCCGACGGCGCTGGCCACCAACCGAGTCTCCCTGAATGAGACTTCCTTCGACGAGAAGGGGCGGGCCTGGAAGACGACCACGCACAAGATCGACGCCGCGGACGGCTCGGACGACGACACGCTGGTGAGCCAGACGTGGGCGGACGCCGCGGGGCGGGTGATCAAGAGCAAGGGGCCGGGGGGCTCCTCCAAGCAGGTGTACGACCGCCAGGGGCGGGTGACGCACCGCTTTACGCTGGCCAAGGACAACGACTCGGTCTACGCCGACGCCGACGACGTGAGCGGCGATCATGTGCTGGAGGAGAGCCAGAGCAGCTACGAGACGACCACGGGGCATGTGCTGATGCAGGCGACCATCAGCCGGGCCCACGACGATCTGTCGACGGGGAGCACGGGCGCCCCGGACAGCAACGCCGACGCCGACTCGATGAAGCACACCTCGGGCAACATCACCGGCCGCATCCAGATCACGGCCAGCTGGTACGACGAGCTGGACCGGGTGACGGCGACGTGCAACTACGGCACCAACGGCTCCAGCGGCAACGCCACCACCTTCGACCGCACCGCGG
>JADYYE010000113.1 GCA_020853815.1 Phycisphaerales bacterium
CCACCCGGACCCAGAACGCCCTCTGGACCGCGATGCAGTCGGTCCTCGATCAGGTCACACCCTCCGACGCCGCCAACTGCTTCAGGCACTGCGGATACTCGCTACGTCAGGAGTGAGAACGCTCTAGGCATCCCGAGCCATCCGACCAAGACCAAGGACATCACCACGCCCGACGGCGCCGAAAGCCAGGCGACCATCCACAGCCTCGATCGCCGACCCGACATCGCGCGATGATCGATCTCGTCGGACACGACGCCTCCATCACCGCCGGTTTACCGGAGCGGATCGGACACGAATTGCGACAAGGGCAGGACATCCAGCCAGCCCTCCTGCACCGTCTGCTCCACGCGAATCTCCGTGCCGAAGAGCAGCTTGCCGACGTCCACCCGCGCCCGCACGCGCGCCGGCAATGTCTCGGACCGGAACCCGACCATCTGGAAGATCACCTTGCCGCCCGGCGTGGTCGGGTCGTCTCGCACCGATTGAGGATACGCATAGGCGCCCGCGAAACGATCCATGTGGGAAAGCGTGAGCAACATGATCAAACCTAGAACAGGGCCCTCCGCGAATTTCGAGTCTCGTCCCTCCTCGCAAGGCAAGACGCCCAAATCGCGCGTGTCGTCCCGGAGCGCAAGCCAGTCGGATGGTTTGCCGAGCTTCCCAAGCCTCGGATCAGTCGTGTCGCGCAACGGCCAGAATTGAGTCCCCTCGACGTTCTTCCCACTTGTCCGCACGCGCAGCAGCAGGTACCTCCCCGTCCCTGCATCCGCGACGATCGCCAGCGCCACCGCCGGTTCCTTGGCCCCCTGGGGCGTCGGCAGCTTCATGAACGCGTCGGCCAGCGCCGCCTCTTCCGGCTCGGAGAAATACCGAGGCTTGCTGCTCCTCGTACACCCCGCCAGCGCCATCGCGCCGACAACCGCCATCACAACCAGCCACGCTCTCTTCGCCACGGTCCACCTCCACTTGCGAGCGTGCAACGCTTCGCCGGCGGCCATGTCACGCCTTGGCGTACCTCACCTGCGCAGCCTACTTCCACATTCCCCCCGACGTCAACATTCCGATTCCCGTATCTTCACTCCTTCCCCCGGAGTTCCCCGATGAATCCGCTCGTATCCGCATCGCCCGACACGACCTCCACGCACACGGCACTCACTGGACATTCTGCCCCCGCGCTCGCGCGTTGCTTCGCCCGCGCCGCCTCGATCGCCGTCACCCTCGCCGGCGCGGCCTTGCTCGCCGCGTGCGCCTCGCACTCCGACCGTTCATCCCTCGGCACTTCCTCCGATCCATCCTCGACCCGCAGCGCCACATCCCGCAACGCCGCACCGCCCAACATCGTTCTCATCCTCACCGACGATCTCGGCGTCGGCGAGCTCGGCAGCTACGGCCAGAAGCTCATCCGCACGCCCAACCTCGACGCGCTCGCCGCCCAGGGCGTCCGCTTCACCAACGCCTACGCGGGCAGCGCCGTGTGCGCCCCCTCGCGCTGCGTCCTTCTGACAGGCCGCCACACAGGGCACAGCGAGATCCGCGACAACAAGGAACTCCAGCCCGAGGGCCAGCAGCCCATCTCCGAATCCGCGATCACCATCGCAGAGACGCTCAAGGCCCGCGGCTACGCCACCGCCGCCATCGGAAAATGGGGGCTGGGCCCTCCCGGAAGCTCCGGCGATCCCGCCAAGCACGGCTTCGATCTCTTCTTCGGCTACAACTGCCAGCGCCACGCCCACAACCACTACCCCACCTGGCTCTATCGCAACAACACCCGGGTCGATCTCCCCGGGAACAAGCCCAAGTACGCCAGCGGCACCGAAACCACCGGCACCTACGCGCCCGATCTCATGCGCGAGGAAGCGCTCGCCTTCATCGATCAGCACGCCGCCGCGCCGTTCTTTCTCTACTTCGCCACGACCGTGCCGCACATGGCGATGCAGGTGCCCGAGTCGTCGCTCGCGGAGTACCGCGGCAAGCTCGACGAGAAACCCTACAACGGCAAGAGCTACCTCCCCCACCCCGATCCGCACGCCGCGTACGCCGCGATGATCACGCGCATGGACGCCGACGTCGGCACGCTCATCGCTCGCCTCCGCGAGCGCCGCAACGACCGCGACACCCTCGTCATCTTCACCAGCGACAACGGCCCGACCATCAACGTCGGCGGGGCCGACAGCACCTTCTTCAACAGCACCGCCGGCCTGCGCGGTCGAAAAATGGACCTCTACGAGGGCGGCATCCGCGTCCCCCTCATCGCCACCTGGATCACCGACGGGTTATCGGGCCGCGTTCAAGGCATTTCCGCCACACCCGTCGCGGCCTGGGACCTCTTCCCAACCATCGCCGCCCTCTGCGGCGTCGAGCCGCCCGGTGGCCTCGACGGGATCGACCTCTCGCCCATCCTTCGCGCCCGGGGCCAGCCCGCCGCCCGCGAATACCTCTACTGGGAATACCCCGATGGCAAGGGGTGGCAGGCCGTCCGCATCGGGAACATGAAAGCCATCCGCCGGAACGCCACGGCGACCCCCAAGGGCCCGATCGAGGTCTACGACCTGGCCGCGGACCCCGCGGAAACCACGGACATTTCCGCGTCGCGCCCCGAGATTGTGAAGCGAGCCGAGGAGATCTTCGGCGCTCGAACTCCCTCCCCCATCGCCGACTGGAATTACGACTGACCCCGTGGCTCCGGGGACTGACCCAGCGCCCCGAGTGCCGTCGCCAACCTGTTTGCCACCTCCTGCTCCAACTCCTTCCCACGATCGGCCCGTGTTCGGTCTCGCACGCACCTGCAACCCCATCCGGGCGCGCGACGAATGGACAGGGCTTGGCCGCCCGGCCGTGTGCAAGCTCCACGCGGGTTGATATCGTGTCACCCCCGTTGCGCCGCACGCCCGGTTTCGGCTAGGCTGGCGCGTCGGGCGTGACGTGCCGTCGAGCGGTGGGTCACGCCAAACTTTCGGACCGAGGAAGCGAGCCTTCGATGAGCGTGGAAACGGATTCGGCACACAGTCCAGCGGAGCACACCGGGCACGTCGCACTCCCGACCAAGAAGCGCGGCGACCCGTTCGAGACCCGCTGGGGACAGTTCCTCAAGGCCTGTATGAAGCTCGACGCCTCGGACCTCATCATGAAGTCCGAGACCTGCCCGAAGCTCCGCCTCCGCGGCGCGCTCAAGCCCCTGGACTGCGAGCCGGTCGACACCGACGAGTTCTGGGCCATCGCCCGCGCCATCCTCAGCGAAGAGCAGCTCGAGGACCTGCACAAGTACGGCTCGGTCGACTTCGCCTATGACTTCGAGAAGGGCGTCCGCTTCCGCGTCAACCTCTTCATGGCCAAGGGACGCCTCTCGATCGCCGCCCGTCTCATCACCAGCAAGATCCGGCGCTTCGACGAGCTCTACCTCCCGCCCATCATGTCCGAGATCGCGATGCAGCCCCAGGGCATCGTGCTCCTCTGCGGCGTGACCGGCTCGGGCAAGTCGACCACCATCGCGGCCATGCTCGATTACGTCAACGAGCGACGGCCCGTCCACATCGTCACCATCGAAGACCCGATCGAGTACATCTTCGAGGACAAGAAGGCCACGATCAATCAGCGCGAGATCGGCATCGACTGCCTCGACTTCAAGATCGCACTCCGCGCCCTGGTCCGCGAGAACCCCGACGTTGTTCTCGTGGGCGAGATGCGCGACAACGAGACCTTCGAGGCCGCCCTCCACGCCGCCGAGACCGGGCACCTGGTCTACGGCACCATCCACGCGTCGAGCACGACCCAGACCTTCTCGCGTATCTACGGCCTGTTCGAGCAGGAAGAGGTCGACCAGGTCCGGCGAATCCTCGCCTACCAGATGCGCGCGTTCGTCTATCAGAAGCTTCTCCCCACGCTGCGCCCCGAGATCCACCGCATCCCCGCGCTGGAAATCCTCATCAACAACACGGTCGTGCGCAAGCAGATCCTCGAAGCCCGCGAGGGCGAGATCCGCGAGTACCTCAAGTCCATCGAAGCCCGCCAGACCGGCATGAAGGACTTCAACGAGAGCCTCGTGGAACTGGTCGAGCAGGAGTACATCCACATGCGCGTCGCGATGGAGGCCACCCCCAACGCCGACGAGCTGCTGATGCGCCTGAAGAAGCTCGGGTGAGCGAGCACAGGTCCGCGGTTCAGTTTATTCTCGACAAGAACAAGGTCGGCGCTCCGCGAAGAGCGCCGACCTTTTGTGTTGCTCAAACCGGCGGGCGTCCTCCGTTCAGCGTGCGGCGGTGGCAACCGGGGGCGCTCCCGCGGGCGTCGCCGTCTCGCCCGGCGCCGGCAGCTTGGCGATCGACTGGTCAATCATCTGCTTGACCAGTTGCATCGGCTCGGATCGCCAGAACTGGGTCACCGAGCCCTGGCACGACGCGACCCACGGCGTCGTCGCGGTCTTCACATCGATCACCCGCATCACCATGTTGGCCTTGTCGGTGTTCCACACCCAGATGCTGCCTTCCTGCCCATTGCGGATGCTCTGCAGCCCGGTTACCTGCAGCAGAAGAATGGCGCGCGCGTTGGTCATGCGCCCAAGTTCAACCGCGTCGGCGTCGGTGAGACCCGAATCTTGGAACGACAGTTCGCCCAGAACCTTCGAGATGTGACGGCGCTCGACCAGCCTGAAGCGTCGATCCATGAGTGCCTGAATCGCCGCCGTCTCGAGTTCAGTCGCACCGCCCGGGGGAACGCGCCCCGCCTCATCGGTGACAACCACGCCGATCGGCGTCGCTTCGTCCCCCACGAACTCCGGGGTCGAGGTGACACGGACCGCCACCGAAGGGTTCATCATGTTGTTGCCGGCGCAACCGCCCAGGCCCATCGACACCGCCGACACCGTCGCACAAAGAACGATACTCATCAGCTTCATTGTTCATCCTTTCGAGAATCCGTGTGCCTGCTCCGCGGCGGGGTAATCCGCCCCGGCTTGATTACTCCGCCATCTCCGCCAGCTTCTTGAGCGCCGCCGACATCTTCGGGTCCTTCGACAGCTTCTCGAACGCCTCGTCGAACGCGCTCGAGATCATGTCCGCGTCGGGGAGCCTCGAGAGTTTGGTGCACTTGCCCGCGGCCTTGGCCGTCCCGACCACTTCTCCGGTCTCAACGTCCTGCAGCTTGAAGCTGATCTCCGTCTCGGCGACGAAGGTCGTCTGCATCTGGCCGTCCGGGGTCGCCCCGTGCCGATCGGTGATGCTCAGCTTCTTGATCTCGCCGAGCAGGACATACCTCGCTCCGAGCTGCCGACCGACGCGGATCGCCGACTCCTGGCTCACCATCCCGCTCTCGCTGAACTTGAACTCGTCGAGGAAACGATCGAAGCGCGAGCGATCGATCAGCGTGACGCCCTCGGGCTTGGTCTCGGCCAGCAGCTGCAGGGTGCGATCCTGGGCGTCGCGCCCGTAGCGCTCGACCTTCACACTCCGCGTCGCGGCGCCGATCCCGTCGCCCGTCGCCACGTCCACGTCGATCGGAGCTCGCCGGTCGGTCGTGTTGAGGAACGGCGGGACCGTCAGCACCCGACCACTCGATGCGGTCACGACGATCGCTTTCGCCGTCGAATCGAGCTGCTTGGGGCTTGGAGCCGGCTCGGGCTGGATCGGGCCGGGGATCGGGCCCTTCCAGAGCGCCGTGGCGCCCAGGACCGCTCCGCCTCCCACCAGCGCCGCCGCCGCCACCAGGCGCGCCGTCTTCGCCGAGAAGACCGTTGGGAACATGCGGGAGAGGAATCGCCCAACCTTGCTCCCCTTGTACGTCGCCTCGAGCAGACCGAGCGAAAGCGAGCACGCCGCGCCGCCGGCATGGATGATGCCCGCCACATCATGAAACGTCTCACCCTGAGCCACCAGAACTTCGGTATTCACGCATGACTCCTTTACTTGTGGCCAGTCACTGGACGGACCCACCACGCCACGCCACTCGGGGCATGTTGGGGACCGATTTGGATGCACGCATGGACCTCGGAGCCGTCCGAGTCGGGCGGGGTCGGTTCACCCCAGCCGCTCAAGACAGACCGCTCGGCGGATCACAATCGCAAGGTCCAAAAGAAAATCTGGGGGAAATGTCCTTCCGCCCAACCACCCTTCCGAGTTCGTGGCACCCCGCAAGCCATGGTCGACGTACAGAACCGGCTTCCCGACGCGCACGCGGACGGGTTGTGCTAGCATCCTCTCCTTCCCGGTCGGGGCGGCCCCGCCCGGGCGATCGAACTCGACCATCCACGGGGTAACGACTCGTGCCAGAACTGCAAGATTCGGTGTTGGGTATCCCGTCGCTCCTGGCGGACGGTCTGATCCTGGTGAGCTTCTGGAAGCCGGTCGTGCTGATCCTGCCCTTCATCGGGTGGGGGTGGATCGTGACGCGGGTGCTGGACAAGCACGCCGCCCGCTTCTTCCTGCCGCGCGAGGGGTGGAACATCGGGCACCTGACCGCGGGTCTGGTCGCGCTGCTCCTGGCGGTGCTGATGCCGGTGGAGGGCGAGGGAGGTTTCTGGGCCGGCTTCGGCGCCGCGTTCCTCATCCTGCTCGGCGACATCGTCGTCTTCGCGCAGATCACCAACAAGGACGAACGCGTCCCCGAACAGTTCCACCTCACCCTCGACTTCTCGAAGTGGACCGAGGCCCGCAAGGCCAAGGCCGACGCCAAGAAGGCGGGCAAGGCGGAACTGGTGATCCGGGCCGCGGACAAATCCGCCCTGGCCGTGCCCGCGACCGACTCGCCCGACTTCCAGGTCCGCCTCGCCGCCGAGGCCCTCCTCATGCGCGCCGTCGACGCACGCGCGTCCCAGGCCGAGCTCGCGCCCGCGGGAAAGGAGAACCTCTACGGCGTGGTCCTCACGATCGACGGCGTGCGCACCGCCGGCGCGACCATGCCCGCCTCCGACGCCGTCAAAATCATCGATCTCTGGAAGGCCGGCGCGAAGCTCGATGTCAACGAACGCCGGAAGCCTCTCCAAGGCGAGGTCAACATCGAGCGCGGCGAGCGCAAGGTCAAGGCTCGCGTGTCATCGGTCGGCGTGCAGGGCGGGATGCGGCTGACGCTGCTGTTCAACCCCGACCAGGCCGTCCGCTTCAAGCCCGACAAGCTCGGCCTGCTCGAGGCGCAGATGAACGAGCTGCGCGAGATCGTCGCCGATCCCAAGGGCACCGTCATCCTGGCGGGCGTGCCCGACGGCGGGCGGACATCGATGATGTACTCGGTCCTCAAGCTGCACGACGCCTACACCACCAACGTGCAGACCATCGAGCTTGATGTGCAGGACGCCCTGGAGGGCATCCGCCAGAACGTGTGGGATCCGATGGCCGAGGGGCCGGACTACTCGACGCTGACCCGCTCGATCCTGCGGCGCGATCCCGATGTGGTGGCGCTGGCCGAGGTGCCGGACGCGAACACGGCCAAGGAGATCTGCAAAGCCGACCAGGAGCGTTCGCGTATCTACGCCTCCGTCAAGGCGCCCAACGCACTGGCGGGCTTGCAGACGTGGATGAAGCTGGTGGGCGACGCGGAGATGGGGTCCAAGGCGACGCACGGCGTGGTCGCCGTCCGCCTGGTTCGCCGCCTCTGCTCCAACTGCCGGGTTCAGTACCAGCCCGCGCCCGACATGCTGAAAAAGCTGGGGCTTCCCGTCGACAAGGTCAAGGTTCTCTATAAGAAGGGCGGCCAGGTCATTCTGAAGAAGGACCCCGAGACCTGCCCCGCCTGCCAGGGCACCGGCTACGCGGGACAGGAGGGCATCTTCGAGGCCTACAAGATCGGCCCGGCCGAGCAGGAACTCCTCAAGTCCGGGGACTGGAACGGGCTGCGGACGGAGCTGCGGAAGCGTCAATTGCCGAGCATGCAGCAGGCCGCCCTGCGCAAGGCGGTCGATGGCACGACGAGCATCGAGGAGATCACGCGCGTGATGGCCGAGCCCCAGGGCGCCGCGCCCGCCGGCGCGGCGCCCGCGCCCAAGCCCGCGGCTCCCGCCCAGCCCGCCCCGAAGAAGTAACGCCCTGACATGATGGCGGGTCCACCGCTCGATGGACGGAGTTCCGCCGGAGACCGAACCATGACCATGAACCTGATCGCCATTTGTATCGTCGCTTTGCTCGCCTACATCTGGCTGACGCGGGGCTTCTTCTCCGCGCTCTTGAATCTCATGTGCGTGATCGCCGCCGGGGCGATCGCGTTCGGAGTGTGGGAGCCGCTCTCTTTGTTCTTCCTGGGCAAGGCGGGGAACAGCGGCCTCGGCGCCACGCTGGGCGACGCGGCCTGGGCTCTGGGGCTGGGCCTCCCCTTCCTGGTCTCTCTGGCACTTCTCCGTGCCGTCACCGACGCGCTGCTCCCCAGCAACGCGCAATGCGGAACGGTCGGCGATTATGTGGGCGGGGGGCTGTGCGGCCTGCTCGCCGGCATCATCGTCGCCGGCATCTCCATCATGAGCCTCTCCTTCCTCCGCGTAGCGCCCGACTTCATGGGCTACAAGGGCATGGACTATTCCATCAGTGGCGCCATCAAGAAGGGCGACTCCCTCTGGGTTCCGGTCGACAAGCTGACCGCGGGCCTCTACGCCTTCACCTCCAAGCGCTTCTTCTCCACCAGCGAACCCCTCGCCAAGTGGTACCCCGCCGTTCACGAAGCCGGGCACGAGTTGCGCCTGAACTTTGGCGACGGCAAGGCGCGCAACACCATCAAGCCCGAGGACTTTCGCGTCATCGGCCGCTACACCGTGGGCGGCGAGGCCGGCCAGCAGCCCGGCGCTCTCCTGTCTGATGTCTGGGACTCGACGGTCCAGAATGTGAATGACCGTCTGGACCAGCCGGTAGGCGGCCCGGCACGCCTGGAGGGCTTCGTGATCGACTTCGCCTCCGGCGCCAAGGAAAAGACCGGGCAGGTGGTCATCGGCGCCGCGCAGCTCCGCTTGCTGTGCGAGAACGCGAGCGAAGAGCCGTACCTCGCCCATCCCATCGCGGTGGTCACCCAGGCCGAGTCCTCCAAGACCAATTTCGCCCGGTTCCGCTACAACGCCAGGGACCTCCATCTGGCCAGCGTGGGCGCCGCCTCCAAGACCGTGATGGCCTTTGAGTTCCTCGTGCCCAAGGACTTCAAGCCCGTGGGCCTCTTCGTCAAGAACATCCGCACCGACGTCTCGGGCATGAAAGCCACTCTCTACGCCGGCACCAGCGACCGCGACGCGGGCGTGATCTCCGGGCAGCTGGTGCAGATGCAGGTGGACGCGCCCGATACCTCGTCCGGCACGAGCACCGCCTCGTCATCCGGCCGCCCCGAGAAGAACGAAGGCGTCGAGGCGAGCAACTCGCTGGGATATGTCATCCAGGACGGCAAGCAGGGCCGACTCGAGATCGAGGGCGGACGAATCAAGGACGGGCGGCAGGAGTTCGCGCCCGAGGACCTCAAGCAACAGCACATCGATCGAAACCTCCGGATCGATCGCATCTTCACGACCGACGACGTGGTCATCGTGAAGGTCGATGTCTCGCGCGATCGCCCCGCCAGCTGGCTCGGCGGCGCCGCCCGTGCGGTCGAGATGGTGCTACCGCCCCAGATCATGGACACCGGCGGGCAGGTCTATGACGCCGTCGGGTACATCTACGAAGACGCCGGAATCGTCGATATCCGCTTTACCCCGGGCCAGCCCATCCGCGGCCTCTCCGAGATCCCCTACACCATCACGTCCAGTCGCAACGACCAGAAGCTCAAGCTCGTCTTCCGCATCAGCCGCGGCGTCACGGTGCAGGACTTCCGCATCGGCTCCAAGGTGCTCCAGGTCTTCGATCCGAAGCTTGAGCTCAAAGACCCGCAGCGTTGAATCGCCCCGAAACCAACCGTCCGTGCGCGCGGGCACGTCCCGGTGTCCGCGTTGTTCGTTGGCGTGCTTGGATCGGGCGCGCACCGGCGCTCGCGATTCCCATCGCCGGTTCGCTCTCGATCCTCAGAACGGGCGCCTTCGAGTTGCTCGGCGCCGCCGGGCGTGGTCACGAGAAGGCGACGACTCCCTGCAAGTTCAACAGCGCCGATGCCGCGGGTCCAACAACGGCGGCGCGCAGGTGAACACGGACCCGAAGGCGGGTCCGTGGGTCGCGTGGTCGAGTTGGAAAGGGCGATCAGGACTTCTTGCCGAGGACGAAGCCGAGTCCGGCGGCGACGAGGGTGAGGCCGCCCAGGCCACCGACGATCGCCATGAAGTTGTCGCCGAGCATGGCGATGAGATCGTCGCCGACGCCGGTAAGTCCAAGGACGACGGCGACGGCGGCGACGAGGAGCGCGACCGCGGCGCCGAAGGAGAGCCCGCCGACCAGGCCGGAGCCCGCGCCGTCGTAGGGTTCGGCGGCCATCATGGGCATGACGGCGGCGGCGCCGGCGGCGGCCATGGCGGCGTCGCCCTCGCTGGCGGCGGGTGTTTCAAAGAGGGCGCCGCCCTCATCGCCGGTGGCGGGTTCGACGGCGGTCTGCTGGGCCACGGTCTCGTTGCCGTAGACGTCATCCAACAGGTTCGCGCCCAGGCTGGTGTCGTCCTGGTCTTTGGTCATGTCCAGCAGGCCCGACCCTGAGCCGGAACGGCCCGGGTCGGCGAGCGACGGCGCGTTGGACACGCGCGTGACGGCGGAGGAATCGGCTTCTTCGGTCGCGTCGGCGTCGAAGATGCTGATGCCGGTCTGCTCTTTGGCGTTTTCGGGCGACACCATGATGCCGCTGGCCGAACCGCTGGAAGCAAGCGAGAGGGGCTCGAGCTCGCCGCTGTCGGCCAGGGGGATCGAGTCTTCGTCCTTGCCGCCGGCGAGGAGGTCGACCTGCTCGACCTTGAACATGAGGCGGTCGCGGTCGCGGAACTCTTGCAGCTGGTTGCTGGAGACCATGTCCTTAACCTGCTCGGTATTCTTCCCGAGCTTGGCGGCGGCCTCTTCCAGCGTGTAGAACATCTTCGCCATGCGCGACTCCAACTCAAGACAACCCGGCGAGCAAACCCGGCCCAGACCCGCGGGGGCGGATCAGCCTTGTCCCGGACAAGCGGGGCCCGGACAGGTCGGGCCCGAACGTCTCGGGCCCGCGACGCCAAGGTCGTCGGGAACGCAAAAGCTAGCGACACAAAGGCCCGGCATCAAGCGGGGAACGCCCGGGTCTCCCAAAGTGCCACACTTCCGGCGTCCCCAGCCGCCCGCTCCCTTGGAGCGATTCGAGGTTGTACACCCCGCGGTTCCCCAAGCCCTCGAAGGCCTCACCATCCTGCACATCTCTGATTTGCATGTGCGCCGCCACCGACCCACGCCCCCCACCATCGCGGACCTGATCGACGCCCTTGCCCAAACAGAGGCCGATCTCGTGGTGTTGACGGGCGATTTCATGGACCGGCCCGGCGACGAAAAATCCGCGCTGGAATCGCTGAAAGGCGTCGTGGCGGCGTGCCGAGCAAGGCTGGGAATCGCCGGGGTCGTCGGCAATCACGACTCCGGGGCGCTCCGAGAGCGGCTGAGCGAGGTCGAGGGCGTGCGCTGGCTGACGCGGGGTCAGCCGGTGTGGAATGTACTCCCCGAGTTGCGATTGATCGGGAGTGAGGAGCCGGAGGACCTGCTCGCGAGCGTGCTGGCGAGCCCCGCGCCCGCCGGAGCGGGCGCGATGACCATCGGCCTGATTCACTATCCCTCCGAGATCTACACGGCAGCGGACCTTGGCATTCCGCTGGTCCTCGCGGGGCACACCCACGCCGGTCAGTTCCGCGTCTCGCCGCGCCTGGCGCCGCACACGTCGAGCGACCTGCCGGCGGACCTGGCGACGGGGATTCTGCGGCTTCGCCAGACGTTGTGCGCGGTGAGCCGCGGGCTGGGTCAGGCGGTGATCGAGGCGCGGCTCAACTGCCCGCCGCAAGCGCCGGTGTATGTGCTGAGGCGTGGCGAGCTGCCGGGGATCGGGGCGGGGGACTTCAATCGCCTGACGATGCAGGTGGCGTGGTAGCGCCAGCGACCGCGGCGCAAGAGAGTGCCCGACTCGCCTCGTCCTTCCGTGTCGATCGCCCCGAAGCCCTCGCGCCCGAACTCGCCGCAATCCGGCGTCGCAATGACCGACTCCCTGCATCTCGCTCCGGCTCGCCTTGGCTCACGAATCCTGAATATTCTTCCGCCTCATGTTCTCCGAACTTCGATCTCGATCGCCCGATCCCGGCCTTTGGCCGGTCGCGCTCTATGAAGCGTGCCGAACCGGCACCGTGGCCGTGATCCGCGAGTTCTTTGGCGGCGAGGCGTATCACGCCGATCGCGTGCCCAAGGAGGGCGCGCTGATCCTCGCGGCCAATCACCAGTCGTACCTGGACCCGCCGATGGTGGGCGGCATGGCGGGGACGCGGCACTGCTCGTACCTCGCCAAGGCCCCGCTCTTTTCATTCAAGCCCTTCGGGGCGCTGCTGCGCGCGATCAACTGCGTGCCGGTCTCGGGCGACGGCGGCGACGCGGGCTCGATCCGCGAGATCGTGCGGCGGCTTGATCGTGGGCACGCGGTCGTGATCTTTCCCGAAGGCGGGCGAACGTTCACCGGGGCGATGACGCCGCTGAAACGCGGCATCCTGCTCCTGGTGAAGCGGGCCAGGTGCCCGGTGCTTCCGGTGGCGGTGGAAGGGTGTTACGACGCGTGGAAGCGGAACGGGAAGCCGCGGCCGTTCACCAGCCCGATCGCGGTGATGTACGGGCACCCGATCCCGTACGACGAGCTGATGAAAGACGGCCCGGAGGCGGCGCTCGATCGACTGTACCGCGAGATCGACGCCATGCGCCGCGAGCTTCGCTCGATGCTGCGGCGGCAGACGCGGGGGGAATATCCCAAGCCCGGCGCGGGGGACTTGTAGGAATTCGGCTGGTGCATGGCGATTCTGGTAGGATCGTGTCCACCGATGGGAAAGAAGGTCCAACCCAAAGCGAACGGAGAGCACGCGGAGGAAGACCCCTCGGCCCGGAGCTTCATCGAGCGGAGCCGCTCGGGTGATTTCGCCTCCGACTCCGAACTTTGCGGGCGAATCCCTGATGACATCCTGAGCGGATACGAATGCCATCAGTGGAAGCACGCGGCGGCGATTCTGGCGACCGACTTCGCGCAGGAAATGAACGACATCGTTCATGTACTCCGAACCGTCCCTCTGAAAAAGTCGTTCATTACAGAACCGGGGGGTGGTAAGTCACCCTATTCCAAGCGGCTCGATGCTGAGTTCAGGAATCGCGGCTGGCGCCCGAAGCGCTGGCGAACATCGATCGTGGTCGACGGAAACGCGGTTGAAAGCCCTACTCATGAGGTCGACTGCTTCAAGAACCGGATAGGCCTTGAACTGGAGTGGTCGAACAAGGACCCGTTTTATGACCGGGACTTGAACAACTTCCGTCTGCTGTTCGACCTGCGGGTCATCAGCGTGGGAGTCATCATTACAAAGTCCGACGAACTCGCCCCGTTGCTGCATGACCTCGGAAAATGGGACAAGTACGGAACGTCGACGACCTGGATGTCCAAGCTCCTCCCTCGCGTGCAGGGCGGCGGCGGCGGCGGGTGTCCGCTCCTGGTCTTCGGGATTCGGCGTTCGAGATACCAGGAGGACTAGCCGTGCATGATTGCACCCCACTCGAGATCGCATCGGCCGATCTGCTCTCGCACGGCATGGGCTCCGCGCGCACGATTCTTGCCGACCCACCATGGCAATTCACCAACCGAACCGGCAAGGTCGCTCCGGAGCATCGACGCCTCAAGCGATACGCGACCATGACCAACGCCGACATCATGGAGCTTCCGGTCGCCCAGGTCGCGGCTCACCAGTGCCATCTATATCTTTGGGTTCCGAACGCGCTGATCGCCGAGGGCCTTGAGGTCATGCGTCGATGGGGCTTCGTCTACAAGAGCAACATTGTGTGGTACAAGGTCCGCGCTGATGGCGGGCCAGATCGACGAGGAGTCGGCTTCTATTTCAGGAACGTCACCGAGCTCGTCCTCTTCGGCATCCGTGGCAAAAACAACCGAACGCTCGCGGCCGGGCGTCGCCAGCCGAACATCATGGTATCGCGGAAACGCGAGCACTCTCGCAAGCCCGACGAGCTGTATGACATCATCGAGGCGTGCAGCCCGGGCCCGTATCTCGAGCTCTTCGCACGCACGCAGCGCCGCGGCTGGCAGGCCTGGGGCAATGAGGTCGAAACGCCGCGGATGCCCAAGCACAAGGGATATTCCCACAACGGCTCCGAGGTCCGGCTCTCACCCGACGCCACGCCCTGCGTCCGCATGACCTCCGTCCGTCGCGCGATCGCGCTCACGGACGCTCCGCCCATGCTGACGTTTCCCGCGATGTAACCGCCAAGTCTCGGCCCGAGCCCCCCGGTCAATGACCAATCGTCAACGAAAAAGCCCCCGGCTGAGCCGGGGGCTTGGTGAGTTTCGCACGCGATCCGGCGATTGGCCCGCGGTCGGTCGGGTGGATTACCTCGCCTCGACGAACTTGGAGAGCAGCGAGCGGGTGTTCTCGAGGCCGAGGAAGAAGTTGGTGGATTCGACCGAGTCGCTCGTGTCCGACAGGAGGTTGGACTGGTTCGAAACCGAGTAGGTCTGGCCGGTGCCCGGGACGATGACGACCGAGTTGGCCGCCATGATGTCCAGGAGGGTCGACTGCCCGGTGTAGTCGATCGTGATGCGTCCGCCCATCAGCTCGATGGCGCGACGACCGATCGCGGCCGAGAGGGACGAGGCGAGGTTGTCGATGTCCGCCAGGCTCGGTGTGTAGCCCAGCGTGGCGAACGTGGGGAGGAAGACCACCGCGTCGTCGCTTGAGTCCGCGTTGAGCACGTCGATCTTCTGCGAGTAGCCGTAGGGCTGGGTGGTCAGGAACGAGTCGCCTCCCAGTCCGAGGAGCGAACCGAAGTTGGCGTTGGAGAAGACCAGCGACACCGGGTCGCTGGTGGAGGCCAGATAAATCGTCGAGAACTCTTCAAACTCAAAGTCCAGCGGGTTGGTCGCCACATTGACCGCCAGGCCCGCGGCGTTGAAGACCGCCTGCAGATCGGAGCGGACCTTGTTGAGCACATAGTTCTGGATCGTCTCGCCGTTGGACATGGTGCCGGTATAGCCGAGCAGGGAGAGATCGAACTTGCGGAGGCTGGTGGCCTGCCCGGCGACCTCGAGCCAGTCGATCGTTCCGCCGTTGGTCTCGATCAGGAAGTTCTGCACCCGCTTGGTGAGGGCGGTCGGGGTCTGCGTCGCGTCCTGCTCGACGACGATCTGATAGTCGGTGTTGAACACGCCCTGCAAGTAGACGGCGTAGGACGCGTCGAGGGTGGTGTTGGAAACCTGGCGGCCGGGGGTCAGGAACTCGATGTAGAAATCGCCGTTGGCGTCGTAGCCATAGGTCGCGTTATCGCCGGCGGTGATCACGCCCGTGGGCCCGCCGTTGGGGAGGAACTCGGTGGAGCTGGCGACAAGGACGGCGTCGCCGGCGCCGGTGGAGAGTGAGGTGTCGAAGATGCCGAACTGAACCGAGCCGCGGTAGTCCTGGGGGATGCTGGAGGCGAAGGAGTTGTTGAGGCCGACCTGGCTGCGGCTTCCGAGGTCGCCGCCGGCATCGGAGAGCTTGACGGTGATCTTGATCTTGGAGCCGGTGGCGACGGTGAGGGAGTTGTTGAGGTGGAAGACGTCGACGTCGGGATAGACGTCGCTGGGAAGGCCGCGGTGGCCCGCGGGGCCGATGGCCGAGTTGATGGTTGAGGTCATCAGCCCGTCGCCGGTGCGGGTCGAGACGATGGCGCCGGCGCTGTTGAAGCCGGTGACGAGGTCGTCGCTGGTGTTGGGCAGGGCGTCGGCGCCCGTCGAGAACGTGAAGACGAAGTTTCCGATCGTGATGGTGCTCACGTCGTCGGAGGTGCCGAAGACGCCGTCGACGCCCGCGAACGAGATCGGCGCGGGTGCGTTGACGACCTTGTCGCCGTTGCCGGCGTCGGTGGCGTCGCGGAAGCCGCTATCCCCGTCGTCGAAGACCTCGACGGTGAAGGAATAATCGCCGATGGTGGCGGGCTCGACGTCGGCGTTGGGAACCACGCCCGGGGTGGCGTAGACGTAGCCGGCTTCGGGATCGGGGTTGCCGACGACGACGTAATACGTTCCCGTGCGACGGACGAGCATGTTCTGCTCGAACGTCTGGGCGGTGATGTCACCCGAGTTGACCGGGAGCGCGAGGACCTGCGAGCTGTTGACCGGCGCGCCCAATGAATCCACCAGGAAGACGCTGGTGAGGAACGCCGAGCCGCTGATCGCGCCCAGGCGGAGCATCTGCCCGGCCTGAAGCGTGATCTTGTAGACGTCGGTGTCGGCGGCGAAGCGGAAGTAGTTGGAGTCGTTGTCGGGATGATCGCCGATCGTGCCGCGCATCGTGAAGACGCGGTTGGCGTCGGGGAGCCCGTCGGGCGTGCGGTTATCGTCCAGCAGCACGTTGAGGTTGACCGGGGCGTAGAAATCGACGGTGAGCACCTGCTGATTCGTGTCCGGGTCGGTGACGGTCGCGCGCTCGCTGGTCAGCTTGTCGCCCGCGTCGCCCACCACGTTGTCGTCGGAGTAATTGTCGCCCGACGAGAGCACGCCGTCGGCGTTTCCGTCGAGGTAGGAGCGGCCCAGCGTGGCGCGAACGATCGAGGCGTCGAGCTTGAAGCGGTAGAGGCCCGGTCCGGGAACGCCGGCCTGCTCGGGCAGATCGCGGCTGGTCAGCTCGCGCGAGAAGCGGACGATCGCGGTGCGGTTGGCCGCGTCGTACTCGATGGTGTAGTCGACCGTGTTGATGAGGCGGAGCTCCTGCTCACCCGACTCGCCCCGGACCTGGTAGATGGAGAGCCCGTCGGCCAGCGTGCTGGAGTCGACCGACTGGTTGAAGACCAGCTTGGCCGTCGACACCCGCGCGATGTCCTGCACCGAGAGATCGGCGACCTGGAAGGGCACCGGGGGCAGGACGCGCCGATCGATCTTGAAGTTGCCCGAATCCGTGCCGTTCGAGCCACCGATCTTGACGTCGCCCAGCGTGCCCGTCGAGGCGATGCGGTACGACTCGCTGTCGCGCAGGGAGCCGACGCCCGTGCCGGCGATCGTGACCTTGCCGATCGTGCTCCGACCCTCGGCGATGCGGTCGTCGGTGGTGCCGAAGAATCCGTCCGTGCCGCGGATCAGTCCCGCGATCAGGTCGCTCTCGAAGAAGTTGCCGCCGATCGAGACATCGCCCATGAAGCCGGACGAGATCGTGTCGGCATTGATGCCGGTCCCGCCGAACTCCGAGTCGTGTCCGAGGTCGGCCCCGGCCATGATGGACGAATCGAACACGTCGCCAGAGACCTTGACCGAGCCCAGGAAATCGTTGACCGAAATCCAAGTGCGTGAGACGGCGCCGGCGGTGAGGCCTCCCAAGGACGAGCCCGCGCGAACGGTGGCGCCCTCCATCAGGCCGCCCACCGTGAAGCCGCTCAGGTCGCGATGGACGTTGACCCGCCCGCGATCGGCGCCCGTGATGTTGATGAAGCCGACCGCCAGCAGGTCGAGATTGGCCTGATGGCGAGTCTGGCCCGAGTAGCGGGCCGGCCCGAAGTCGCCGGTGATGTTGATGTACGCGGTCTGCTTGGCGGTCAGGGTGCCGCCGACGAAGCTGCCGCTGTTGAGCGTGCCGAAGTCGCCGCCGATGTTGATTTCACCGGTGCCGGAGATGGTGCCGACCGTGAGGGTCTGCAGGTAGGCGTCGATGACGATGTCGGAGTTACCCGCCAGGTTGGCGGCGATGTGGAGCGCGCCGATCGAGCAGTCGTCGTTGGTGACGATGTCGAAGTTGGTGAGGGTCGGGTTGGACCCGTCCACCGACACCGTGAGGGCGGTCGCCAGGGAGCCGTTGACCACCGTGACGCGCTGGGAGCTCTGGTTCCAATAGGCCTCGCCCGGGCCGGCGAAGTAGAGCGTGCCGGTGTTCGACCCGTTCGTGAACGCCAGACCCGCCGAGGTGATCGCCACGCCGGGGTTGGTCCAGCCGTCCCAGATGCGCGAGTCGGCCAGCTGCAGGGCCGGGCCGGCCTTGAAGTAGCGAGAGTCGTTGAAGAGCGGGATGCTGAACGAATCCGAGAACGCGCTCACATACTCCGCCGTGCCGGAGACCGTCACGACGTTGATGAACGACACGCCGGGCGCGACGCGGTCGTCGCCCGTGTTGTAGATGCCGTCCGCGCCCGGGCGCATGCCCGCGGTCACGACCAACGCATAGGCGTCGCCGCTGGCGTAGACGTCGTTGATCCACGCGGACTTGACGGTGTCGGCGTTGGGGCCGGTCCCCGTCAGCATCCCGTCGGCGCCCAGGTCGGTCGCGCCGGCCTCGATGATCGCCAGCGAGATGTTCCCGGCCTCGGCGCCGTTCCCCACCACGCCGATCGCGTAGATCGAGTCGCCCGCGACGATGTTGGTTCCGATCGTGGTCGTGAAGGGATCGTTGCCGATCGCGCCGTGGACCTCGACAAAGCCGATGGCGCGTCCCGCGATGATCTGCGTCTCGAACATCGAGCCGCCCGAGAGGTACACGCGCCCGACGTTCCAGCCCGCGGTGATCCTCGCGCCGTCGACGTTGACGGTCGCGGCCACCCCCGCGGGGAGCTGGTTGCGGTACGCGTCCGCCGAGACGTTGGACGACATGGCCGCGTTGACACCGATGTCGCCGAAGACGCCGTCCGACGAGGCCAGCACGCTCACGCCGTAGAGGATCCAGTCGGCGTGGATGTCGCCGTAGAGGTTGCCCCCGTCGATCGTGACGCCGTTGATGTGCCCGTCGTAGGCCGCGATGGTGTTGCCGGGGAGGAACGAGCCGTTGGTGATGATGATCGAATCGATGTTGTTGGAATAGCTGATGATGTCGCCGTCGAAATCGCCGTCGATCTTGATTGCCTTGATGGCGCCGAAGGCGATGATCGAGCCGGTCGAGGTGAGGTTGTTCGCCGGCTTGCTGGAGACGCGGGCGATCGAGACCTTGGTGATCTCCTGGCCCACGCGCAGGTCGGTGTAGAGCGCCCCGCCCGCGGTCGCTTCCTTCAGCGAGCCGCGGATCACGACCGCTTCCGCCCGACCCTTCTTCCCGATGTGACGCCCCGCGACGATCGAATCGACCGTGCCCGACACGTCCGTGTCCAGGATCGCGTCGCGGCCGGCCTTGATGGACGCGATGTTCCCGCTCGCGCCGATCGTCGTGATCGTCGCGTCGATGTCGCCGCCGGTCGCTTCGATCGAGGTGATCGGCCCGGACGAGGAGATCTTCCCGCTGATGTTGTTCTTGGCGACCAGCTTCACGATCTTGCCGAACGGCCCGTTGACCGCGATCTCGCTGTTCACGATGCTCTCGCCCACGGTCAGGCTGTCCAACGCGCCCGCGATCGTGATCCGTGACGCGGTCATGTCGCCCGTGATCGTCACGCTGGGCAGACGACCGGCGGTGACCGAACTGGCCCGCATGTCGCCCGTGAGGCTGAGAAGCGCGACCGAGTTGTCCACGCCGATGTCGACGCGCGCCATGTTCTTGGCGCTGATCTTTCCGGTCACCGACCCGACCACGTCGATCAGGAGATCGTTGATTTCGCCGGTCCCGTCCTGCGTGAGCAGCGAGCCCAGGTCCAGGCCCGTCTGGATCGAGTTGATGCGGAACTCCAGGTCCCCGCCCACCAGGGTCGAGTTGCGGTAGCCCTTGGCCGTGATCGTGCCGATGGATCGCGTGAACGAGGTCCGGCTCGCGTCGTAATACCCGTCCCGAAGGTTGATGCCGGTGAGGGTGCGCCCGCTGACTTCCGAGCGGAGCAGGTCGGCCTTGTCGCCGCTCACCGCGCGGACGTCTCCCACCGAGATGTTGTCGTCGCCGAATTGGAAGCTCGACCAGAAGTTGTCGAGGTTCATCGCGCCGATGTAAGCGCCGATGAAGTCCCCCCCGCCGCGCAGGCGAACCTCGCCGATCCCATCGGTGTTGGTGGGGTCGCCCGCGGGGAAGTCGTCGGTGACGCTGGCGGCGCCGATGGGCCCGCGGATGTCCGCCACCTTGGACTTGTCGTTGTGGATGAGCCCGATGTCGTTGCCGGCGAAGATGCCGGCGGTCGCCAGGGCGCCCCCGGTGTTGGCGGCCAGCCCGTCGCCGATGTCGACGTCGTTGATGGTGCCCGAGGCGTAGATGGTCCCCACGATCCCGTCGAACTGGCCCGGGCCGGTGCTGGCGTCGAAGTTGGCGTACACCCGCGCGTTCAAGTTGCCGCCCAGGACGATGAGATCGCCGAGCTTCCCGGAGACGCGCACTTCCCCGTCCAGGTTCCCGCCGCGCACGATGATCCCGTTGAGCCAGGGATCGAAGGGCGAGCCGATGTCGTCCAGGTAGGCGTTTCCGGCGGCGGAGCTGGAGTCGCCGACCGGGCGCAGGCCCTGGCCGTTGTAGTCGACATCCAGCGTGCCCGTGAGGGTCGGAGCCGCGATCGTGCTCCCCGAGGCCGTGCCGGTCAGCCCCATGAACGGCCCGATGAGCTGCGGGCCGAAGGACGGAACCTCGGTTCGTCCGAGATGGCCCTTGGTGATCTCCAGCGCCACCGAGCCCGTGCCGTTGGCCGCCGACGCGGTGAGGCCCGCGACGTCGATCGCGACGATATCGCCGCCGGGCGTGGAGTTGCTGATCGAAACCAGGGCCGCGGTCGATTCGATGCGCAGCACGTCGACCTGAACATTTCCCTTGATGGTGATGTTGGAGTTGGTGGCGGCGCCGAGAACGATGATGCGCCCGATGGAGATGACGTCGGACGCCGAGCCCGTCGTGCCGCTGTCGATCTCCAGCGAGCCACCGCCCGAGAGGTCGACGATGATCTGGGCGATGGCCACGCCCTGCGAGCCGTTGACGGGCACCGCGATGACGCGGCCCAGCGGGTTGTCGGTCGCACCCGCGACGAGCTTGAAGCGAACGGTCCCGCCGCCGTCGTCCACGAACTCCTGCGCCACGTTGCGTGCCAGCGTGAAATCCGCGTCGACCGTGGAGCGGAGGTCGAGGCGTGGCGTATCGACGAAGCGGATGTCGGAGCCCGAGCCGAGGTTCATGGGCACGCCGTCGTCGCCCCAATAGATGCCCTCGCGGGCCCCGCCGCCGGCCGCGATGTCCTGGCTGACCAGGAGCGCGCCCACCACCGAGCCGGTCGGGGTGGTGATCGCCAGGGAATCGCCGTAGATATGCGAGCCCAGGCGGATCATGCCGATGTCGCCCTTCCCGGTCCGAAGGCCGGTCTTGATCTGAGTGGACGCCGGGCTACCGGCCTCGACCGGGTTGGCGTCCTGGTCGATGCCGACGCCGCCGGAGATCTCCATGGAGCCGATGCGGCCGCCGATGTAGAAATTCACGAAGTTCACGTCGCCTTCGGTGGGCGCGACGCCGGTCTGGGGTGAGAGGCCGGTGAGCAGCTGGCCGAGGTCGCCGCCGGTGGTGATGGTGAGCGGAACCGTCAGGCTTGCCTGGATGTCCGAACCGAGCGAGATGTTCCAGATCCCGCCCTGCACTCCCCAGGTGCCGCCGCCCCAGTTCAGAAAATCCTCGCCCCCGTCCGGGGTGTTGATGTAGTCCTGCGCGGACCCTTCTCCACCACCGCTCTGGAACAACCCGGTGCCGATGCGGATGGAACCGATCCCGCCGCTCAGCACGTTCACGCTCTGCGAAAGCCCGATGTCGATGTCGTCGTTCACGCCCGCGGCGGCGCCGGAGGTTCCGACCGTTCGGTAGGAACCGAAAACGGACGGCGCCATGCCGAGGATGGTCGCGGTATACGAGAAGCTCCCGAAGCCCGTGTCGGGCGGAGCGTCGGCCGGGTCGGTGAGCACCAGGTACAGGGCGCCCGGTTCGGTGGGCTGGTACTGGATGAAGGTCAGGTCACCCACGCCGCGAACGTTGCCCGGTGTTGCGAGGGTGCGCCCGTGGGCATCAACCAGGCGGAAATAGACGAAATTGCTGGCCGAGGCGGGGGACTGCACCTGCACCGTC
Source organism: Phycisphaerales bacterium (assembly GCA_020853815.1). Lineage (GTDB taxonomy): Bacteria > Planctomycetota > Phycisphaerae > Phycisphaerales > UBA1924 > JABWBC01. The sequence goes on from JADYYE010000113.1 coordinate 22,025, forward strand.
ACCGGCGTGGTGCCGTCGGTCGCGAAGGCGAACACATCGACGTTGTCGTCCCCGGTGTTCACGGGGTCCTGCCCGGAAACGTCACCGTAGATGCGAACGCCGGTGCCCGCGTTGCCCACCCACTCCGCCGACAGGAGCGAATCATTGCGTCGGAACCCGTTGCCCAGCAGGGGCGCCTGCCCGGTGCCCCGGAACCCGAAGAGGCCCGACAGCCCCGCGAGCCCGGTGTTGCTGAGGTTGGCCTGGATCGAAGCCTCGGCCCCTTCGGCGTTGGCCGGATCGATCCCGAAGATGAACTCGGATTCCTGGTAGTTGAACACGTCGCGGGCCGGGTAGGCGGTGGGGTCGGAAAGATTGCCCGCGACCGTGATGTCCAGGAGCGATCGCCCGCCGATCACAACCTCGCCCAGGGTGCGCCCGACGACCAGCTGCGCGCCCGTCTTGAGGTGGGACACACCGGGCAGCCCCAGCTCATCCGACCAGCGCCCCGCCTCCGTCTGCACGACCAGCGAGCCCAGGTCGCCGGCGACGGTCACCGAACCAACCATGTAGCCGATGTTCAGCGAACCGACCGACCCGCCGAAGCTCGACGAGCCGTGGAGCACGCCGCCGGCAAAGACGCTCCCGATCGACTTCCCGCCCGTGACGAAGATGCCCTGGTTGGGGTTGACAAAGCCGGCCCGGATGACATTGGTCGCGCCACCGGGAAGACCGCCCGGGTTGTAGTTGTTGAGGTCGCGTGCGAACGGGCTGCCGATGATGATCGAGCCGCCGCTGGCGGGCAGGCCGCCCACGACCCCGGCTTCCGCGTCGTATTCGTAGCCGAAGCCGGCCGTCGCCTCCAGCTCATCCAGATCGCCGGACATCGCGTCGGTGCGGATGTACTGGAACCCGCCGATGGAGAACTCGGCGTCGGGGTCCGCGTCGCCCTGGAAGGACGTGACCTCGCCGCCCCACATGGAGAGCGAGACGTTCGACCCGCCGTTGGCCACGACCACCTTGCCGATGCCGTCATTGAAGTTGGGGATGCCGTCGTCATCGATGTCAACCAGCGTGAGCTCGAGGCCTTCGGGCTTGCCCAGGGCCAGGGTCTGCCGCATGTCGCGCCCATAGAGGTCAAACACCGACAGCGAGGTTCCGACCGGGCCCGCCAGCCAGATCTCCGCGCCCCGCACCCGGTTGGCCACGATCTCGGTGAACCGCCCCGATGGGATCGTCGCCTGCAGGTTGTCCATGTAGAACGAGTCGTTGGGCCCGTTCACGGCCAGGATCCGCAGCTCATCGAACGCCGCGAAATCGGTCGGCGCCTGGAAAGAGAACCGCCCGACGCCCGTTCCCGGATTGCTCGTGTTCTTGGCCAGCAGGGCCGTCCCCGTGGTTTGCTCGATCAGCTCGCCCTGGAAATACAGCTGCACGGTCATGTTGTCGGCGTTGAGCCCGACGGTCGACAGCCCGCCGGCCTCCACGTCAAACGTGATGTTCGAGACCGCGATCCGGGTTCCCGTCGCGTTCTCCGGGCGGTACGCAAAGTACTCGCCCGAGTTGAGACGCGCCCGCACCCGCCGATCCGAGTTCTGATCGCCGGCCCGCGCTTCGATCTGCACGTTGGTGGCGATCCCCAAGTTATGGCGCACCCGAATGTTTGACTGCAGCAGCAGCTGGCCGCTGGGGAGATTTTGCACGGGCGGGAGCCCCTGCCCCTGCGCCGGCGGGAACTCGTCGTCGAAGTTCTCGTCGACGATCTGCGGGTCGATGTCCTGCACTTCCGACGGAGAATCAAGGTACGGCGCGGCATACGCGAAGAACGCGCGTACCTGCCCGATCCCGCCGGCCACCACGTCGTTGTCCGTGATCGTCATCGTGAACAGGAGCTGGCGAGGCTCGAGCATGTCCATCACCGGACGACCGTCGGTCCCCGCCGCCGCCATCAGCCGCGCCGACGCGCCCCGCTTCCCCCCGCGGAAACGCTGAATGAAACGGGCCAGCGACTTCTTGACGCTTCGAGAAATGCTCATGACGACTCCTGCACCTGTCCCTGATCGCCGATCAACTCGTCCGGGCTTCCAAGGCCTCGCCCGCTTCAAGCTCCAAGCCTCGCGCCCCGTCCGCCACCCTCGCACCAACCACTCAACCTGACCACCAATCCAAGCCACACGAACCCGGGCCCGTTCCTTCCCCGCGCGGCACTCCGCGCCGGGTCGAAACGATACCCACGCCGCACGCGGCGTCGATCCGCGAGCCTTCTTCCCATGCGCATCACGCGTCACGCGCCCGAGGCCCACGCCCCAAGCACGCGCCACGCCCCCGCATCGGAAGCATGCCCATATCGCGTCCCGCGGCCTCGGATCACCCTGATCCGAACCCGCTCACGACGCTCCGGCGGCCCTGAGGCTCCCGTGGACACCGGCTCGCGCCAGCAGCCACCAGAGCCCCGCACTCCGCAAGGGCTCGCCCGGAAGACACAACGTACACGACCGCACGCCGTTCCTCAAGGCGACCCTGCATGGTTCAGGTCTTGGATTGCACGCTTTCGCGTGCCGCGCCCCGGCTGAGCCCCGCCCGTGCTTCATTCGGGCCGTACTCCGGTCGTAAGGCGTTCGGGTGCCGGGCCTTTCGATCCCGCAAACCCCCCAAGCCCCGCGCACTCCGGGCTGACAAAGTGGTACGCGGCCATCCCCCTCCGTGTTCCCGCGCCGCCCCCACCTTTGTTTACAGAATCCGCTTCGAGCGCGGATAACTCCCGAGCACCGCCAGGTGCTCGCAGTGCGTGGCGGCCTCCTTGATCGCCGCCGCCAGCACCGGGTCTTCCCGGTGCCCGATCGCATCGATGAAGAACGTGTAGTGCCAGTTGGTCCGCCCGCTGGGGCGCTTGTCGATGTGCGACAGGTTGATCCCCGCGTGGTGGAAGACTGAAAGCACACTCACCAGCGCGCCGGGCTTGTCGGCGGTCGTGAACATGATCGAGGTCTTGTCGTCGCCGCTGCGCTGGGCCGCGTGACGCGAGATCACGAAGAAGCGCGTGATATTGCTCGGGTTGTCCTCGATCTTCTCGAAGAGCACGTTGAGCCCGTAGATCTCGCCCGCCAGGCGCGAGCCGATCGCCGCCGACCCGGGCGTCGCGCCGATCGAAAGCGCGGTCGCACACTCTTCCGCCGCCGTCTGGGCCGAACGGCTCGAACTCGCGCCCGGGATCAATTCCGCCTGCGGGTACTGCGTCGCCAGCCACACGCGGCACTGGCTGAAAACCTCGGGCTTGCTGTGGATCCTCCGCACATCCTTGGGCGCGCAATTCGCCAGCAGCGCATGATGCACCGCGATCTGCACCTCGGCGCAGATGTTTACGTTGGTCCGATCGTCCAGGAACGCGTCGAGCGTCTCGACGATCCCGCCGCCGGTCGAGTTCTCGATCGGCACCAGGCCGTACTGCACGTGCCCGCGCTGCACCTCCGTGAACACGCCCGCGATCTCGCGCAGGTCCTCGAACTCCACGCTCGAGCCGAAGTGCTTCACCGCCGCCATGTGCGAGTAACTCCCCGCCGGGCCCAGGTACCCGATGCGGAGCGGCTGCTGCAACTGGAAACTCCCCGACATCAGCTCACGATACACGCCCTCCAGCGTGCGGTCGGGCAACGGCCCGCCGCTGTAGCCGATCACGCGCTCGATCACCTCCGCCTCGCGGTGCGGCGTGTACACCGGCAACCCCGCGCGGCGCTTCACCTTGCCCACCTCAACCACCAGCTCCGCGCGCTCGTTCAGCAGCCTTACCAGCTTCTTGTCGAGCCCGCTGATCCCCACGCGCAGCTTGCCCAGCGCGTCCTGGGCCGCCTGCTGGCTCATGGTCGGCCGCTTGTCGAGAATCGGCTCGCCCGGCTTGCCCTTGCTCCCGGCGGATTTGCCGCGCGGGCGACCGGGAGACGCCTTGCCCGACTTCTTCTTGCCGCCCTTGCCTGCCATCGGTCGCCCCTGTCAATCTCGGCCGCTTTGGCCGGTCTTTGTTTGGTATTCCGTCTGTATCGACTGTGAGATCATTGACGGATCGTCCGCCAACCTCTCGGACTTTCCGAAATCGGGCGTTCGGCGATCCGAAAACTACTGTGGCTCGTAAACCGCGCGGAAAATCCGTTCGGCCCGGCCTGTCCGACCCCTTGCCCCCTCGAAAGGCGCGTCCCGTGAATCCCTCCACCGCTCAACCCCCGGCCTGGCTTCAGGACGCCGCCAACAGCGCCGTCTCGACCCCCATCGCCGGCTGGGCACTGGCCGTCGTGGGCTTGCTGGTCGGTCTGTCCTTGTGGGCGGTCGGTGGAAAACTCTGCCGCGCCATGATCGCAACCGCCGGCCTCATGCTGGGCGGCGTCGCCGGCGCGAACATCGCGCCCCAAATCGTCCCGCTCCAGAACATCCCGATTCCGCCCGTGCTCAGCGGCATGGTCGGCGGCGGCGCGCTCGGCCTGGTCCTGGGCCTGGCCGCCTTCCGCTTCGTTGTCGGCGCCGCGGGCGCGACGGCACTCGCGGGCGTTGGTGCGCTCGCGGTCGCCGCGTCGCTGGCCGGTCAGCCCGGCGCGCTGGGCGAACCGCTCGGCACCACCGACCCCGTCCGCGCGCACGTCGATTCGGTCGTCTCCGAGTATCAACGCGCGCTCAACAGCTCGACCTACTCGCCGAGCGACCCGCAGATCAACACGTCCATGGGCAGCGCGCCGCAGGGTTCGATCCTGGCCTTGGCGACATCGCGCGATTGGCATGCCGTCAGCGACACGATGACCAAAGACCTCGAAGCCCGCTGGGCGTCGATGCCGATGCGCAGCCGCTCCAGCATCGCGGGCGGCGGGCTCGCGGCGGGCGTGCTCGGGCTCTTGCTCGGCTTCCTCGCCCCCAAGCGCTCCGCAGCCCTCATCACCGCGATCCTGGGCTCTGGCCTCGTGCTCGCCTGCGGCGGTTCGCTCGTCAACATCTTCAGCGCCGACCTGCCCGCGAGCGTGACGAACGTGCTCAACGCCGAGCCGCGCCACTGGCTCATCGCCTGGGGCGCGCTGTCGCTCCTGGGCGTGGCGGCCCAGTGGCACACGCTCAGGCGCCCCGCGCTGGCCAAGCCCGCACCGCGCGCGCCGCAGGCCCAGCCCGCGACGGCGTGAGCAGAGACGCACATCGGCCTGCGAAGCGTGAGGCCTGTGCGTTTGGCTCAACTCAATCGGAGCATCGAAGCGTGAGACCCCGCCTCACGCCGGCGCCAATTCCACCGCCACCACCTTGTAGTCCGGGCACTTGCTCGTCGGATCACAATTCGGCCCGACCACGAGATTGCACCCCGTCTCCGGGAAGTGGAACGTCAGGAAGCTCGTGCCCGGCATCACGCGACGCGAGATCCGCGCCGGCGCCACGGTCTGGCCCCAGCGGCTCTTGACGCGGACGCGCGAGCCGTCGGCGATCCCCAGGCGCGCCGCGTCCTCCGCGTGAAGCTCCAGCACGTCGCGATCGACGATCCGCGCGCTGGGCGTGCGCCGCGTCATCGTGCCGACGTTGTAGTGATCGAGCACGCGGCCCGTGATGAGCACCAGCGGGAACTCGCGCGAGAGCTTGTCCATGGGCGGGCTGTAGTCCACGCTCATGAAGAGACCCTTGCCGCGCACGAACGTGTCGCGGTGCAGCGTGCGCGTGCCCGGGTGATCGGGCGATGGGCACGGCCATTGCAGCCCGTCGCCGGCGAGACGCTCGTACGACACGCCGCCGAACAGATGCGGCACGACCTTGGCCAGTTCGTCCATCACGTCGCTGGGCGTCTCATACTTCCATCGCGAGCCCAGGCCCTTCATCGCGATCCCCACGTCGCGGATCACTTCCCAGTCCGGGCGCGCGATGCCGGGGGGCGAGACAGCGGGGCGCACGTGCTGGATGCGGCGCTCGCCGTTGGTGAACGTGCCCTCCTGCTCGAGCACCGCGGCCGCGGGGAAGACCACGTGGGCCATCTCCGCCGTCTCGGTCATGAAGATCTCCTGCACGATCAGGAGATCGACGCTCGACAGGGCCTTCTTCACGTGCTCGGTGTTGGGATCGCTCTGGACCACATCCTCGCCCTGGATCCACAGAGCCTTGAGCTTGCCCTCGATCGCCGAGGCGTACATCTCCGGGATCGTCTTGCCCGCCTCGACGGGCGGCGCCTTGCCCCAGATCGATTCGAGCCGCGAGCGCGCCGCGGGGTCGCTCAGCTTCATGTAGCCGGTGAGCGAGTACGGCTGCGAGCCCATGTCGGCGTTGCCCTGCACGTTGTTCTGCCCGCGCAGCGGGAGCATCCCCGAGCCGTGCTTGCCGATCGCGCCCGTGAGCAGGCCCAGGTTGCTGTAGGCCATCACGCTCCCGACGCCCTGCGTCTGTTCCGACAGGCCAAGGCCGCTGGTGAAGAGCCCCGGACCGCGCTTGGCGATGATGTGGGCGGCCTTGCGGATCTGCTCGACGGGCACGCGCGTCAGGCGCGAGAGATCGTCGAGCGACTGCGACGCCAGGAACGACTTGAACTCCTCGAAGCCCTCGCAGCGCTGCGCCACGTAGTCCTTGTCGTAGAGGTTCTCCTCGACCAAGACCTTCGCCAGCGCGTTGAAGAGCGGCACGTTGGTGCCGGGCCACAGCTGCAGGTGCACCGCGGCGTAGTTGGCCATCTCGATCGAGCGCGGGTCGATCACGACCAGCGCCGCGCCGCGCAGCACCGCCTGCTTGATCCGCGCGCCGATCACCGGGTGGGCCTCGGTCGGGTTCGAGCCCGAGAGCACGATCAACCCGGTTTCGTCCAGGTCGACGTACGACGCCGTCGCCGCGCCCGTGCCGGTCGTCATGCCCAGCGCCACCGCCGTCGACGAGTGGCACACCCGCGCGCAGCAGTCGGTGTTGTTGGTCCCGATGATCGAGCGGAAGAGTTTCTGCAAGAGGTACGCGGCCTCGTTGGTCGATCGCGACGAGGTCATCGTCCCCAGCGCGTCGGGCCCATACGTGTCGCGGAGCTCCACAAGGCGCTTGGCCGTGAAGTTGATCGCCTCGTCCCACGTCGCGGGGCGCATCGTTCCCGAAGCATCGCGGAGGAGCGGCGTCGTCAGGCGCTCGCTCGAGCGCTGGTAGCCGTGCGCGTAGCGTCCCTTGACGCACAGGTGCCCGTCGTTGACCGCCGCGCCGTCCACGCCGTTGATGCGGAGCACCACGCCGTCCTTGGCCTCGACGTGAACTCGACACCCGACGCCGCAGTAGCCGCAGACGGAATCCGCCGCGTGATCGGGGTGCACATGCTCGTGCGTCACGGCCTTGCCCGCGGCGTGGAGCGGTGCGCGCGAGGGCGCGAGCTCGATGCGATCGCGGTCCGTGATCGCGCCCGTCGGGCACTCGACCACGCACGCGCCGCACGACACGCACCCGCTGTCGGCGAATCGGTCCGTCGCGCCGTAGACCAGTCGCGAGCGCCCGCCGCGCCCCTCGATCGCGTAGACAAACTGCCCCTGGATCTGCTCGCAGGCGTTGAGGCACAGGCGGCAGGTGATGCACTTGTCGCGGTCGAAGCGCAGGTATGGATGGCTGTCGTCGAGCGGCGTGTGCGTGCCGTGGTTCCCGAATGTCGCGTCGACCATGCCGTATTCCGCCAGCAGGCGCTCGAACTTCGTGCCCTTGGCGTCTGGGAAGCACGCGTCTTTGGGCTGGGTCGAGAGCATGAGCGCCAGGAGATCATGGCGCATGCTCTTCAGGTGCGGCGTCGCGGTGCGCACGTTCATCCCGGGCGAGATCGGCGTGTGGCACGCCGCCTGCACCCGCTGCCCGTCGATCTCGACCAGACACATGCGGCAGCCGCCCTCGGCCTCCATCCCGTCGCCGGCGCACAGCGTGGGGACCTCGATCCCGGCGCGCGTCGCGGCGGCCAGGATCGTGTCGCCACGGCGCACGTCGATGACATTCCCGTTGATCGTCGCGGTGGTTCGATCGGTGGCGCTCATCGCCCGCCCTCCGAGAAAATGCGGTCGCCGAACCTCTCGAGGATCGTCTTCACGGGCCCGGGCGTTTCTCGTCCGAACGCACACAGGCTGGCTTCCTTCATCAGCGCCAGGATCCGCTCGAAATTGGGCAGGTCGCGGCGCGAAAGCCCGCCCATCGCCATCTCGTACGCACGCGTCGATCCGAGCCGGCACGGCACGCACTTGCCGCACGATTCATCGCGCATGAACGCCAGAAGATGCTTCAGCATCGCGCCCCAGTCGGCGGGCTTGGGGATCGCGACGATGCCGGCGTGCCCGAGGTTGATGCCGCGCTTCACCATCGCGGTGAAGCAGATCGGCGCGTCCCACTGGTCGGGCGTCACGATACTCCCCATCGGCCCGCCGACCAGCACCGCTTCCAGTTCCACGCCCCCCGCGCCGCCGCCCGCCAGCTTCTCGATCGCGTCGCCCAGGGACATGCCGAACTCGATCTCGACGATGCCGGGCCTGGCGAAGCCCTTGTTGAAGCAGAGCGCCTTGGTGCCCTTGCTGTCGGCGGTGCCCATCGACGCGAACGCGGCCGCCCCGTGCTCCATGATCCACGGGAGGTTGTTGAGTGTTTCGACGTTGTCGACAACCGTGGGCCTGCCGAACACGCCGGACTCGATCGGGTAAGGCGGGCGAGGCCAGACCTCGCCCCGCATCCCCTCGATCGCGCCCAGGAGCGCGGTCTCTTCGCCACAGACGTACGAGCCCATGCCGCGCACGACCTCGATGTCGAACGCCTTTCCCTTGCCCAGCGCGTCCTTGCCCAGGAAGCCCGCGTCCGTCGCTCGCTTGATCGCGGTGTTTATCACGTCGACGGAAACGGGGTACTCCGAGCGGATGAAGACGATGCCGCGCGAGGCGCCGACCGCGTGCCCGGCGATCGCCATGCCCTCGATGATCGAGTGCGGGTCACGCTCCATCAGTTCACGATCGATGAACGAGCCGGGGTCGCCCTCGTCGCCGTTGGCGACGATGAACTTGGGCGAGCCCGAGGCGCGGGCCGCGAGCTGGAACTTCTTTCCGGTCGGGAACGCCGCGCCGCCGCGCCCGCGCAGACCCGAGGTCAGCACGGCCTCAACAACCTGCTCGGGGGTGAGCTTCAGCGCCGCGCGCAGGCCCGTGTATTCCGGGGCCGCGCCTCGCGGGTCGATCGACTTCTCGATCCGAGCGTTCACGATCGCGTGGCGCGACACCGTGCGGATCGACGGCGGCGCCGGGTGCGGCAGGGGCCCGCCCTGCGCGAACACGTTCACCATCGCCATGGGCAAGTTGGGCACGATATAGCCGTCCGCCGTCATCGCCGCCGGCCCGCGATCGCAATAGCCCAGGCAGTACGTGCCGTGGCACGGGTAGTGCTTCTGCAATTCGCGCAGCACCTCGCCGCCGCCCGAGAGCACGCACGACGTCCCGGTGCAGACGCGGATCGCGTTCGGATTGACGTTGGAATCGTCGTAGGACGAGACCGCGCCGCGCACCGCCGCGACCGGGAGCGACACGCGTCGCGCCAGTTCGGCGACCGCCGCCTGATCCAGCTTGCCGCGCTCCTCCGCGACCGCGTGGAACTCGGGGATCACCGAATGCAGCGCTCCGTCGGGTTGATGCGTCGCGCGATAGGCCCTGGACCTGGTGCTCATGCCGCGTCTCCCGTGCACGCCAACGCAAACGTTCTACCACGCCGGGCCCGCCCGGAACAAGCCCGCTCAAACCACCCAATCTTGTCCGAACTCGCCAACGGGCGATCGATCAGAACAGCCCCTCGACCCGGCCCGTCGCCGGATCGATGTCAACCTCCATGAACGCGGCCCTGGGCGGCAGGCCCGGCATCGTGCGCATCGTTCCCACCAGCGGATAGATGAACCCCGCCCCCACCGACGCCCGCATGTCGCGGATCGTGATGCGGAAGTTCTCCGGCGCGCCCTTCAGGTCCGGGTTGTCGCTGAACGACAGGTGCGTCTTGGCCATGCAGATGGGCAGGCTGGAATAGCCAAGCTCGGTGTAGCGCTTCATCTTCGCCAGCGCCTCGGGGGCGAAATCAACGCCCACCGCGCCATACGACTTCGCCAACGCCTCGATCTTCTGCTCGATCGTCGCCTCCAGCGGGTACAGGAACTTGAACTCGCCGGCCCGATCGCACGCCGCGATCACCGCCTCGCCCAGTTCCGTCGCGCCCGCGCCGCCGTCGGCCCACACGCTCGTCCGGCACGCCGCGCTCGCGCCCGCCGCCAGCGCCGCCTCGCGCACCATCTGGATCTCGGCGTCGGTGTCAGTCGTGAACGTGTTGACCGCGACCACCACCGGCACGCCGTAGCGACGCACGTTCTGCACGTGCCTGGCCAAGTTCGGCAATCCCGCCTTGAGCAGCGCCAGGTTCTCGCTGGTGTACGCATCGTCCAGCGCCTTGCCCGCCACGACCTTCGGCCCGCCGCCGTGCATCTTCAGCGCCCGCACCGTCGCCACCACCACGGCGCACGACGGGCGAAGCCCGCTGCTCCGGCACTTCACGTTCGCGAACTTCTCAAACCCGATGTCCGAACCAAACCCCGCCTCGGTCACCACGTAGTCCGCGAGCTTCAGCGCGATCTGGTCCGCGATGATCGACGAGTTGCCGTGCGCGATGTTGGCGAACGGCCCGGCGTGGACGAACACCGGCGTGCCCTCCAGCGTCTGCATCAAGTTCGGCATGATCGCGTCCTTGAGCAGGACCGTCATCGCGCCCGCCGCACCCAGGTCGTCCGCCGTCACCGGGCGGCCCTCGCGATCAAAGCCCACCACCATCTTCCGCAGGCGATTCCGCATGTCCTCCAGGCCCGTCGAGAGCGCCAACACCGCCATCACCTCGCTGGCCACCGCGATATCGAACCCCGTGGTCCGCGGCCTGTTCTCCTCCGCGCCCAATCCGACCTGGATCCGGCGCAGCATCCGGTCGTTCACGTCCACCACGCGGTTCCATGTGATCGTGTCCGGGTCGATGTCAAGACGGAAAACGTCGCGCACCTGCGCGTCGCTCAGTTCCTCGGGCGACGACGCCTTGATGCCCAGCCGCGCCGCCCGCCGCGCGTGCACCGCAGAAAAGAGCAACTTGCCGCTCGCGTCCTTCTTGCACTGCGCCGCCATGTTCGCGCGATCATCCGGGTGCGTGTCTTCATACAGCACGCGCGTGTCGATCGCGGCCGCCAGCAGGTTGTTCGCCGCCGTCACCGCGTGAATGTCGCCCGTGAGGTGGAGGTTGAAGTCCTCCATCGGGATCACCTGGCTGTAGCCGCCGCCCGCCGCTCCGCCCTTGATGCCGAACGTCGGACCCATCGAGGGCTGGCGGATGCACGTGAACACGCTCTTGCCCAGGTGCGCGCCCAGCGCCTGCGACAGGCCCACCGTCATCGTCGTCTTGCCCTCGCCGAGCGGCGTGGGCGTGATCGCGGTGACCACGACGTACTTGCCCGTCGGGCGCGCCGCCAGTCGGTCGCGGATCTCAAGGTGGACCTTCGCCTTGGTGTGCCCGTACGGCTCGAGCTCGCTCTTGAGGATGCCGAGTTCCTCCGCGATCTCCGCGATCGGACGCGGCACGGCGGCCTGCGCGATCGCGATGTCCGATGGAACCGGCCGCTTCAGCGACTGCAAGCGCCGACCACGCAAACCCTTGGACGCCGATGGCTGGGCCGTACCGGGCATGAAAGACTCCTCAAGATGGCGAACTCAATTGAAGGCACCACGCGCCAACCTGGATAGTTGACGCGCGTATCCATAATAGAAGACGACGGTGTTGAATCAAGCCCCCGCCAATCGGCCACTCGCGCCGCTCCGGTTGAAATCTCCGGTGCCGCCAACATGGATTGCTGCGATCATTGGTTCGGGATCTGATTGGATCGGTGCCTGGATCAACCGCCGCGATTTCACCAGCCTCGCGCCCGGCCCGTCGACACCCGGGCGAGGGCACGGCTCCCGCTCCAATCGCACTTTGCTTGCCGAACAACATTCAGAACTCCGCACTCTCAGCGCTCTCCCCGGTGAATGATCTTCTTGTCCGAGCTTCGCGACGCGGCATCACCCCGAAAGAGGAACACCGCTTGCCCGATCCAGACTCCTCAGCCTCGCGCCTCTCCCATCTCACTCCCGACGGCCGGGCCCACATGGTCGACGTGGGTGACAAGCCCATCACCGCGCGCTCCGCCACCGCCGAGGGCTTCGTTCGCGTCTCACCCGAACTCGCGGCCCGCATCCGCGAGAACTCGCTCGCCAAGGGGTCGCTGCTCGAGGTCGCGCGCCTCGCGGGGATCCAGGCCGCCAAGCGCACCGACGAACTCATCCCGCTCTGCCACACGCTCCCGCTCGACGCCATCGACGTGCGTGCGGAGTTGCTCGACGATCGCGTGCGGATCGTCGCGACCGCGCGCACCCAGTCGCGCACCGGCGTGGAGATGGAGGCGCTGACCGCGGTCGCCGTCGCGTGCCTCACGGTGATCGACATGGGCAAGGCCGTCGACAAGGGGATGGTGATCGAGGGCATCCGCGTGCTGGAAAAGACCGGCGGGCGATCGGGCGCCTACACCGCTCCGGCCAGGGGCACGCCATGAGCATGACGAATCCGATCCGCGCCGGCGTGCTCACGGTCAGCGATCGCTGCTCACGCGGCGAGGCCACCGACACGTCCGGCCCCGCGCTCGCCGAACTCCTGCGCACCAGGCTCGGCGCCACCATCGTCGCGACCCGCTGCCTCCCGGACGAAAAAGACCAGCTCGCCGCGTGCTTCGTCGAATGGTCCCGCGCCGGCCTCGACCTCATTCTCAGCACGGGCGGCACGGGGCTGGCGCCGCGCGACGTCACGCCCGAAGCCGCACTCTCCGTCTTCGAACGCCAGCACCCGGGGCTCATGGAACTCGCCCGCCTGCGCTGCATGAGCAAGACGCCGCGGACGTTCCTCTCGCGCGGCGTCGCGGGCACCATCGGACGCACCCTGATCCTCACGCTCCCCGGCTCGCTCCGCGGCTCGACCGAGAACCTCGAAGCGCTCCTCGACATTCTGCCCCACGCGATCGAAACGCTTCGCGGCGAAGTGAAAGACGACGGCCGCCCCGACGCCGCGCCGTCATCCGCGCCCGGCGCGAAGGTGATCCACCACGAGCGTTAGTGTCGCCGGAGAGCTCCGTGCGCCCTTGCAATGCACGCCGGATTGCCCCAGGTGGCCCGGCGGTCCCCGCCGGTGTCTTCATCCGAACTCCGCCATGCAACCGCACCAAGCCCATCTCGCCGCCATCCAGCCCGTCGTCCTCGTCGGCGGCAAGAGTTCCCGCTTCGGACGCGACAAGCTCCGCGAACCCATGCACGACGGCGTGCTCGTGCAGCGGCCCATCAACGCGCTCCGCTCCGTCTTCGGACCGCGCGTCATGCTCGTCGGCGACTGCGACCCCACGCTCCTCCCGCTCGCCGACGGCATCATCCACGACCGGCACCCGGGCGTCGGACCGATCGGCGGCGTGATCTCCGCGCTCGCGTGCGCCAACTCCCCCGTCTTCGTCGCCGCCGGCGACATGCCCAACATTGATGCCGCCACCATCAACGCGCTGCTCGCGGCGTTTGCTACCAACCCAGCCGCTCTCGCGCTGTTCGCCGGCGATCCCGCGCCGCACCCGACCCTCGCGATCTACCGCGCCGAATCTCTCCCCATCCTGCGCGAGAGACTCGCGCGCCATCAGCGGGCGCTCCACTCGGCCCTTCCCGCCGATCGCGTCGTACTCGTTCAATGCGATCCCCGGGCCTTGGCCAACGTGAACACCCCGGGCGACAAGCCTCTCTGAGTCGGGATTGCGCAACGCCCGATATTCCCATTTCTGATAATCAGAGCCACGCTCCGGGGGCGCGTACGCACACCGTTCGCATCGGGCCGCTCGCCCTGACGCCGCGCAAGTCCATGCCGGTGGCACATCCCTTGATTCATCGGCCCGTTTCCCGCCCATTTGTTGACTTTTGGACTCAGACGTCCTCAATATGGCGCGTGGTTTGCAGCGGAGGACCAACGGCGCAATGCGCCAAGGGGACCGCCATGTTTGAAGTTCGCATCCACGGGCGGGGTGGCCAGGGCGTGGTGACGGCGGCGGAGATGCTGTCGATCGCCGGTTTCGAGGAGGGGTTCTGGGCGCAGGCGATTCCGAGCTTCGGCTCCGAGCGCATGGGCGCACCGGTGGTGGCGTTCTGCCGCCTGAACGAGAGCGAGATCCGCTCGCGCGAGCCCATCACGTCTCCCGACGCCGTGATCATCCAGGACCCGACCCTGCTCCATCAGGTCAAGGTCTTCGAGGGCATGTCCCCCGAGGGCTACGTGCTCATCAATTCCAGCCGGAGCCTCGACCAGCTCGGGATCGGCGAGTTCGTGGGCAAGCTCCCGCGCGGGCACGCCGCCTGCCTGCCCGCGACGGACCTGGCGCTGCGCCACGTCGGGCGTCCGGTGCCCAACGCCGTGCTGCTCGCGGGCCTGTGCGCGATCACGAGCAAGCTCAAGCTCGCGTCGATCGAGGCCGCCATCCGCCAGAAGTTCAAGGGCGAAGTCGGCGACAAGAACATCGCGGCGGCCCGCGACGCGTTCGCCATGTTCACCACCGTCGACATCAAGAAGGAAGGAGCACGGGCCCATGCTCAAACAGTGTGAGGGCTCCCAGGCCGTCGCCGAAGCGATCGGCCTGTGCCGTCCGCAGGTCATCTGCGCCTATCCGATCACCCCACAGACCCACATCGTCGAGGGGCTCGGCTCGCTGGTGAAAAGCGGGAAGCTCGCCAACTGCGAGTACATCAACGTCGAGAGCGAGTTCGCGGCCATGTCGGTCGCCATCGGCGCCTCGGCCGCCGGCGCTCGCGCCTACACCGCCACCGCCAGCCAGGGCATCCTCTACATGGCCGAGGCCGTGTACAACGCCGGCGGCCTGGGCCTGCCCATCGTCATGACCGTCGGCAACCGCTCCATCGGCGCGCCGATCAACATCTGGAACGACCACACCGACAGCATGGCCCTCCGCGACGCCGGCTGGATCCAGCTCTTCGCCGAGGACAACCAGGAGGCCGTCGACCTCCATATCCAGGCCTTCAAGCTCGCCGAGGAACTCTCGGTGCCCGTGATGGTCTGCATGGACGGGTTCATCCTGACGCACGCCTACGACCGCGTCGACATCCCCACGCAGGAACAGGTCGACGCCTTCCTCCCGCCCTATGAACCGCGCCAGGTGGTCGACCCCGACGACCCGGTGACGATCGGCGCGATGGTCGGCCCCGAGGCTTTCATGGAAGTGCGCTACCTCGCCCACGCCAAGCAGCTCCAGGCGCTGGAACGGATCCCCGAACTCGCCGTCGAGTTCAAGCAGAAGTTCGGGCGCGACTCGGGCGGCCTCATCCGCGAGTACCGCGCCGACGACGCCGAAACCATCGTCGTCGGGCTCGGCTCGGTCAACGGCACGATCAAGGACGTCGTCGACGACATGCGGAAGGACGGCGTGAAGATCGGCAACGTGAGCATCGGCTCCTTCCGACCCTTCCCCACCGCCGCGCTCAACAAGGCCCTGGGCAAGGCCAAGCGCATCATCACCATCGAGAAGAGCCTGTCGGTCGGGATCGGCGGCAACGTCTCCCACAACCTGCGCATGGCCCTCCCCGATCGCAACACCACGGTCTACACCGTCATCGCCGGCCTGGGCGGGCGCCCGATCACCCGCGCCAGCCTGAAGAAGGTCTTCAAGTCGGCGCTCGACGGCGCGCTCGAGCCCGTCAGCTTCCTCGACCTCAACCTCGGCGTGGTGGAGCGCCAGCTCGAGCGCGAACGCCTCGCCCGTCGCACCGGCCCCGCGGCCGAGGCGATCCTCCGCGACCTCTCCGCCGCACCCGCGACGGCCCACTAAAGGACTCTCCATGAGCGGTCCGCAACGCGTCAAGTTCTATCAGACCGGCACGTTCACCGTCGGCAATCGCCTGCTCGACGTCTCCGTCCGCAGCGTGCAGTCCGACACCACCCGCAACAACTCGCTGAACTCCGGGCACCGCGCGTGCCAGGGGTGCGGCGAGGCGCTGGGCGCGCGCTACGCCCTCGACGCCGCCATGCGCGCCGTCAACGGCAAGCTCGTCGTGGCCAACGCCACCGGGTGCCTCGAGGTCTTCTCCACGCCGTACCCCGAATCCTCGTGGCGCGTCGCGTGGCTCCACTCCCTCTTCGCCAACGCCGCCGCCGTCGGCACCGGCATGGCCGCCGCCATGCGCGTCAAGGGACGCCACGACGTCCGCGTCATCGCCCAGGGCGGCGACGGCGGCACCGTCGACATCGGCTTTGCCTGCCTCTCGGGCATGTTTGAGCGCAACGACGACGTGCTCTACATCTGCTACGACAACGAGGCCTATATGAACACCGGAGTGCAGCGCTCCAGCGCCACGCCCGCCGCCGCTCGCACCGCCACCACGCCCGCCGTCGGCGAGCAGCCCGGCAACGTCTTCGGCCAGGGCAAGAGCGTCCCGCTCATCGCCATGGCGCACGGCATCCCCTACACCGCGACCGCCTCGGTCTGCGACCTCCGCGACCTCGAATACAAGGTCGAGAAGGCCATGGGCTTCCGCGGCGCCCGATACATCCACGTCCACGTTCCCTGCCCCCTGGGCTGGGGCTGCGACACCGGCGACACGCTCAAGGTCGCGCGCCTGGCCGCCGAGTCGGGCCTCTTCCCGATCTTCGAGGCCGAGTACGGCGAGATCACCGGGCGCCGTCCGATCCGCAAGCAGATCCCGGTGGACGACTATCTCAAGGCCCAGAGCCGATTCGCGCATCTCTTCAAGGGCAAGGGCGATCCCGCCCGCGTGGCGATGATCCAGGCGATCGCCGACCGCAACATCCGCCGCTTCGGCCTGGTCCAGGAAGGAGCCCCCGCGTGAACAAGCCCTTCGCCATCACGCTGGACATCGGTTCGAGCCTCGTCAACAAGACCGGCTCGTGGCGCACCGAGCGCCCCGTCTATGTCGATCGCCTCCCGCCCTGCAACAACGCCTGCCCCGCGGGCGAGAACATCCAGCACTGGCTATACCTCGCGGAAGAAGGCAACTACGAGGAAGCGTGGCGCGAGATCATGAAGAACAACCCCATGCCCGCGTGCATGGGGCGCGTGTGCTACCACCCGTGCGAGGACTTCTGCAACCGCGCCCGCGTCGACACCGCCGTCTCGATCCACAGCGTCGAGCGCTTCCTCGGCGACCTCGCGATCAGGAACAACTGGCGCGTCAAGCCCGACGCGCCCAGCACGGGGCGGCGTGTGCTCGTTGTCGGCGCGGGGCCCTCGGGCCTCTCCGCCGCCTATCACCTCGCGCGCATGGGCCACCACGTCACGATCTACGAGGCCGGCCCGTGGGCGGGCGGCATGATGCGCTTCGGCATCCCGAAGTACCGTCTCCCGCGTGACGTGCTCGACGCCGAGATCAAGCGCATCACCGACCTGGGCGTCACCATCAAGCTCAACCACAAGGTCGCCGACCTCGACCAGACGATGCGCACCGAGAAGTTCGACGCCGTCTTCCTGGCCGTCGGCGCCCACCTGGCCAAGCGCGCCTACATCCCCGCGGGCGACGCGGGCAAGATCTTGGACGCGCTCCAACTCCTCCGCGGCGTGGAAGCCGGCGACCAGCCGCTCCTGGGCCGTCGCGTGCTGATCTACGGCGGCGGCAACACCGCCATGGACGTCGCGCGTTCCGCCAAGCGCCTCGGCGCGTCGGAAGCGATCGTCGTCTACCGGCGCACCCGCGAGAAGATGCCCGCCCACGACTTCGAGGTCCGCGAGGCCGAGGAAGAGGGCGTGATGTTCAAGTGGCTCTCGACCATCAAGGCCGAGAGCGAGGGCAAGTTCACCGTCGAGAAGATGAAGCTCGACGACAAGGGCAAGCCCCAGCCCACCGGCGAGTTCGAGACCATGGAAGCCGACTCCTGCGTGCTCGCCCTGGGCCAGGACGTCGATCTCTCGTTCCTCGCCAAGGTCGACGGCCTCGCCATCGCCGACGGCGTGGTCGAGGTCGGTCCCGACATGATGACCGGGCGTCACGGCGTCTTCGCCGGCGGCGACATGGTCCCCGCCGAACGCACCGTCACCGTCGCGATCGGGCACGGCAAGAAGGCCGC
>JADYYE010000114.1 GCA_020853815.1 Phycisphaerales bacterium
AGTGGGGCGTGGGGACGGGGGAGTCGGGAGTCGTGAGTGGGGAGAAAGAAGAGAGGGAACTCGAAGGGCTCGAAGGTGAGCCGCGGCATCCGTGATTCGGCATTCGGAAGAGAAGTCTGAGTGCCGTGTTGACTGAGGCTGGTCGGCGCGAGCACCCTTCGGGGAGCGATGCCAAAGGCGCGTGCGTTCCGGCGGTTTCGCTCGAAGACTCGCTCAATCCCCGGCTTCGGGCGACCAGCCCTTCGGGCTGGAGGAGCGGCCCTTTGCAGAACAACCTGAGAGGTGTCGGCTCGGAGTAGGAGCGGAGGTCGTGCGCAGCGTGGGGGGCATGAGGCCGATACAGTGGTCTTGAATGGAAGTTGGCGCGCACGGAACAACTCACTCGTTCGGGCAGTCGGTCGGTCGTTCGGGCGACGGGACGGACGGGGTGGTGCGTGCGCCGGTGGCGCCGCTGCTGCTCGAGGTTGCATGGGAAGTGTGCAACCAGGTCGGCGGGATTTATCAGGTGATTCGGTCGAAGGCGCCGCCTTTGGTGGAGCGGTGGGGCGATCGGTATTGCCTGGTCGGGCCGTATGAGCCGGCGAAGGCGGGGCTGGAGTTTGAGGCGCAGCGTCCGGGGGCGTGGGTGGGTCGTGCGATCAGCGACCTAGCGGCGCAGGGGATCACGGCGCACCACGGGCGCTGGCTGATTCCGGGCAAGCCGCGGGTGATCCTGCTGGAGCACTGGAGGGGGAGCGGGGCGCTCGATTCGGCCAAGTATGAATACTGGGAGCATCACGGGATGCAGTTTCCCGGGAGCGACTGGCTGATTGACGGCGTGGTGTCGTTCTCGGAGGGCGTGTTCCGGCTGATGAAGGCGCTGGCGGATCACGCGGACCTGGCGCCGGCGTCTCGGGGCGCGGGCAAGCCGGCGTTTGTGGCGCACTTCCATGAGTGGATGGCGGGATTGGCGATCCCGAAGATCAGGCGGCATCAGCTGCCGGTCGCGACGGTGTTTACGACGCACGCGACGCTGCTTGGGCGCTACATCGCCAGCAGCGAGGACGATTTCTATGACGTGCTGCCGTGGATCGATCAGGCGCGGGCGGCGGAGCGGTACAACGTGCGCACGCAGCACGGGATCGAGCGGGCGTGCGCGCACGGGGCGCATGTCTTTACGACGGTTTCGAGCGTGACGGCGGAGGAGTGCGCGACGCTGCTGGGGCGGAAGGTCGACGTCGTCACGCCCAACGGGCTGCACATCGGGCACTACAACAAGGGGCCGGACCAGCAGCGGCTGCACGGCGAATCGAAGGAGCTGATCCATCGCTTTGTGATGGGGCACTTCTTTCCGAGCTATTCGTTTGACCTGGATCGCACGCTGTACCTGTTCACGAGTGGGCGTTTCGAGCCCAAGAACAAGGGCTTTGACGTGTGCCTGGAGGCGATGGCGCGGCTGAACGCGGAATTGAAGGCCAGGTCGGGCGAGAAGGAGCTCGCGGGCGGGACGATCGTCTTCTTCATCATCAGCAATCGGGCGAGCAAGTCGATCAATCCGCTGGCGCTCGAGAAGCGCGGCGTATTCGAGGAGCTCTCGCGGGTGTGCGAGACGATCACGGACTATGTGCAGGATCGGCTGGTGCGGCGCGCGGCGTCGGGCGAGAAGCTGAAGCTGGATGACCTGATCGACGAGTACTGGCAGCTGCGCTATCGGCGCACGCAGCAGGCGCTGCGGCAGCCTTGCCTGCCGATGGTGACGACGCACATCCTGCAGGACGACGCCAACGACCCGGTGCTGAACCACCTGCGGACGCTGGGGCTGTTCAATTCCAAGGACGACCCGGTGAAGGTCGTGTATCACCCGGAGTTCATCACGCCGACGAGCCCGCTTTGGGGCATGGAGTACGACCAGTTCGTGCGCGGGTGCCACCTTGGGTTGTTCCCGAGCCAGTACGAGCCTTGGGGGTACACGCCCTTGGAATGCGCGGCGATGGCGGTGCCGAGCGTGACGAGCGACCTGGCGGGGTTCGGGCGGTATGTGCAGGAGAAGCTGGAGGATCACGATCGTCGCGGGCTGATGGTGCTGGGGCGGCGCGGGCGGAGTTTTCACGACGCGGCGGCGGACCTTTCGTCGCGGCTGCTGGCGTACTGCCGGCTGGAGCGGCGCGACCGGATCATGCTGCGGAACCAGGTGGACCGCGTGTCCTGGGAGTTTGACTGGTCGCGGCTGGTGCATGAATACGAGACGGCGTATGCGATGGCGGTGGAGCGAGCGGGGAGCCCGGCGTGAGCCTGCCGCGGGTGGAGTTGTATACCGACGGGGCGTGCTCGGGCAATCCTGGTCCGGGCGGTTGGGCGTTTCTTCTCAGGCATCCGGCGTCGGGGAAGTCGATCGAGCGGGCGGGCGCGGAGATGGAGACGACGAATAACCGCATGGAGCTCAAGGCGGTGATCGAGGGTCTTTCGGCGCTGAAGTCGCGGTCGCACGTCGACCTGACGAGCGATTCGCGGTATGTGCTGGACGGGCTGCGCGAGTGGCTGAAGTCGTGGAAGGCGCGGGGCTGGAAGACGGCGGACAAGAAGCCCGTGAAGAACCAGGACCTGTGGATGCGGCTGGACCAGCTGGCGGCGGCCCACGACGTGAAGTTCCACTGGATCCGCGGGCACAACGAGCACCCGGAAAACGAACGCTGCGACGAGCTGGCGGTTCGGGCGCGTGAGGAACTGGTGAGGTCGCGACGGGGGTGAGGGTTGTGCGGCCTGCGCCGGGCGGAGCGCCCGAGATTGCGCGGTGAGGTGGCGCGGGCGGCGCGGGGTGCGATCAACTCGGGGAGTCGGCGGGCCGATGCTGATGCGAGCCGGCTCGGCGCGTGCGCGCCTGTTGCAACGCCGGCACGGGAGGCCCGGGTGGACCTGCACAGCATTCTCAAGAAGGCCCAGGAACTGGACGCGTCGGACATTCACCTGATCGCGGGGCAGGTCCCCATGATCCGCACACACCAGGTGATGACGCCGATGGATTACCCGGTGCTGACGTCGGACAAGGCGCGGGAGTTTTTCCAGCAGATGGCGTCGTCGGAAAGCCAGGCGACGTTCGATCGCGTGAAGGACGCGGACTTTTCGTACGCGGTGCCGAACTTTGCCCGTTATCGCGTGAACGCGCACATGCAGCGGGGCGTGATCGGGCTGGCGATGCGAATCATCAAGACGAAGGTCCCGCCCTTGGCGGCGTTGAACCTGCCGGAGGTGATCGCGCGGATGACGTACCTGCCGCGCGGGCTGGTCTTGGTGACGGGCGACACGGGCTCGGGCAAGTCGACGACGCTGGCGGCGATGATCCAGGCGATGAATCAGCGGTACAAGAAGCACATCATGACGCTCGAGGACCCGGTGGAGTACACGTTCCAGAGCGATCAGTGCGTGATCGAGCAGCGTGAGCTTGGGCAGGACATGCCGAGCTTTGCCTCGGGGTTGAAGCACGCGCTTCGTCAGGACCCGGACATCATCCTGGTGGGCGAAATGCGGGACCTGGAGACGACGGCGCTGGCGATCTCGGCGGCCGAGACGGGGCACCTGGTGCTCTCGACCCTGCACACGGTGAACGCTTCGCAGACGGTGGAACGAATCATCGACATGTACCCGGCGGGCCAGCAGAACCAGATCCGCTCGATGCTGGCGAACACGCTGCAGGGCGTGGTGAGCCAGACGCTGTTCAGCCGCATCGACCGTCCGGGCATGGTGCCGGCGGTGGAGGTGCTGTTGTGCACGCCGGCGGTGCGGAACCTGATCCGCGAGGCGCGGACGTTCGAGATCCCGAACGTGATCGAGACCAACCGCGCGATCGGCATGTGCTCTTTGGACAGCGCGATCGCGGAGCTGTACTTCAACGGGATGATCAGCAAGGAAGACGCGATCGCGCAGGCGGCGTATCCCGACAAGCTGGAGCGCCAGCTGGCGGCGTAGTGGCGCGTCGAAGGCGGGCCGGAAGACGTGACGGGGTGACGAGCGGCGTCGCAAGTCAGGAACGACCATGAACTA